>JACREZ010000016.1 GCA_016212665.1 Ignavibacteriota bacterium
ATAATGCTGTTCTGTCCTTCACCGAGAATGTATTGTGTAAACGTGAAGTCGTGGCTTGTCGTGTCTAACGTTGTCACATGAAGTATTGTGCCGCGCCCCGCTTTATATGTGTAAGTATGTTTCGGCAACAATTCTTCATCATAAATTACTGTATCAATTGGAGGGTGGAGAGTGGTAAGTAAACTATCATCCCGGTGTACCGTAAAATCATCGCTGCCGTTACTCATTGTAACACGGAGCCATAGTTCTGTTACACCGTTCTCCTCTAAGGTAAGTTGCGGTATTGGTATTATCTCTATTCCCGTTTCATTGCACGAAATACCAAGTATTGCAAGAGAGAGAAAAAGAAAAAGTATAGTAGGTCGAATTTTCATTTCAACCGTATCAAGTCGCCTCATGTTTACAAATCCCTTGGAGCAATTACTGTTATTCATTGTTCACCTATGGTTATGGATTCTCCTGTAAACATACGGACTGAATAGCACATTATCAATTTTATTTTTCTGCATTGTTCAAATTCGTTAATGACGCGGAGCGTCAACTTATTTCATTCCCACGCGCTGATAAATGATAGGAGCGTGTGAACGAGATTTCAAAAATTACGTTGCTTTACACTCATTATTCTTCACACAAAAGAAAGCGGTGAGCGTATCAACAGACTCTGTCAATCCACCGAATCCCCACGTAACAGAGTTGATGAAGTTTCCCTTAACCACTAATGTTCTCACCGCTATCAGGAAATGAATTCTTATCAAACTAAACCACCCCGGCATCTCCCAAAATTACCGGGGCGATAAAGAAAGGTGAGCCGACTTTTCCTAACCAGCTATAAGATAGGAATGGCTCACCTTTTTGGTTGTTAAAACCCCCTGTCCGGGCTCGCGTTAGTAGTGAAGTTTAATCCACGAAAACTTCGGTAGATGATGGTCTGGGGAGCGCTAATTTGGACAGTGTAAAGGAACGGAAATTCTGCTTGATTATCAATACGTAAACTACCCTATTTTTGGGTAGTAAATTACCCTCGCGTAGTAAAACTACGATATGAGGATAAAAGAGGAAGTGGAATAAAAGAGGGGGAAAAGAGGAAAAAACGAAAAATGCCGCTCCTGAGCGAGCGTCGTTACACTATAATGAGGCCTTTTTTGATTGCGTATTTTGCTAATCCGAAGCTGGTATGAATATGTAATTTGTCCATGATGTTCTGCCTGTATTTTTCGACCGTTCTGGGGCTTAAACAAAGTTTGTCGGCAATCTCTTTTGTACTGAATTCCTTGACAAGGAGTATCAACACTTCCTCTTCCTGTTGTGTCAGTGTTGGGTCTACCTCCGAGGGTTTTTTCCGTTCACCTGTTATTTCCTCTAACAGTACTTTTGATACCTCGGGGCTAAAAAAGGCATCTCCTCTGAAGACGGATTCGATGGCTTTTAGTATATCGCTCTGGGGCGCGTTTTTCAGAACGTACCCTTTCGCTCCGCATTGGAATATCTGCCGGATGTATTCCTTATCGTCGTGCATCGTGAGGATGATGACATCAATTGTCGGGAGATTTTTGTTGATGATTTTTGTCGCTTCCAGTCCGTTCATAACCGGCATGCTGATATCCATAAGGATGATATCGGGAAGCATGGTTTTTGCCCGTTCGATTGCTTCTTTGCCGTTGATTGATTCACCGATTACCTGTATCTGGGGATACTCGGCAAGAAAGGTTTTAATACCGGCAATTACCATCGGGTGATCATCAACAATAAGCACACGAATTTTTTCTGCAGTAAACTCCATAAGTTTTCTCAATAGTTCGGCAAGAAGGTAAGAAAAGATTTGCACGTTGCCAAGTTGCAGGTTCGCGTGTGTTGTTGTATTTTGGCTCGTTCTCAATTTCACGATACAGGTGATGCACGCTATTCTTGAACATGATTCGACTCTCGCCCTTCCGAACCTGACGCTGGTAACTGCCTCGGCAGGTTCCGGGAAAACGCACACGCTGACGCTGCGTTATCTCCAACTTCTCCTCTCGACGAAGATTCCGTTCAACAACCTGAAAAATATTCTCGCAATGACGTTCACCAACAACGCGGCAAGCGAGATGAAACAGAGAATCCTCGCGTATCTCAAGTACACAATTCTGCACCCCGAGAAAGAGGAAGTGAAACAACTGAGCGAGGTTCTTTCACTTGACAGAGAAACACTTCAAACCCGCGCCGCATTTCGTCTGAATGAAATCCTTGATAACTATTCCGACTTTCAGGTGCAGACGATTGACAGTTTCATTACGCGCTTGCTGAGAGTCTCCGCACTCGAACTCGGTTTCTCCCCCGATTTTCAAATCGTGTTTGATTCAAAAGCGATACTAGATGATGCGTTCGATGTGTTGTTCCGCGACCTTTCGTTCGATACGAGAAAGCAACAACTTGTCGAGCGGGTAATTCAACTTGTGAGCGAGGCGCAGGATGGGAAATCGAAATATCTCTGGGACCCGTTTCAGAAACTGACGAAGGAAGTCGGGGAAGTGCATCAACGGCTCTCTGCATTTGCATCGTTGCCGCTCATCGAAGAACAACAGGAAACGTTCCGGCAACTTCAGGCAGAAATCATCGAGAAAATAATTTCCATCGGAAGAGTTGCGGATACACCGGGCGTCATCGTTTCAAAAAATTATCAACGCATCATGGCAACTGCGGGAGAAGGAGATGTGGAGCGATTGCTCGGATGGAAACTCGGTCAGAAAGTTCTCAACAAATCTTCCCATCCTCAGTTGGCGAAGATTGAAGCCGAGATTGCACGCTTGCAGGATGAACTTGCGTTGATTGTCGGTAACTATTTTGAGGCGAAAGCGCGAGCGTATTATGTTCCGTTCGTGCAGACGCACCTGCAATTGCTAAACGCCATCGAACAAGTGAAGCGTCTGCGCGGCGAAGTCCATCTCGGCGACGCCAATAAATTGCTGGCAGGAAGATTGCGGAATGAAATTGTGCCGGAAGTCTATTTCACGCTCGGCGAACGTATTCATCATTTTTTGATTGACGAGTTTCAGGATACCGCGCCGATTCAGTGGGCAGTGCTTCGCCCGTTGATTGAGGAATCGCTTGCAAAACTCGGAAGCCTGTTCATCGTCGGCGATACGAAACAATCTATCTACACATTCCGCGGCGCCGATTGGCAAATCATGGCGCGGATGCTGAAGCGGGATGAGTTTCGTTCCGTTGCAACTCAGCGAAAAGAATTGACAACGAACTGGAGAAGCACGGAAGCGATTGTCGGGTTTGCAAAAAAAGTCTTTCACGAAATTATTCCGGCTCAGGGTTTGGGTGATGTTGCAAAGTTAAGCGGGCTTGTTTCGTTCGAGCAGAATGTCTATGAGAAAGGAAAGGGAAAAGGATACGTCGAGGTTTTCAAGTTCGAAGTTCCGGATGAAGAACCGTTAGAAACCGAATCGCCGGAGAGAGAAAAACTTCTCTCTGTTCTTCAGGATTGTATCCGTCGCGGCTACCGGTATTGCGACATCGCAATTCTTACTCCGAAAAATAATGATGTTGTAGAAGTCAGCCGGTGGTTGAATGAATCGAACATCAAATTCCTTTCGCACAGCAGTCTCGATATACGAACGAGAACACTGACGGGGGAATTGCTCGCGTTGCTTCGCTGGCTCGATTCTCCTGTTGATGATTTGTCGTTCGCGTCGTTCCTTTTCGGAGACATCTTCCGGAAAACAATGGAGCGCGGATTCTTCGAAGAGGATTTCCATTCCTTTGTTCATTCGTGCAGGGAGGAAGACGCACGTGCGCCGTTGTACAGTTCATTCAAACAATCTTACAGCGATTTGTGGGAACATTATTTCGATGAGTTGTTCACTCTCGTCGGTTACTTGCCGGTGTACGACCTTGTTGTCGAACTCTATCGGGTGTTCCGTTTGTTCGAGGTCTTCCATGAAGAAGAAGCCGCGCTGGTAAAGTTTCTGGAAGTCATCAAGAAATTTGAAGAAACGGGAAACAACAACCTGAAAGATTTTCTTGAGTATGCGGAGGAGAACGATGCCGATGCTTCGTGGGACCTCGAAAAATCATCGGGTGAAGATGCGGTGACAATCATGACGGTGCATAAAGCAAAGGGACTCGGTTTCCCCATAGTGATTGCTCTATTGTATGATAGCCGACCGAAGCCGAATACCATGGCAATCACAACCGGTGATGACGGTGTGCGGTTGATTCGCTCGACAAAACACTGGTCGGAATCGAGTGAACTGCTCGGTGCAATTTATAATGAGGATGCGGTGAAACGGAACGTGGACGAACTGAATAAACTGTATGTCATGTTGACGCGTGCGCGGGAAGAGATGTATGTTCTCAGCGTTCAATCAAAGTATGCAACGGAGCCGTCATCGTTCTTGCCGGAGAACGGATTCTCTCTCGGCTCTCCGATGAAGAGAGAGAAAAAGGTAGAGGAAAAAGTACATGAAGCATCGTTACTTCACCAACCGTCACAAGGATTGAAGCAAGCAACAAGCATTGAGAACATTCACCCGGAGGATACAACACGCGGGGAAATTATTCATGCCGTGTTATCAAACATTATTGTTGTTGATGAACGGCTCGATGCAATCATCGCGCGTTCATTGGATGCGTTGCAACAACAGGGCTATCAAATCATTGATAAAGAAACGATAGCAAAACACATCAAAGAATTTCTTGCAGTAAAAGAAGTGAAAGAATATTTCACGCCGAAGCAGGGACGAACGATTTTCACCGAGCAGGAAATTGTCGGAGCGAACGGGCAACTCCATCGGATGGACAGATTGATACTTGATAGCGACCGGGTTACAGTGCTTGATTTCAAAACCGGCGCGGAAAAGGAATCGTACATCAAACAGGTACAGAATTATTTATTTATGGTTCGTCAACTCTATCCAAAAAGAAAAATTGAAGGCGCGCTTGCGTATGTTGATGTGAAATGTGTCCGGAGGATTGCATGAATAACGTGACCATTCTTTCGCCGGAAGTCGGTTTACTTGAAGAAATACTTTCCCGTTTGAATTCCGATGAGCGGGATTACTCGAACACCATAATAGTGTTTCCCGGAAAACGTCCCGCACATGTCCTCCGGAAAATGATGGCCGAGCGGCATCAGTCGAGTTACATTCCACCGCGTATTTTTTCGTTTGAAACATTCATCGGGTTTCTGCATCGTGAACTGCTTGGCATTCACACAAAGAAACTTGAAACGGCAGATGCGCTATCGTTTCTCTATGATGTGCATAGTGAAGCGCAGGAAAAAGTCGGCGCTGAACATTTCGTTTCGCTCGATGCGTTTGTGCCGGTCGGGATGCAGTTGTTCCGTGAGTTGGAAGAAGTCGCTCTTGCAAATCTTCTGCTTCCAAGAGTGAAGGAGGTTCTTTCATCGGTTGAATTTCTGAAATTCCATGCGTTAAGTTACTACTACGAAAGTTTTTACAAGCGCGTCGTGGAGTATGGATATTCCACGAAGGCAACATCGTACAGAACCGTAGCAGGCAAAATTGGAGAAATCAATCTCGAACAGTTTCAGCAAATCATTTTTGCAGGATTCTACGCGTTCACAAACACGGAGAAGAAAATAATCACCAATCTTCTTGAACGGGAAAATGTTTCTTTCATCTTTCAGGATGGAATCGGTTTACAACAGCAGTTGCAACACATTGGAATACCAACAAAAGAAGGGAAACTCCAAAACTCCAAAACTCCATCACTCCACTACTCCACTACCCCGCTACTCCATTTTGTTAAGGCTCCCGACACGCACGGACAAACGTTTGCCCTCGCGGCTGAACTTCAAAAGAAGGTAGAAGAACAGCGTGTGGATGAGAAAACCGCGATTGTACTTCCGGGTTCTGAAGCGTTGTTTCCTGTTTTCCATCATGCTCTCTCGCTGATTCCTGATGAAAACTATAACATCGCACTCGGTTATCCGCTTATGCGAACTCCCGCCTACGGATTTCTTAACAGTCTGATGGAATTACTTGGCTCGGCGTTTCACGGGAAGTTTTCACCCAAGAGTTATTTGAAATTCGTCCTTCATCCGTACACGAAGAACATCCGTTTCGGAAAACGTTCGGATGTTACACGCATTCTTTTTCATTCGCTTGAGGAACATTTGCTTGAACATCGTTCGAAGGCGTTGTTCACGCTTGAGGAGATTGAAAACGATGCGGAGTTTTTTGAAGAGACATTAAAACGACTTGCGGGCATCGGTGAAGAAATATCAAGCGAACAACTTCGTGAACATCTCTGTACGATTCATCATCATACAATCAGGAAATTAAATGAATTCAGTTCCATCGGCGAGTTTGCGCGCCGGGCGATTGCAGTTCTTACCTACATCTTTGAACATAGCACGGCAAATCTTCATCCGTATTTCCGTCCGTATGTCGAGCGATTGATAGAAGCGTTGGATGGATTATCAACATCGCTTCTTGCAGGAAAACGATTTGAAGACCCGCTGGCATATTTCACTCTTGTGCGAAGTCTCATCGCATCCGAATCCGTTCCGTTCTCAGGAACGCCGTTGAAAGGATTGCAAACACTCGGTTTGTTGGAAACGCGCAACCTGAAATTCGACACTCTGTACATCCTCGATGCAAACGATGATGTTCTTCCCGGCTCACGAAGTGAAGACATGTTGCTTCCGCAACCTGTCAGGAAATTACTGGGATTGGAAACCTCCCGCGACCGCGAGCAGTTGATTGAATATTACTTTACACTTGCAATTCAATCAGCAAAAGAAGTACATCTCTTCTACACCGAAACAGAAGCAGGCGGAAAAGAGAAAAGCCGCTTCGTTGAAAAATTGCTCTGGCAGTTACAGCAACGAGATGGCAACGTGGATGTGAAATCGTATGAACACGTTGCCAAATACCATGTCCGGCTTGCAAACGAAAAACCGGAGCCAATCAAAAAGACAAGAGAAATGATTCATCGGTTGCGGCAACGAATTCAGTTCAGCGCGCACTCGTTGGATACCTATCTCAAATGTCAGTTGAGATTTTATTATCAGAATGTTTTGCGGTTGCGGGAACGAAGTGAAGCGAGTGAGGATGTTGACAATCTGGAAATCGGCAACATCGTGCATGGCGTTCTCGCGGAATACTTCAAACCGTTTGAAGGAAAACCAATTGCAATTGAACTTCTCACTCAGGAGCGAATGGTAAGTGTAGTTGGTGAATATTTCAAACAGAATTTTGGTGATGATTTAACCGGGACAGCATTTCTTCTTAAGCGGCAAATAGGAGCGCAACTTTGGCAGTTTATTGAAAAGTATCAATTACCGTTAGCTACAAAGGAGAATATCATCATCAGCGGTTTAGAGAAACCGGTGAGCGTTGAGAAAAACGGTTATACATTCACCGGAAGAATTGACCGTGTCGAGTTGCGCGGCGAGCGATATTACATATTTGATTACAAAACAGGAAAAGATGATTCGCATGTCAGCATCAAATTGGAAAAACTCAACCCGAATGATTCATCAACATGGTGCGAAGCGATTCAATCGTTCCAACTTCCGATGTACATGCTTCTCTATAATGAATTGACAAGAAAAGGAATTGATAAAATTAAGCCCGCATTTCTGTTTCTTGGCAAAAAAGAAATTGATGAAACGATTGAAGTCGGTTTGGGTGATGAGGAATTATCAGATGCAGAAGTGTATCGTAAGGTTGAGCCGCTCATCTTCAGAATTATTGAAGAAATCTTTGACGTGAAAGAAGAGTTTCTTCCAACAGAAGATTTGGAGAAACAGTGTCCCGATTGTCCATACAAAACAATGTGCGGGACGGAGTGGGTGCGGGGATGGAAAACCTGACCTGATGCCCGGTTAACACATCCACATCGTATCAAATCATACAGTAATCCTTCTGACTATCGAACAAGAAGAAGTCGGACAAGTGACCATTTAACAAGCCAAGCCCGTCCTGCTTCTCGTTCGAATAAACCATCTAACAAGCGGTCAGTAAAAAAACAGAGTTGCATAGAAATTTATTTTGCGTTATATTAAATCGTCCAAAACGAACATAACGCATAAACAAAATATCTATGGTAACGCCAACTCTTTCAACGCAAGAACTGTCTTCTCTTCTGAATGTCACCGAAACGACTATAAAGCGATGGGCAGAGGATGGAAAGATTCCGTGCACGAAAACACTGGGTGGACATCGGAAGTTTTTTATTCACGATGTCCTTGAATTTGCAGAAAAAAACGGAATCCCGGTCTCCGGAATTTCCCCGCCGCCGATGACGAATCAACAAATGGAGCAACTTCAACTTGGCATTTTTACTCAAAATTACAATAAGATTGCCGAGGTTTTTCTTCAGGAATCGCTTCAGGGGGATGACCGCGGGTTGCTCGAACTGCTTCTCTATCTGTCAAAACATCGAATTCGTCTTGCGACGATTACAGATGAAGTTATCAGACCTGCATTAGTTCATATCGGTGATAAATGGAAATCGGGGCAACTCGAAGTTCATCAGGAACACCGCGCATCACAGGCGATTCTTGAAGCGTTGGTTCGGTTTGCACCAAATGTCCATAGCAAGAAAACTAACAAACTTTCAGCAGTGTGTGCATGCCTGGAAGGAGAACATCACGAAATTGGTCTTCACGCATTGAAATTCGTTCTGGAAAGTGAAGGGTGGCATGTTCACTATCTTGGGGCAAATACTCCTACGGATACTCTGCTTTCTTTCATGAAAGCAATGAAGCCGGAATTAATTTGCCTCTCGTTTACTGTTGTGAATAAAAAGAAACAATTTGCACAGGACGTTATGAACATCAGTCGCTACGCCCGTTCATACGGAGCGAAAGTGATGGTCGGTGGTTTCTATTCTGCACTCTACACTCCCGAAGATTTCGGTTGCCATCATATTGCAAACTCAGCGACTGATGCATTAAGTTACATCAAAGAAGTGTTTCAATTAAAACCCGGACCAAGAAAACAGAAGCCTTCGGGTCAAGCATAAACGCACATTGTATCGCGAAGAAAAATATTACCAATCAAAGAACGCAAACAAAGGAATAGGTGAATTATGAATATCGTTATTGCAGGCGGAACAGGATTTATCGGAACGGCTCTGGTTGAATCCTTCATTCAATCTCAGCATCATGTAACGCTTTTATCTCGTAGTAAGCATGTGCAAAAACATTACCTGCCTTCTGTTGTTCTAAAACAATGGGATGGAGTAACGGTTGGTCAATGGAAAGATTGCATTAACAACTCCGACGCTGTCATTAATCTCTCCGGAGAACTTATCGCCGGGAAACGATGGACAGCAAACCAAAAGAAGAACATTCTTGAAAGCAGAATTAATTCTACGCGGGTGTTGGTTCAAGCGATAAAGGAAGCAGAACAGAAACCCAAGGTTTTTGTCAGTGCATCGGCAGTTGGTTACTACGGAAACGTGGAGCAGGGAGAGGTGACAGAAACACATCCAAAAGGAAATGGATTTCTTGCCGATGTTTGCGCAGTGTGGGAATCAGAATCTCAGAAAGCAACCGGGTTTGGAGTTCGTGTTGTCAATCCGCGAATCGGCGTTGTAGTAGCGAACGATGGTGGTGCGTTGCCGAAATTGCTGATGCCGTTCAAGTTCGGAGTTGGCGGTTGGCTCGGAAGCGGCAAGCAATGGTTTCCGTGGATTCACCGGTATGATGTTGTGAATGGAATGTTGTTCGCTATGGAAAATGAACAAATAAACGGGGCTGTGAACTTTGCCGCACCGGAATCTGTCACGATGAAACAATTCTGTCAACAACTTGGCAATGTCCTTCGACGACCATGTTGGGCGCCCGTCCCATCAAGCATACTTAAACTTGCGCTAGGTGAAATGTCGGAGATGTTGTTAACGGGACAGAATGTCGTTCCCGCAAAATTGTTGGACACCGGCTATCGTTTTCATTACCCTACATTGGAACACTCTTTACAATCAATTTTTCAAGAACAATAATATGACATTGATGAAACATTTTCTATTTCTTTTTGTTCACCTATTAGTAATAACCTCGGTGATGGTTTCACAGAAACAGAATGAAGATGCGAAAGGAGAAATCTCCGGGCTTATACTACACAAAGAAACACAAGAGCCTCTCTTCGGTGCGAACATAACTCTTTCGGGAACTAAACTTGGCGCATCAACGGATGATAACGGAATGTTTCGGATTCAGAATGTTCCTCCCGGTACGTTCAATGTTAAAAGTTCACTCATCGGTTTTGAACAATACATCATGACCGATGTTGTCGTGAACGGAATCAAACCGACAGAGATAACTATCCTGATGCAGGAATCGAGAATTCAATTTGAGGGAGTAGAGGTGAGCGCCGGTTATTTTCAAAAAAATTCCGAGACTCCGGTGAGTACGCAACAACAATCAGCCGAAGAAATTCGTCGTTTACCCGGAGGACAGGAAGATGTCGTGCGGGCAATTTCCATTCTCCCCGGTGTTGCGCAGGTTCAGGCAGGAAGAAATGATTTAATCGTACGCGGCGGCGCACCATCAGAAAATCTCTTTCTGATTGACAATCTTGATGTTCCCAACATCAATCATTTCGGAACTCAAGGGGCGAGCGGCGGTCCGCTGAGTTATGTGAATCTTGATTTTGTCGAAGCAACATCGTTTTCCACTGGTGGATTTGGCGTAAAATATGGAGATAAACTTTCGTCTGTGCTGAATATTTCTTTACGCGAAGGAAGAAAAGACAGGTTCGGAGGAAAACTTACGCTTGCTGCAACTCAGTTTGGCGCATCTATCGAAGGTCCGGTAAACGAACAAACGAATATGTTGTTTTCTGTCCGAAGAAGTTATCTTGATTTTCTTTTTAAGGCGGCGGGGTTCGGGTTTGTGCCGGAGTATTGGGATTATCTGGCGAAGGTGTCTTCTAAACTTGATTCAAAGAATCAACTTTCGTTTATCGGTATTGCCGCTATAGATAGAGTTCGCTTGTTCAATGAAACGGAAGACCAGAGGTTTAAGAATTCAAGAATATTAGCCGCCGATCAAAATCAAGTTGTTTCCGGTGCGACATGGAAACGCTTGTTTACTTCGGGCTATTCAACCGTTACACTGGGACAGCGATACAATGAATATCAATACCGGCAGAACGATTCTTTACTCAACCCGATATTTTTCAGTTCAACATACGAGCGCGAACTTTCCCTGCGCGGCGAAGTGGTTCTTCAACTGTCATCAATGTCTGACGCATCATTCGGTTTTCAAGCACGGAACATTGGATTTTCGACAGGATTAACACTTCCAAATTATCGTTCTTCATTTGGCGATAGTCTTAATCTGCAAACAGCACGGGAAACTACCGGTTGGAAAACAGGTTTTTACACACAACTTGCAACGACCTTTGGACATTTCAACCTCGTTGCTGGTACACGTATTGATAATTTTTCTCTTATTGAACAAGCATGGGTATTCGCCCCGAGACTCTCTCTCCGGTATGCTGTTACTTCAAAGATGAACATTAACACAAGCATTGGAAAATATTTTCAGGCTCCCTCGTCGGTCTGGCTTGTATCTGATGAATCGAACAAACAATTAACCAATATCAGAGTTGAACAAGTAATACTCGGGGCCGAATATCTGTTACTCGATGATTTCAAACTCAGCGCGGAAGGATATATGAAGCATTACTCAGATTATCCGGTAAGCCTTCGACGTCCGTATGTAGTTCTTGCAAATTCGGGGGCAGGTTTTGGCGGGAGTGAAGAGGGGTTCACTTCGTTCGGTGTTGAACCGCTGGGAAGTAGCGGAAGTGGTATATCCCGCGGAGTTGAATTGTTCCTTCAAAAAAAGTTGTCTGATATATCTTGCTATGGAACGGTAAGTTTGAGTTACAACGAATCGTTTTTCACCGCGCTTGATGGGATAGAACGACCGGGAAGTTTTGACCAGCGTTGGATATTAAACTTCGGCGGCGGATATGTTCTGAACGAACGATGGGAGTTCGGGGCAAAATTCCGATTTGCAACAGGTCGTCCGTACACACCATACGCACCGGATGGTTCTCAACAACCATTTTTATACAATTCAAAACGCGTCGGCATCAATCATAGTTTAGACATACGGGTTGACAGGCGATGGTCGTTCCCAAACTGGATATTGATTACGTACGTTGATATTCAGAATGTGTACAACAAAAAGCCCGCTGATATTCCGCGGTATAACACGCGGCTCGGGAAGGTTGAAGAAAATGACTCGATAGGAATTCTCCCTTCCATCGGAATCAGTGCAGAGTTTTAAGAAGATACATCTTTCACAGAAGAGGAATAGATGTCGGGCAATCAGGAATGATTTTCCCGTGAGACCGAGGTCAAAAGAGCATACCAACACAATAAACAGTTTTTGGGAAGAAGTATTTTTCGCTTTGGTACTTTCACGATTTTTGGTTATACTAATCGCTCGAATTTAGCAAATTCAAAGGATTTCCAACCAAATTCCCGATTTTAATCATGAAAGGATTTATTCGAATGAACTTCAAACATTATCTCATATTCATTGGCTTACTTGGCACATTGCTCGTCATTGGATGCGGCGAGAAAGAAGACCCGGTCGTTCTTGAAATTGGAGCGAAGAAAATCGGGTTGGGCGAGTATGAGAATTTCTTTGCAAAAAATACCGGCGGCTGGGATGCAGCAAAGAAAAGTCCGCAGGAAGACCGAGAAAAGTTTTTAGACCTACTAACAAATTACAAATTAAAACTCCTCGATGCCTACGACCGCGGGTACGATAAAGACCCGGAGATTCAGGCAGAGTTGAAAGAGTACCGTTCAAGTTTGGCGGCTTCGTATCTTGTCGAGCGGGAAGTGACTGAGCAGGGCGTCAAGAACATGTACGACCGTCGCAAAGAAGAAATCCGCGCTCAGCATATTCTTCTTGCTCTGAAACCGACTGCAACTCCCGAAGAAACATTGGCAGTGTACACGAAGGCAAAAGAAATTATCGCTCAACTGAAAGACGGCGCGTCGTTCGATACGCTCGTCATGCAGTACTCGGAAGACCAAACAGCAAAACAAAACTACGGAGATGTGTATTATTTCACCTCAGGACAACTTGCTTCATCATTCGAGGCGGCAGCGTATTCGATGAAGAAAGGTCAGATAACACAAACTCCCGTGCGCAGTTCATCCGGTTATCATATCATAAAAATATTGGATAGAAAACCATCCGAGTATCAAATCAAAGTACGACATATCATGGCGCGGTTTACCAATGCGAATGATTCCACCGACACAACAAATGCACTCGCGAGAATTAAAGGATTGCAGGATAGTTTGAAGAACGGTTGGAAGTTTGCTGACCTCGCTGTGAAACTTTCGGAAGATGCAGGTAGCGCACCGGAAGGCGGAGACCTCGGTTGGTTCGAACGCCGTCGCTGGGTTCAGCCGTTCGATGAAGCGGCATTCACATTGAAAGCCGGACAAACTTCGGGCATCGTGAAAACACCATTCGGGTTCCATTTGATTTATTGTGACAGCACAAAGAAACTTCCGCCGTTTGCTGAAATCAAAGAAGAATTAAAAAAGCGGTATCAACAATATCGCTTCAACGAGGAATACCAGCAATACGTTGAGGGATTAAAAGTACAGTACAAGTATTCATTTAATGAAGATGTGTTTCAGTTGTTCGCCTCGTTGCTTGATTCAAACCAGAGTGTTGATGATAGCGGATGGTCGGAAGCGGTTCCAACAGATGTGTTTACAAAATCACTCTTCACAATCAATAACAAGTCAGTCATTGTTGATACTATCGTCAGCATGTTTAACCGGAAAATGGAATTCCGGAGTACGATGCTTCGCCCCGCCGAACTACGCCAGAAAATTGGTCACATGGTTGAAGGATTTGTACTCGATGAAAAATCAATTGGCTTGGAAGCGGCGCATCCGGATTTCGCTTCATTAATGAAAGAATACGAGGATGGTATTATCCTGTTCAAAGCAGAACAACAGGAAGTCTGGAATAAAGTTTCTGTGAATGATTCTGCCCTGAAAGATTATTATTCAAAGAATAAAGAACGGTTTAAGTTTCCGAACCGTGTAGCGTACAGTGAAATTGAAATCGAATCGGATACGCTCGCTCTCATGTTGTATGATTCGCTCACGAAAGGTGCGGATTTTGCGGAACTTGCAGAGCGCCACAACAACGACCCTGAATTGAAAGCGAAAAAAGGCGCACACGAATTAGAGCCGGTTACGCAAGATGATTTCACAAAGTTGGCTGACTCAATGCAGGTCGGTGAAATTTCCGAACCGATTGAATTGATGATGGGCGGATTTGTCATCATGAAAGTGACGAAAAAAGAATCGGAACGAATCAAGACATACGAAGAAGCCGGTGCGGAACTCTCGAACGCGTTTCAGGAATACGAATCGAAGCGGCTCGAAAAACTCTGGCTCGACAAAATCAAAGAGCGATATCCGGTCAAACAATTTAAAGAGCAACTTAGCAAAGCGTTTTCGTCTGCACCGCCGAATTCATGAAACTGCTTTTTCTCATCGTTGCAATAGCTGTTGCTTTTGCAGGGTGTGAACAGCGACAGGAACAAAAACAAATTCTCGCGCGAGTCGGCGACGCCGTATTGACGTTGGATGAAGCCCGTTTAGATGTAGATACCACATCGGCGCTGTATGAACATCAGTTGCGGATGTATGTTACGACATGGATTCGAACCGAGATGTTGTATCAGGAAGCGGTTCGGCGCGGCATGGAAAATTCTTCCGCGTTTCAACGGCAACTCCATGATGCACGGAAGCAACTTGCAATTCAGCAACTTCTTGAACAGGTCGCAATTCAAGATACGACGGGAGTTCCGGCGGGCGAATTCGAACAATATTTTTCCCGGCACGCAGATGAATTTGTCGTTCGGGAAGATGGAATGAAACTGAACGTTATCGGATTTTCGACACGGGCACGGGCAAGCGCGTTTGCCGGGCAACTTGCGCGAGGTTCTTCATGGAACAAAGCCCTTGAGATGTTGATGAATGATTCCTCTGCCGCTGTGGAAATCACGACGGCATTTTCAAATCATTACTTCATTCAACGTTCGATGGTATTTCCCGAACTCTGGAAAGTGGCACAAACGCTTGATGTGAACGATGTTTCGTTCCCCGTGAGAACACCTTCCGGGTACGTTATCATTCAATTATTATCAACAGTAAAAAAGGGTTCAACGCCTCAGTACGAACTTGTGCAGGATGAAGTGCGAGCCCGGTATCTGAGAGAAAAAAAACAATTGCAAATAGATTCACTCATTGGAACTCTGCGCGCACAAACGACTGTTGAAATGCTACTGCCGACCGTGCAGGAAACCGATACAATTCAAAATGAAATTCATGATTAAAAAATACTTGTTTCCGCTCTGCTGTTCACTGATGTTGTTCCCGCTATTTCTCACAGCACAGCAGGAAGTTCTTGACCGTGTTGTCGCGTTGGTGGGAAAAGAAACGATTCTCCTTTCGGAAATGAAAGCCGAACTTGAGTTTTACGCCTTCAATCTGCAAACCGACCCCAACACACCCGGACTTGCGGAGAAAACCCTCGACGCACTCGTTGACCAAAAATTGATTCTCGCCAAAGCGCAAGATGATACAACCCTCTTCGTTACCGAAGATGAAGTTGACCGTTCACTCGAAGGAATGATTGCACAACGTTCGCAACAAGCGGGCAGTGAGCGCCGTCTCGAAGAAATGTACGGCATGACCATCGGGAGAATGCGACGCGAGTGGCGGGATGAAATGCGGAAATATATTCTCGCGGAAAAATTATCGAAAAAGAAAACGAGTGAAGTGCAATGCTCACGCCGGGAAGTCGAAGAATTTTTTGCACTCTATAAAGATAGTCTCCCACCGGTGAAGGAAGAACTTGAACTCTACCATATTTTCAAAATTCCCGTCATCAGCGATGCAGTGCGAAAAACTGTTATGACACAAGCACAGGCGATTTTAGATTCGGTGAAAGCAGGAGGTGATTTTGCAACGTACGCAAAAGAATTTTCCATTGATGGCGGTTCCGGCGCGAACGGAGGAGATTTGGGTTGGGTTCGCAGGGGGGAGTTTGTGAAAGAGTTTGAAGAAGCCGCGTTCGCTCTTAAAGATAGTCAGTTTGCTGATTTGGTTGAAACGAAATTTGGCGTTCACATTATTCAATTGTTGGAGCGCCGCGGCGATGCGATTCATTCACGACATATTTTATTCAGGATGGAGCGTGACAGTTCGTCCATCTACGAAACAATCAACTTCCTTTCCTCGTTGAAAGACAGCGTGAAGAACGGAACAAGTTTCTCTGAACTTGCAAAACGATATTCCGAAGATAAAGAATCGGCATTGCTCGGCGGTCTCATCGGCGCATACCCGATTGACCAATTCGAAGATGCGATGCTTGTCGCCATTTCGGATTTGAAAGAAGGAGAAATCAGCACGCCGCTGATGGTTGCCGACGGAAACACGAAAGGCTATCATATTGTCTGGCTGAAAAAACGCGTTCCCGAACACAAGATGAATTTGACAGACGACTGGAAACGCATTGAACAACTTGCGGTCGGCTATAAAGGAAACAAAGTCTATCGCGAGTGGTTGAAACAACTGCGTGAAGAAATTTATTGGGAGACGAGATTGTAAAAAAAAGTTGGAGGCAATGAAATTTTTCTAACACCCTAAATCCCTCTCTTAAAAAAAGAGGGACTTATCATTCTCCTTCTCTTTTTAAGAGAAGGAGAAGGGCATGAGTTAGTATAAACACGAACAGAATAACATAAAGATTTTTTAGGGAAACCATGACAGAACAACCACAACAAATAAACGATGTCGAAGCAGTTGCTTCTTTGAAGAACAACTTCGATGCGATGAAAAAAGAAATCGGCAAAGTTATCATCGGACAGGAAACGATTGTTGAGCATTTGCTTATTGCGATGCTATCACGCGGGCATGGTCTGCTCGTCGGTGTGCCGGGTCTTGCGAAGACGTTGCTCATCAAAACACTTGCGCAGGTGCTTGATTTACAATTCAGCAGAATTCAATTCACCCCCGACTTAATGCCGAGCGACATCACCGGAACGGAAATCATAGAAGATGACCGCGCAACCGGAAGCAAGGCGTTCAAGTTTATCAAGGGCCCGATTTTCGGCAATATCGTTCTTGCGGATGAAATCAACAGAACGCCGCCGAAAACACAAGCCGCGCTCCTCGAAGCGATGCAGGAACATCACGTCACTGCGGCGGGACAAACGTATCGCCTTTCCGAGCCGTTCTTTGTTCTTGCAACACAAAACCCCATCGAACAGGAAGGAACGTATCCCCTCCCCGAAGCGCAACTCGACCGGTTCATGTTCAACCTCTGGCTCGATTATCCTTCACACAAGGAGGAATTGGAAATCGTTAAATCAACAACGAGCATGTACGTGCCGACATTGAAGCATATTCTGAGCGGAAAAGAAATTGTGATGTATCAGGACTTGGTGAGGCGCGTTCCCGTTGCCGACCACGTCATCGAATACGCCGTCGGACTTGTCGCGAAGACACGAACGACATCGCCGACTGTTCCTCAGTTCATCAAAGATTGGTTGAGTTGGGGCGCGGGTCCCCGTGCTTCACAGTATTTGATTCTCGGGGCGAAGACGCGTGCAATCCTGCAAGGTCGGCACTCGCCCGATATTGAAGATGTACGTGCAATTGCAATTCCCGTTCTCCGTCATCGCATCGTTCCGAACTTCAACGCGGAAGCAGATGGCGTTACGGCAATTCAAATTGTTGAGAAACTTCTCTCCACAGATTAATCATTTGTATGTCACGCGCTGTTTTGACAGCATGGAGTCTTACTATCGTAATGATGGCAAGTCCGTTCGAGCATCTTCATGCTCAATCGCCCAAGAAATATTGGGTGTGGTTCACTGACAAAGGGAACGGAATTCCCGCATCAGGAACACTCAGCAAGAGCGTGAAAGCCTATCAAACAGCATTGGAAATTCTCTCTCCAAAATCATTGCAACGCCGCGCGAAAGTCCTTCCATTGGAATCGCTCATTGATGCGGCGGATGTTCCTGTTTTCCAATCGTACATCAAACAAATTGAACGGGCTGGCGGCGTGTTGCATCAGCAAAGCCGGTGGTTTAATGCGGCAAGTTTCACACTCACAACAAACCAAATCGAAACTGTATATCAATTCTCGTTCGTAAAAGAAATTACTCCTGTGGTTGTTTTGAAAGGCAAACCGTTGCCGCAGGAAAAAGAACAGCGAACATTTTCTCTCTCCAAACTCACTTCGTTTGATTACGGACCATCGCTCGCACAAGTTGATGCCGTGAATGTTCTTCCGTTGCATCAGATGGGAGTTACGGGAAACAATGTTCGGGTCGGAATGTTAGATTCAGGATTTAGATGGAAGATTCATGAATCATTACAGGAACGAAAAGTAATAGCCGAATACGATTTTATTTTTCATGACAGCGTCACCTCGAACGAAACAGGCGACGCAAGCAATCAGGATGGACACGGAACGTACACGTTCTCAACGCTCGGCGGTTTCAAAGAAGGCAAACTCATCGGTCCCGCGTTCGATGCGGAATTTCTTCTTGCAAAGACAGAATATATTCCGACCGAAACACGAATTGAAGAAGACGACTGGGCGGCTGGAATTGAATGGCTCGAATCGAACGGTGCAGATGTTGTCAGCAGTTCCGTTGCCTACAATACATTCGATGGTGGTAGCGGGTATTTATGGGATAACGGAGATTTCAATGGTCGCACTTCGATAACATCACGTGCAGCATTGCGCGCTGCACGGCTTGGTGTTCTCGTGTGCAATTCGATGGGGAACGAAGGAAACGGTGATGGAGTTGTGGGAACAATGATGACTCCTGCGGATGCGGATAGTATTCTTTCCGTCGGAGCGATTTCTGTTGATAAGTATCTCGCGTACTTCAGTTCAACCGGACCGACAAACGACGGACGCATCAAACCGGATGTTGTCGCGCCCGGGATGTTTATCTACTGCGCGAGACCGGGAACGAATTCCTACACAACACAACAAGGAACTTCACTCGCGGCTCCGCTTGCCGCGGGCTCTGCCGCACTGGTTCTTTCTGCCCGTCCCGAGTTGACGCCGATTCAGGTTCGTGACGCGCTGAGAAACACAGCCGACACATCGAACAACTCGAACATCCATCAGTTTCCAAATAATTTTCTCGGCTGGGGTTCCGTCAATGCGTTTAACGCCGCGCTGTCGTTCGGTCCGATTTTCAGCAATCAACCGACGATTACTTCCTTCGGAACAAGCAATACGATTTCCACCATCATCGTCAGTAAGTTCGGCATCAAATCTGATTCTGTATTTCTTTCCTATGCTATAGATGGCGGCACATTCACTTCCGTGCCGATGCAGTTTGATTCTTCAATGTTCTTCCCGTCGTCCGGTCGTTACATAGTTACGCTTCCTCCGATTTCGGCAAACTCGCTTGTTCAGTTTTTTATCGAAGCAAGAGACAGCAATGGAAATTCCTATCAAAGTCCCTCGCCTGCGCTGAACAGGAAATGGCAATTCTGTTGTGGAACGACCGGCGTATGGAGCGGCTCCGCTCTACCGAAACACGCGGAGTTGTTACAGAATTTCCCCAATCCGTTCAACTCCTCCACCACAATTTCTTTTGAAACGGAACGGTGCGAGCCGGTTGATGTAACCGTCTATTCGCTGAGCGGACAAAAAGTAAAAACATTGTACAACGCGCCTTCGCAACCGCCCGCGATGAACTTCCGTTGGAATGGCGACGCAGAAAACGGTACATCGGTTGCAAGCGGCGTCTATTTCGTTCGACTCACCACACCGACATTTTCATCCACCAAAACGATGCTTCTCCTCAGATAATGATTTTTGCCGAACTTTCTTTTTCGCTTCAGGGAAATATTCTTCTTCTGAGTTTGCTCTTCCTCATCGGTATCGGGCTGGCGTGGTTGTTTTACCGCTACACACTTCCGCCGCTTCCACCGAGACGGCGGTTCATACTTTCAACTCTGCGCGCTCTTACGCTCTCTCTTATTTTGATGTTGTTCTTCGAGCCAATTCTCCATCTCATACAACGGGATGAACAACCGCCTATTGTTGCAGTGCTGGTTGATAATTCACAAAGCATGACGCTGAATGACGGAAGTGAATCTGTCCGCCGTTTCCTCAAGAACGAACCGTTCAAGTCGCTCTCATCTCCTGTTGATGTTCGAACGTATAACTTTTCTTCAACTCTGCCGAAGGCGACGCTTGAATCACCCGACTCGCTCAGGTTCAACGGAGAGACGACGAATCTTTCGGAAGTTGTTTCGCAAATCAAGAAGCGACTCGTCAGCGAAAATATTCAATCGGTTGTGTTAGTGAGTGATGGAAATTTCAATGTCGGAAAAAATCCGATTTACGATGCGGAAGCATTAGGGATTCCGGTCTATACAATCGGCGTTGGCGATACAATCGAACAAAAAGATTTGTTGGTAGAGAAAGTTGTCACCAACAGCATTGCCTATGCTGAGACAAGAGTACCTGTTGATGTGACCATTAAAAGTTCCGGATTTGGCGGAGAGAATGTGGAAGTCTCGTTGCTTGAAGGAACGAACGTCGTCGAACGGAAAGTCATCATGCTGGAAAACGGAACGCGGGAATATCCTGTTCGTCTGAACTTCGAGCCGAAAGAAGAAGGCATGTCAAAATTCTCCGTCACTGTTTCGGAATTACCCGGAGAATTGACAACGAAGAATAATACGCAATCGTTTTTTGTGAAAGTGCTGAAAAGTAAACTACGTGTGTTGCTCCTTGCCGGAGCGCCAAGTCCCGATGTTCCTGCCATCCGACAGGCGCTGACGGAAGAACAACATTTCAGCGTTCAGGCGCGCATTCAAAAGAGTTCTTCGGAATTTTATGAAGGAGAGGTGACGCCCTCTCTCTTTGATAGCACCGATTGTTTTGTGCTTGCCGGATTTCCTTCAGCACAAACTTCGTCTCAACTCTTGCAGGAATTGAGAAACAGCATCGAACAAACAAAGAAGCCGCTCCTGTTCGTCAACGGAAAATCTACCGACTACCGGAAATTAGAGCAACTCGAACCGCTTCTTCCGTTCGGTTGGACAAATCATAGCACGATGGAAGCGCTTATCTTTGCCACCGTTCCCGAACGACAGAAAACGAACACGCTTGTTCGTTTGGAAGGAACTGTGAGCGCAGAGACGTGGCAACAGATGCCGCCGATTTACAAAACACAAACGATGTTCAAAATCAAACCGGAAGCGGAGATGCTTGCGGCAGCGCGAATACAAAACATTGTTCTGCCCGAACCGTTGGTCGCGACCCGGAATGTCAACCGACTCAAATCATTTGCCATCACCGGCTATGGTGTGTGGCGATGGAGTTTACTTGCCGATGAACGGAACGAACAGAGCGAGTTTCTCCCAATGTTGTTTGTCAATGCGGTGCGATGGCTGACAACAAAAGATGAAGGAAAAAATGTTCGTGTGAGTCCGACGAAAGAAATGTTTACCACTGCCGAACCGTTGGAGTTTACCGCGCAAGTGTATGACGAACAACTTCGCCCAAACGATGACGCAGAGGTAACGGTAACTCTTCACAAAGGAAACGAGACAAAAGAACTTGCTCTCACTGCGCTTGGTAACGGTTTGTATGAAGGCGCGAGCGAAAGTATCGGCGAAGGAGATTATACGTTTGAAGGAACGGCGGTTGCTGACGGACGCACGCTCGGCACAGACAAAGGAAAGTTCACCGTCGGACAAATGAACGTGGAGTTCCTTGAGACGAAAATGAACAAGCAACTGCTCGAACAACTTGCGTTCAGAACAGACGGAAAGTATTTCCCGCTTGCATCTGCACAACGGTTTGCGGATGAAATCAAAACACAACAGCAATTCACATCAAAAGAAATTGTTCAATCCTCCGAAATCGAATTGTGGAACTGGTATTATCTTGTCGGCGTGATTGTTCTTTTGCTTGCAGTGGAATGGTTCTTGCGGAAGCAGAGCGGGATGATATAAAATTGACGATGTACGATTGAGTCATTGACGATTCTCAATCGGTTATTTTCTCACTGCCCGAAACTGCATTTCATACATCTCTCCGGAAAATTGTTCCTCAGGCGTAGATGATAGTTCTTGAACGGTGATGGTGTACTTTTCATTTGATTGTGTAAAATTACGCACCGGGATTTCAATTTTCAATCGCACGCTCCCTCCTTCGTTAGAATAATTTTTCAGAGTATCAATAAGCGGAATTGCTACTCCACTTGGTGGAACAAGTTGAACGGAATACCATGATGCTTGTGAAGGTTCCGGAACAATAAGCGTTGCTTCAACCATCGTTACATCCTGAGAAAGATTTAATTCCGGCAACCGGTTTCCATTATTCCCGCGCGGAACAGACTGATACTCAAGAGTCACTGAAACACTTCGTCCAATTTGTTCCAGCTGTCTGTTGATAATTATGACAAAGAATATCACTGCAATAATTCCCACCGGAACAGCAATGACCGGTTTGAACAATTGACCGAAGAGACGTTCAAACAAGGAGGTAACTTCTTTTTGATTTGGTCTCTGAACTTCTGATGCAACCGGGAGAATTGTTTTTCTCACTAATGCAACTTCATCACTGCAAGAAGTGCATTGATTGAGATGTTGCTCAACAGTTTCTCGTTCGCTTTCCGATTTGATTGTTCCCTCAGCGTAAGCGGTAATGGTTTCGGACGCTACATGTCCTTCCTGCAAATATTCGAAGTGAGATTCCGTAGCGACGCGGGCGTGAAGCCAAAATGATAATTCTTGTCGCAATTCATCAGAGGTTTTCAGTTCGTGATCAACCAATTTTTTTTCATCCTGTGAAAGCGTGCCGGCAACGTACGGCGGTATGAGGTGTTTCAAATCTTCAATATTCATAGTTGTCGCAGTCTGCCTCTCATTGTATAGTCGTTTGAAAAGTGAATTCGTTTCATGAGAGTTTCTTCCGTAGTTCGATTGCTTGTTCTTTGCAACGGAACACGCGCATTTTAATCGTTGCCTCTGTTGTCTCAATCCTTGCGGCGATTTGTTTATACGTGAGTCGTTCGTTCAGAAGAAACTTCCAGAGTTCCCTGCATTGTGTTCCGAGATGACTGACGATGCGGTTAAACAACAATAATTCTTCCTGTTGCAAAAATTCTTTCTCCTGATTGTTCGAATCAGGGAATTCTTCATTTAATGTTTTGAAACGAAGTTTGGCGCGTTTGAAACTCCTGATGCAATCTATCAATGTGTTTCGTGTAACAGTTTGAACAAATGCTTTCAAGTTTGATGAAGAAACGAAAGAATCCTGGCGGAAGATGAGCAGGAGTTTGAGTTGAACATCGGAAAATATCTCTTCCGGTGAAATATTCTCCACCCAAAGTTTTCGCGAGATGATTTCCCGAATCCATTCCTCCACCACGCGGAACGAATCCCTCTCGCCGCTGATAAATCCTTTGATAATGCGTTCGTCGGTCACGCTTCGATATATTTTACTTGAATAATCATTGGAATGAAAGTACAGATTAGATTGAAGAATTCAAAAACGAAAAATGCTTGACTTTTTGACAGAAGAAAAGTACATTACCCGAAATTCTTATTCAAGGTGTTGAGTATAGTTACATTTATAGGAGAACAAATCATGAAAAGGAAACTTGTTGTATTGTACGTAACAAGTATGATGTTTGGCATATTTGGGGTCAACCGGAGATTAGTTGTTTTGCTAACTCTTTGGGTGCTTT
This sequence comes from Ignavibacteriota bacterium, assembly GCA_016212665.1. Classification (NCBI taxonomy): domain Bacteria; kingdom Pseudomonadati; phylum Ignavibacteriota; species Ignavibacteriota bacterium. Next base: position 23,772 of record JACREZ010000016.1, read on the forward strand.
CCCTTAGTCAGATATATTCTCAAACTACTCAGGAAGAGTTCAATGTATTATTCAAACGAGCGCAAGAATACTCCGCGCATTATATGTTTGATTCTGCTATCACGCTAGGATATTTAGGATATAACACACTTACGAAGATGTACGGAGAGAACGATACAAGTGCATCGAAGTTTCTTCAACAAATAGGTGTATATCACCTCCTAGCGGGAAAGCTTGATTCTGCGGAGATTCTTGTCAAACGCGCCATTGCAATGCGTGAAGCGGCTGTCGGAAAATCTCATCGCCTTTTGTTTGTTCCCTTGGGAAACCTGGCAAACATTTACTTCCAAAGGGGGATGTATAAAGAGGCTGGCGCTTTATTCATTCGAGCCAAAGATATTTGTATCAATGTTTGGGGAACGAAACATGCTAATTATGGCAGGATTCAAAAAGATATTGCAGAATATTATGTGCAATATGGAAAATATCAGGAAGCAGAACGCGCATTCATCGAAGCAAGTACGGTAATGGAACAAACTCTCAAGCCGAATCAAGCATGGGACTTAATTCAATGCCTCAACAATATGGCAACGATGTACAGCAATCTCAACCGGGACAAAGAAGCTGAGGTTGCATACACAAAAGCGCTCTCTCCAAGTTTCACTTCACACCAAAGTAATAGTCTATTCATCGCAAACACCAAAATACATTTAGTGCGTCTTGCTCTCAAGCGCGGAGAAACTTGCCGTGCGGAATCACTGCTCGTTGAGGCGCAGACATTCCAACAGGCAGCGTATGAAGGAGACCATCCTGATCTGGCTCGAAGCACACTGCAATTGGCTGAATACTATCATACAATAAAGGAAGAACATAAGGCGGATTCAGCATATAAAAAATCTCTCAATATGTTTTCTTCATCCGTAGGCGAACAGAACCCATTAACCGCAAAATGTCTGCTCTCGTACAGTCGTTTCTGCCGTGACATGAATCGCATAGATGATGCTATTGCCTATTCAGAGCGAACAATAAAAATACTTGAGAAACTGTTTGAGCGTAACGCTGATATCCTTTCTGAAAACGACCTCTTTACTTATGCTGCAACTCTCAAATCCGCTTTTGATGAATATTTGACAAATGTCCAAATGCATCTTGCTATTGATTCCGTTACAATGAATTATTCAAAGATTATTCTTTCTACCAAAGCAATTTCCTCAGAAATACTTCTTAACAGACAACAAATTCTGAGCGCTCAAAATAAAAATGAACTCAGTGAACTGTTCTCACGGTATAAAGCCGTTCGCTGGCAGATTGCTCAATCCTATGTGAAGGGATTCTCAGAACAAACCGTTTCTCAAATGACAAACAAACTCGACTCCTTAGAGAAACTATCAAGGAATATCGAATCTGAACTAATTCAACATTCTCCAAACCTGTTTACCAACAGGGTCGCGACAGAATTCACTACCAAGCGTATTTCCAGTTCACTTCCTAAAGATGCTATGCTCATCGAGTATGTTACGTACAACGATGTATCAAAGGGAGAGGAAAAGGCGCTCCCGCGTTATCTCGTCATGATAATGGATGAAAAAGGGAGAGCCAAAATTACGGAAGTTGGAAATGCGGTAGATGTAGAACGTGTTGTTGAAGGTTATCGCCTTCTTCAGAAAAAAATTCAATCCATGAAGGATGAATCCGCCAAACATGTAGAGGAGTATCAGAAGATTGGTTCCCAAATGTACGATTTGCTTTGGAAACCCATCGCTCCCCATGTCAAACAAAACTCCACCCTCTTCATCGCTCCCGATGGCGCGCTCAATCTCGTTTCGTTCGCCGGATTGATTGATGAAGATGGGAAATACTTCATTGAGAAACACCCAATTCATTATCTCTCTGCCGGTCGTGATTTGCTTCGGCTCAACAAAAAAGAAAAATCAAACCAAGGTTTGCTTGCATTCGGAGACCCGGATTACGATGCGCCTGCAATTGCCCGACTTTCCCATGAACAACAAGAATACGTTTCCGGTCATGTTCCCTCCGACCCGTACTCGTACAGAAACGTTCGCTCGGAGTGTGACATTCTCCGCAACTTAGATGTCGTGTCGCTACCCGCCACACGCCGGGAAGTGAGCGCAGTGAAAGAATATTGGGGAAAGAAATACAAACGGGAAATTCCCACCGTCTATTACGGAGCGGATGCAAGCGAAGAACACTTCAAACAAAACGCCGCCGGGCATCGCGTTATCCATCTTGCAACGCACGGCTATTTTCTCAATCCCGATTGCAGAAACGACACGACTCTCCACTCACCAATTAACCAATCACTAATTCTCAAGGAGAATCCTCTTCTCCAATCCGGTCTCCTTCTTGCCGGCGCTAATCTTCGAGGCGCCGATGCAGATTCGCTCGGCGCGGAAGACGGAATCCTCACTGCGCTCGAAGTTTCGGCGATGGATTTACGCGGCACCGACCTCGTGGTGCTTTCTGCGTGCGAAACCGGACTCGGAGAAATCAAAGCGGGAGAAGGCGTCTATGGACTTCGCCGCGCGTTCCAACTTGCGGGAGCGAAAACAGTCGTCAGTTCGCTCTGGCAAATTCCCGATAACGAAACGGTGAAGTTCATGAAAGACCTGTACGCGCAAACGGCAACTACCTATCCCGAACTGATGCAGAAGGTGATGGTTCGAAGATTGAACGAACTCCGCTCCAAGAATCGCTCAACCCATCCGTACTCGTGGGCGGGGTTTGTTGCAGCGGGGGAATGGTTTATGACTCGGTAGAGCGTATCAAGTAAAAATTCAAAATGCAAAAGGAAAAATAAGTTCTCTGTTATCAGTTATTTGTTAATCGTCAATTGTTTATGCAGACAAGGAAATGAAAAAAATGGTTGTACAGTACTGATGGAGTCCACGTAAACCTTTAAATTCAAATAAATTCTCCAATCGTTTACGCCTATTCAGAAAGGTGGACTCCATCTTTCCGTCTCGTATTTCTAATTTCAGCCACTCCACCATTGCATGACCGTAAACGGTCACGCTAAGAAAAACCAGGGGCTGTCTCAAAAGTCTAAATAACGAGTAGCCGCAGACTTTATGTCTGCGTTTTTGATGTGGAAACGCAACCATGAAGGTTGCGCCTACAGTGAAATCTAACTTTTGAGACAGCCCCACCAAATCACTCCACCACTCCATTTCCCGATTCTCTCATTCTCCCTCGCGCTCCTCTCCCGTGCGCCCAAGCGAAAACCCTCTACCATCCAAAGGCGAACAAGCCTTCCACCTAAGACCTAAAACCTACAATCTAACAAGTCCGTTACCTTTTCCCCTCACGAACGACTACTATAAAAAGGATAGTTCGTTTATCAGGAGAAACTGTAGTGAAAAAATCAGAACCGGTGGTTCAAGCGATTGAATGGATACAGGAACACTGGAAAGAAGGAAAATCATTAAAAGAAATTGCAACGATGTTTCAGGTCAATGAAACAACATTAGAACACGCGTTCCACGAATCGGTCGGAATGACAGTGAAGCATTTTATTGATACCAAGCGAAAGGAATTTGTTCTTCAGGCATTGAGGGATGGATATGATTTCGGGTACGAGGTCGGTCAGTTGATAGGCTTTAAATCCGACCGCGCGTTCTACCGATGGACTGAACGGGTGTTCGAGAAAACGTTATGGGAATTACGGAAGAAATAATTAAGGGCAGGAATACAACCCCAAGAAATAGGGACTTTTTTCTCTTGAATTCCCAACAGAATTTTATGAAATTTGACCTGACTTTTTACTCTGAAAAGTTTCTCCCATTGGCGACATAAAGAATTTCAAAAAAATCATGAATGATTCAGACAAACAGGCAAAAGTTCTTATCGGAAACAGAACTGTTTCCGACAGAACCAAGACTGTTCCCGACAAGAACAGGACTGTTTCCAACAAGAACAGGACTGTTTCCAACAGAATCATGACTGTTTCCAACAAGAATACGACAGTTTCCAACAGAACCACGACTGTTTCCGACAAGAATACGACTGATACCAACAGAACCACGACTGTTCCCAACAGAATCAGGACTGTTTTCGACAAGAACAGAACTGTTTCCGACCGAAATAAGACTGATTTCGACAGAACCAATGTCATTTTCTGCAAAATCGGAATTGAAGTAAACGAAAAAACAAGAGTTATTCACAAATCAACCAATTAACCAATTAACTATTCACCACTAACCAATAATAAACACTATGCACAAATATCTTCAACAAACATTCGACAGATTACAACAACAGGCAAACGGTATGTCAAACCATGCCGATTTGTGGCAGAACCAACCGGTCAATGCAGACCTCGTGAAAGCGGATGCCGCAACGCTTGAAACAACTGATTCCGACCTGACAACTTCCGAGCAACAACTCTCTGCGAAGAAGAAAAACGCAAGGGAACTTTCCGCATCGCTCAACGAGAAGGCAGACCAGAACGAAAACCTCATCAAGTTTATTCATAAAGATGACCCGGACAAGTGGATTGAGTATGGCATCGCACCAAAGAAGACGCCCGAAGCCGGGATGTCGCCCACACGCCCGCTGACGCTCACCATCAGCGACGATACCGACGGACAGGGATTCATTGTTCGTCTTACGGCTTCCGACACCGATGCGAAAATGTATCTCTGGGAACGGGGAACAAGCGCCGACCCGAAGGCGACGCAACCCGATTCGTTTGTGCCGCTCCGCGAGACAACAAAAATCAGCATTGTAGATGACGACGTACTTCCTGGCGTTCGATATTTCTACCATGTCCGCGCCTTTAACAACAAGGGCTACGGTCCCTGGTCGAATGTTGTGAGTAAAGTACAGTAAGTATCAATGCAAAATGAACACAACCTTGCGAAGGTTACACCGCATAGAAATGGAAAGTTGTAAATCTATGATTCCTGTTTTGGAAAGGAAAACCTTCGCAAGGGTAATTCACAAATTAACTAATCACCAATTAACTACTCACTAGTTAACCAATATCAAGCGTCAAGAAAGATAAGTATGGGACTATGAGTTTACGCTACAAGGAAATCATCAGGTCGAATGTTTGCCTGTTTCAGGATCGCACGCAGGGTGCCTTCAGGAATATCTCCGGTATGATTGGGAATGGTTGTATATCGGCGGGTCTCCGGGTTGAACCAGATTTCATGGCTTCCTGCTGCCTGCCTGTGGAAGTTGAAGCCAAATTGGCGCAACCGGTGAACCGTCTCACGGTACGTGAATCCGCCAAGCCGACCCATGTCAGGATGCGACGATTAAGGGATAATCGAACGATTCTGCAATCTGGCATGTCTCGGTCTGTTCTGTTTGCGCTTCCAACAGTTTTCGACAGACATCGCGTGCAATTTCAAGCGTCTCACTTGCCGTGCGACCTTGGGCAACAAGTCCCTGAATATCGTCCGACGTTGCAAGATAAACGCCTTCAGGCAGTTTTTCAATGTGGATGTTGATCATGCGTTCCATGCTGGTTCTCGTGTATAAGACAATAACGATGTGACTGATTTTTTCTGAAAGAATATAGACAATGGCAAGTACATTTTCAAACACCGTTCATCTATGAGTTGACAACCTTGCGAAGGTTATGCTAAATCTATGATTCAATTTTTTTACAAGAGAACCTTCCATGCCTGCGGTTTACAACTCGTAGAGCAGGCAGGCGCAAGGTTACACTTTCTAACACGGAGCGGGACAGAACTAGTACTCCTTGGTTTAGGGAAGAGATTGTTACTGTTTCGCTCCGGGATTTTTGAAAACAAACAACAAATGTGCGACTCACTTTTTCAAACAGATAAATCAAAAGATTGAGAGTATTGAAAAATTTACACAAAGAAGTGAGTCGCACATATCACTAATTCACTATTCACTAATTAACCAAAAATATATGGAGTTACTATGAAAAGTATTCTTACATTTTTACTAACGCTTTGTTGTGTGGTGAGTATCTCTGCACAACAAAAATTTCTCGTTACGCCTGATAACGATGCAATACCACTGAAGAAGGGGGAACGGGCAGAAAACATTATACAACAAATCAGCGATGAGCGGATGCAGACCGCAATGGCATGTAGCCCAACTCGACAGTACGGTTATGATACTGCCGATTATCCGCTTTGGGGACAGTTTAATGCCAAACATAAAGATGTCGTTGCCCAATGGTTTGTAACGCCGGCAAGCGGACAAATAAATAAAATATATTGGAGGGCTGGTGATCAGGTTAGCAATTATGACTCTACTGTTTATATCAGAGTTCATAAGGCTAATATCGGACCCAATAGCGGACCGGGAATTAATTTCCCATCGCCATGTTTCGATTGGGGATACTATCCAAACTCAAGCGATCTTGACCAAGGTGTGTCTGCATTTTCAGATTATGCAACTGGTCCATGGATTTCAACAGCGCAAGCACCCTATACTTCATTTCCTCTGGCAGGTAATGACCTTTGGGGTTTTGGTGGTTACCCAGTGATGATGCAACCTAATCAAGTCAACAGTGTTAATTTAGAAGAATTCTTTCCCCCCAATGTTACAGCAGGCGATTCATTTTGGATTTCGATGATAGTATCTGGACCTCAAGGTCATATTGATGATCTCACAACAAGATGGTTAACATCTATCGGCGGACCATCGCCTTCCCGTGTTTGGAAATTTTATGAACATGCGGGTACAACTTGTGGTGGTGCGTCGGTTCCCGGTTGGAAAGCGCGCGGCGGCGGGGACATACCCACTGACTATGTTTTCGATTGGTGGTATGAGATGTCGGTAACGTCAAATGTCGCGCCTACAATTTCTAATGTTACAGAACTTCATACAACTTTCAGTACATCTGACCGAATTGTTGAAGCAGAAATTGTTGATTGTAATTTTTCTAATCCGGGAGATATAGGAATTGCTTCTGCATTATTACAATGGTCGGTTAACGGGATTCAACAAACAGATGTACCTATGACAAATATAGGAGGAGATAGTTACAGAGGAATCATTTCCGGACAACCCGCCGGAAGTACAATACGATACTCACTGAAGGCTACCGATATTCATGGATTCATGGAAGAAGGCGCGCCAATAACGTATCGGGTAGTTGGATTAAACAACCAGATCTATCAAATTGATACGGCAACAGTGTGTTCAAAGAAAAGCATCAGCGCTACCGGAACCTCTATTCCGCCTTCTCAATTCTTTCTTGGGACACCACAACCCTATCATCCGGCTGACGATGGAACGGCAGGTCCGTTTGATATTGGCGGTGATATGAACTTTGCAGGTACAACCGTTCGTTACGCGTGGGTTGGAGTCAATGGCGGAATAGCACTTTCAGCAAGTGCTACCGATACGCAAGATGTTAATTCAGCCGGCTTATATGCTGATTGGACTTTCCCGAATTCAATACATCATGATGGTCGCCCTGATGTAGGTGGCGTCAATGGTATTCCGAAAAATTTCATTGCCGCTTTCTGGAATGACTTAATTCTCACTGACGGTTCTTTCACTCATGGTAGGATTCTTACACAACAAGGATATGCAGGCGACCCTTGTTTATTTATAGTAGAATGGGATTCTATCGCTGCTTATGACAATGAGGGATTATTCTATTTCGATAACACAACATTCAGAATTATTTTGAACCGATGTACAGGAACTTTTGAATATCAATACGATAATGTTGGAACGCTTGGGCTTGAAAATAGCGCGTTGGTAGGGTATGAAGCTGATTCATCCGGAAGTGTTCCGGGAAACTGGTTACTTGTCAATGACAATGGGTATCCCGTAGAAACAAAACTTCAAAACAATAAATGTATCGCTGTCAATTCGTATGTCCAGCCTCAGAACGAACTCACTGTGAGGAAGTTTGAAGATACAGACGGAAACTTCAATACCAGCGATGACCGTTCTGCAAAAGCTTGGCATTTGGAAATCCGCCAGGGCTCACCGACAGGAACTGTTGTTGCTTCAGGAAACAGCACAACGGTAACTGCAACGGATTTGGACGACGGAGTTTACTACGCAGTCGAAGTTGATAGTACTGACTGGTTCCATCTTGGTTACCTTTTCAATAGCACACCAACCGCAAGCGAGGATAACACTATCTCAGTCAATCTTACCAACGGTGATACTGTTGTCGTTGATTTCATTAATGCGCCCCCTGCTTATGGTAATGAGTATCGTTCCGCCACTTCCGAAGATTGGGCGCTTTCAAAAGATACGAAAGGCAAATTCACATCGTTGAAGAAAAAAGCAGACCGAGTGTTTTTCAAGTTCAATCTTATGGCTGATAATACAAGAAATCTCATCCTCGATTTCGGTATGTTTTCTTCCGGTGCGATTACAAAAGGGAAAACAAAATTAGATACTGTCGCGACATTCACAAATATTAAGAAGCCGGGATTTAATCTTATCGCGAATGTCGCGACGAACGAAACAATTCAGGTGGAAGGTGTTGGCTACATGGGAAAACTGATGAAGGCAAAATATATCTGGGGAGTGGCAAAGGCGGCTCTTGTTTCTTCCTACAAGCGGAATGAACTCGGCTTACCGATGCCGAACTATCACAACGTCGGCGAGGAAGTTTTTGCGCAAGGCGCGTTCCCGAATGGCTTAGTCGTCGGTATTCCGCAAGGGACGAAAGGAGCGAACTCGGTACTGCATAAAAAATATGCCGATGTACAGAAATCGTTGGTGAAGATTATCAAAAAGATTCCCGTTCTTCACTCCGATACACTCTCGGCGCGTTGTCTTGATTCACTCGATGGAACAAAAAAGAAACCGATTGATAAACAGCAAAAGAGTTTGCCACCGGATAAGCAGAACAACAAACTCTTCGCTGAAGCGCTTGCTTTGGAATTAAACGTCGCCGCAAGTGCGAGAGAAAAATTCCCTATCGGGTTGGGAGAGTTGACGTTTGAAGATACGGTTGCCAATCCGTTCAACGGAAAACCTATAAGCCAAATTTCTACATTGGCGGATTCGATGCTTTCGTGCTTGCCGCTTGCATCAATAATCGGTGAAACGTACGACGATTTGTATTCGGCAATCAGGATGATAAATAAGGCGTTCAGCGATACGTTGGTGGATACTCTTTCGTTTGGTTCGAAGACGAAACTGACCGGAGTGAAGCGACTGATTGATGTGTATTACCTCCATGTTACGCCAGGACTTGAACCTATTTCTCTCGCTTCTTTCGATGAACAACGTTCGGAAGAGCCGGAAGGATTTGCATTGTATCAGAACTATCCGAATCCATTCAACCCGACGACGAATTTCGGATTTCGGATTGCCAATTTCGGATTGGTGACATTGAAAGTGTTTAATCTTCTTGGTCAGGAAGTTGCAATATTACTGAATAACGAAGCGATGGAAGAAGGCGAGTACGAAATTCCATTCGATGCGTCTTCGCTTCCGAGCGGCGTCTATTATTATCGTCTGAATGTGGAGACACTGAATGACGAAGGTATAGCGGAGAACATGACGAGTGTGAAGAAGATGATACTTCTTCGATAACAATGTTTCACATTCCCGCAAGTTACCGTTTCAGGTTTACACAATGTTCAACAAAGTATGAATTTGAAAGAAGAACTTGCGGGAAGGTGTACGGTTTGTCATGCACTAATTACAATCTTGGAATTGATAAGAATCTACAAATGTAAGTATGTGGCACATACAATAAACGTATCACAAATTAACTAATCACCAACCTACGGTTGCCGTAGGCAATTAACTACTCACAAACCGGAGTTACTATGAAACACTTTTTAACATTTTTCATTTTTATTTTTGCATTTTTCATTCTCAGTGAAGCGCAGATTCCAAACAAACTCTCCTATCAAGGATTGCTGACGACACATGCAGGCGTGCCTGTGCAGGATGGAAGTTACGACCTCAAGTTCGACCTGTATAACGCACTTACGGGAGGAACGCTCCGGTACTCTGAAACACAAACAAGCGTGATTGTGCAAAGAGGAACGTTCAGCGTTTCGATTGGGACAGTAACGCCGCTCTCCTCAGTTTTTTCCGAGCCGTTGTTTGTGGAAGTCTCCTCGTTGGCTGGACCGGGAATTTCCTCGGTGCAAACGTTTTCTCCACGCTCCGAGTTGACGAGCGCTCCGTATTCTCTCGCGCCGTGGGTGCCGAACGGAAGTAGCATTTCTTACACGCAAGGGAATGTCGGAATTGGAACCACTAATCCATTATCAAAAGTCCATATTGGACTTGTGAACAATCTGGAAACGGATAACATGCTTCTTGGCGGACGCCTCCCTGATGAACCCCGAAAGTTCAACATAGTAGATAGTTCAGGAATTTATGCGGTTGGGATTGCTATCGAAAACAGAGGTACAGATTTGGATTTTGGAGGAACGATTATCTCCATGCGTAATCCAAATGTTCTTGGTGGTGTTAATGGAGAGATAGATTTTGGAATAAACTCCTTTGGAACAGGGAATCCGGGTGGGGCTGTTGGAACTACTTCCAATCATCCTTTTGCATTGCAAACCAATACATTACCACGTCTTTATGTTGACGCAAATGGTAATGTCGGTATCGGGACCACAAGCCCTGCTGATAAATTAACAATCGTTGATAATGCTAATATTCAACAGTCACTTCGCTCAACGGGAGCTACGAGTGCCGCGACGTTCAGAATAAACAATAATGCTGATCAACCTTTTGATTTTTTTAGTTACGGTTCTTCTTATGCCGGTACCCGTGTTGGTATTGCCGCGGCAGGTTTAAATGAACTCAGTAGTCAAGGGGCGAATGGATTACTTATCCGAAACTGGTCGTCAGTCCCTATTTATTTTGCCACGAACAGTTCTGAGCGCATGCGTATTGATGGGAGTGGAAATGTAGGTATCGGTACAACATCTCCGTCCTACAAACTCGATGTCAACGGCATCATTAACGCAACGGATATTTATAAGAACGGAGTTCCGCTCTCCGTCGGAGGCAGTCAGTGGACTACAAGTGGAAATGATATTTACTACAATTCAGGGAATGTGAGTATTGGTTCCGCTTCATCTCCTCCCGGTGGTGCAGGCAGGGAAGTACTCATTTCAGGGAGTTCGACGTTTAGCCGTCTTGAATTACAGCGCACACCTGCTGTAACGAGCGGCGACATAGGAGTCATCAATGCTTACAATGGTTCAACAAGTGTGACAGAAGTAAGTACGCAGTCAGACGGCGCTACAGATAACGGGAGACTAACGTTCTGGACTAAAGCATCAAGTAGTGCTATCGCAGAACGTATGCGTATTTCAAGTAATGGTAATATTGGAATCGGGACAACAAATCCTGATGGGATTCTTGCAATTGTAAGTGATGCTAACATCAATCCACCAACAATTCGAGACTCTCGTTCTGCTGCAGCGAACGTCGGTGGCATATTGTCTCTTACCGGCTATGTTACAGGCACAACAAATGCAGCTACGTTCGCGCGCATAAGAGGAAACAAAGAAAATTCTACTTCAAACGACTCTTCCGGCTACTTCGCTGTGGATACACGACCAACAGTCGGTTCGCTTTTGGAACGACTCCGTATCACTAGCGCAGGCAATGTCGGCATCGGTACAACTTCTCCATCATACAAGCTCGATGTCAACGGTATCATCAACGCAACGGATATTTACAAGAACGGCGTTCCGTTCAACGGAGGTAGTGGTGGGATTTCAAGTTCATCGAGCGTTGACCTCAGTGCAGACTTTTTACTTTCTTCGGGTAGTTTTGTGTGGAATGATGTCACCGGTATGAGTATTACGTTAGCGGTTGGTTCGAACGGTACGGCGCAAATCAATTTTATGGGGACTGTATGGAATTGGGATGGAACAGGTTACCCAAGCGGTACGCCGCCAAGTCTTGCAACTCCTTCTTTCGGAATAAAAGTAGATAGCGGTACAGAAGTTCGATACTCAAGTGTGCAGGTAACTGTATCCGGAAACTCACAGTATCTTAATCCATCGTTTTCAACTCTTATAACAGGACTTACTCCCGGTACGCATACGTTTCAATTACGGTATCTCCGGGAAACGGCAACGACATCTACACTTATGGCTCAATCGGGCACGGGCTGGATGTGCCGGTTAAGCGGTTTCGCTCTCAATTGATGTTTTGATTCATTGAAAGGAATTCTTATGAACAAGAAATTACAATTGCTGATTGAACTCCATACTCAAGTTCTTTTTTGATAGCGAATCTTATGGTGGTCAATAACAATGGAAGCATGTTCCCATGTTTCAACCGGATGCCGTTCGAGCAGTCTGAGCAACGCCTCCTGAGTTTGCCGGATGCCTGTCGGATAAACATTCAAACGAACAACTCCGAAGCCGGGAAGGTTGGGAATCTTCAATGGATTCTGGAAATCTTCATCGTACGTTATAATCACCATGCGATGTTGTTGAGAAAAGAAAAAGATTTCTTCATCCGTCATTCGTTGTTGACCGAGTGTTCTGGTCGATGTGATCTCAGCCCGATTTCCAACTTGTTGCTGAAGCCAATTAGCGATTGGTTCAGGAATATTTTGGTCAAGCAAGATTGTCATTACGCGGGAAGGTGGATGCTGAGTTGTGTTTCATCCACTAACTCGATTGCGTATGCAATGGCGGCTTCAATATCGTCAATGGAAAGTTCAGGGTAATTCCTGATGATGTCTGTGATTGTTTCTCCGCCAGCGAACGAACCAAGAATGTTCCGCACCATAATGCGGGTGCCGCGTATAACAGGTTTACCATGACAGATATTCGGATTTGTTTCGATTCGGTTATCCATTTGTATTGAAGAATATTGAGAACGTATTACTATCTGGAAAAAAGTAACCAAAGAAATTGAATAATTCAAATATAAAAAGGATTTTTTATGAACATGAAATATCATATGCTCATTGTACTCTGTACTCAACTACTTTGTACTCAACTTCTCAACACACAAACGATTGTTCATCCGTGGAACGTGAACGACCGCGGAGGGGGGCGATCTACTTCAAGTCAATTACAACTTCATTCATCGTTCGGACAAAACGTTGTTCTGCGCATGAGTTCCGAAACGGCAACATTGGAAAACGGGTATCTCCCCGGTGTGCGAACTTTTGCTGATGAGCAAGTACCGGCATTTCCACAACTTCTTATCATTCATTCAAGGAACAACATTCCGGTATTTTCATATCCGCTGAAGAATGGCGTAAGATATAAAATAACGGTTACTGGGACATATAGTTTTTGGAACGAATACGAGAGTTATGGAATTGATGCAAAGTATTTTTATGATGTACCTCCGACATATCCCGGTGAAGGGCAGGAACCATTCTTGTCCACCATAGAAGGCGGGTTGACAATTAATGGAGATACGATGTGTGCAATTCCTTCCGGGTATCATCCTGCACACGCGTACACAATGTTCATACTTGGAGCGGATACTTCGGTTGCATTTGTCATCAACGACTATTATCTGGGTGAGCCGTTGTACGAAGACAACTCAGGGTTTCTTCTTGCTCTTATCGAGCAGGAGAATATAACTATGACTATGCAAATGGAACAACGTTGGAATTTGATTTCCATTCCGTTATCAATTCCCGATTTTCGGACAACGGCTGTTTTCCCCCAAGCCGCTTCCCGTGTGTTCTCCTATTTTCAGAGATATCAAAACAACGATACGTTGGAAACCGGAAAAGGATATTGGGTAAAGTTTGATTCATCAGAAAACATTGAGTATGTCGGATCAACGATACTCGAAGATACCTTGGAAGTACAGCCAAGATGGAATCTCATCGGTTCTCTTTCAGAATCTGTTCCGGTCAATACTATCGGCTCAATTCCCGGTGGACTTGTTACCTCTCAATTTATTGGATATGATGGTACATATTATTCGACAGATACACTTGAACCGGGTAACGGATATTGGGTGAAAGTTGCTCAGGAGGGACAACTGATTCTTTCTTCGATTGCAACAATCGCACCTACATCAATGAATAATATCAAAATTATACCAACTACCGAATTACCTCCGGCTCCACCCTTACGTGGTAATACAGATGAACAATTGTCTACAGAATTTTTGTTAGGTCAGAATTATCCCAACCCATTTAACCCAAAGACAGTTATAAGTTATCAGCTAAAAGTTAAAAGCGATGTTTCATTGAAGGTGTACAACATGCTTGGGAAAGAAGTGGCAACTATCGTTGACGGCGAGCAGGAAGCGGGATACAAGTCGGTGGAGTGGGATGCATTGGATGTTCCGAGCGGCGTCTATTTCTATCGTTTGGAAGCCACGAGCGTCTCCGATGCGAATCGTTCGTTCAGGGATGTGAAGAAACTTCTGTTATTACGGTAAAGTACGTTGTCTAAGTAAATAACTAAAGTTGCGTTTCAACAGAGCCTGCATCAACAGCGTTTTCTTTCCACTGTTCTGAAATGCGGAGGTCAGCCGAATCCAAAAAAGTACCGGCTTGTTTTCTATTTCATTTCTTTCTTCCTACATTTCGGAGGTTTTTGAGACTCCTTCGTCTCAACTTGTTAGCATTGTCCATCATACAAAAGTAAAAACGCTTAAAAATTGTTTCATTCATCATTTGTTCGCAGTCTACAATATTTCGTGCTGAGCGGAATATTCGCTTTCCTGTTTGTGCAGTCTACTATTGCCGGAACAGATACACCCCGACGGGGAATTACTTCTGAGTATAAGATAGATTCATGGGGAATTGATAACGGACTTCCACAAAATAGCGTCAATGCAATTCTTCAAACGCGGGATGGTTTTATCTGGCTTGGAACATTTGGAGGACTCGTTCGCTTCGACGGTGTTAACTTCACAGTGTATAACCGGGGAAATACACCCTCTATGCTATCGGACAGAGTGTTGACGCTCATGGAGGATAAATCGGGAATGATGTGGGTAGGAACAGAGGGTGGCGGCGTTATGAAATTCGCTAACGGCAAATTTACTTCATACACAACGAGCGACGGACTGGCAAATACCACGGTACACGCTATGTTGCAGGATAGCGCCGGGTCAATCTGGATGTCTCATTACGAAGGACATGTCACACGATTTGTGAATGGAAAATTTACTCCCTATAAAACCGGCTTTCAACAGGGGGGATATATCATGCTTGATTCGCGTGGTGAGATGTTTTATCATTTCAATGATAGTGCGCTTCGGTTTCAGAATGAACAATTTGTTTCAAGTATTCCCGACAGTGTTTTCTTCGGGCTTCGGACAATTTCTCCCTTGTGGGATAAGCAGGGAAGGCTCTGGATTTGTAAAAATGGAGATATTCTGCTTTGCTATGTTGGAGGAAAACTTGAAAAGAAAATTTCAATCAGGGAGAACCTGCGGGTAGTCGGTGAACGCAACATGAAAATTGACAACGACGGAAATATCTGGATGTTATCCACAAGCGGAGTCATTCAGTATAATGGAATATCGCTCAGGTTATATTCGATGAACGACGGACTTTCTGCTCAGCAGGTTGTTTCAATGATGGTGGATAAGGAAGGAAATATCTGGTTTGGAACTCTCACTGCCGGTGTTAATCGTTTTCGGAAAAAATTAATCACCGTTGTTTCATCAAATGAAACAGGCGCTATCAATAATGCAACCTCAATTTCTCAACTTCATGACGGGACAATTATTGCCGGGTTCAACTGCGGCAAGTATAAATTGTTGAAGAATAATTCCGTTGTGAATTCGGTTGCCTACCCTGATTCGCTCAATTCATGCATCTGGTCTGTGCTGGAAGATTCCCGGAAGAGACTGTGGCTCGGTACATGGGGGAGCGGGTTATTTCAATCCCGCGTTGAATCTGATGGAACGATTACATCGGCAAGTAAATTTACTAAGATTCCAAGTCGGAATGTATTGGCATCGTATGAAGATAATGAAGGAAGATTATTGTTCGGTACGACAGATGACGGACTCTTCACTGTGGCAGGCGATTCTGTTTTTCAGTTCTCAACAACGAACGGACTTTCGAACAACGATGTGCGGGCAATTCTTCAAGATAGCCGCGGAGAACTATGGGTTGGAACCATGAATGGCTTGAACAAACTCTCCGACGACGGCATTCAAATTTATCGTATGAACGACGGGCTGAGGAGTAATTCCATTCGGGCGCTCTATGAAGATGAAGAACATATTCTCTGGATAGGAACATACGGCGGCGGGTTGAGCAGAATTGAAAATGGCAATATTGTTTCTTTCACTACTGATGAAGGACTGTTTGATAATCTTGTTTCTCATATCATCGAAGATGATGACGGTAATTTTTGGATGGGCTGTAACCGGGGAGTTTTTCGTGTAGCAAAACAAGAGTTGAACGAAGTTGCACATGGGAAGCGTACAACGGTGAATTCAGTATCGTTCGGGAAGGATTATGGCTTGGTGAATGTGGAAACGAACGGTGGATTTCAACCGAACGCGTTGAAATCAAAAGACGGGAGAATCTATTTTCCGACTGTTGAAGGAGTTGCGTGGCTGGATCCGAAGGATGTTCGGCTCAACACGACGATAATTCCTGTTCACATAAATTATGTAGAAGTTGACCTACAGCATTTGGAATTTTCTTCAACAATACACATTGGTCCCGACCAAAACAATCTTGTCATCGGATATACCGCGCCAAGTTTTATCGAATCGAAAAAAGTCCGTTTCAGATACATGCTACACGGATATGACCAAACATGGATTGATGCAGGAACTCGGCGCGAAGCATACTATACAAAACTTCCGCAAGGGACGTACAAGTTCACAGTCATTGCGGCAAACAGCGATGGAGTGTGGAATGAAACCGGCGCTTCGTTTACGCTCGTTGTTGTTCCTCCGTTTTGGATGACGTGGTGGTTCAGGGGAATCGGCATTATGCTGTTTCTTTCCATCGGTCCCATCCTCTATGTTCGTCGTGTCAGAAAATTACAGTATGAGAAAAATATCCGGGAACAATTTTCAAGAAATCTTCTCGCCAATGTTGAGCAAGAACGAAAACGCATCGCCACGGAACTGCACGATAGTATCGGTCAACATCTTCTTGTCATTAAGAACCGTTCGTCGTTTGGGCTACGACTTCTGCCGGATGAACAAAGAGTAAAAGAACAGTTAGATGGAATTTCTCTGGGAGCGTCCGATTCGTTAAAGGAACTTCGACACATTGCCTACAATCTCCGTCCGTTCGAACTTGACCGGCTGGGTTTAACAAGCGCATTGCACGGAATGATTGATAAAATACGCGAGTCATCTCAGGTACACATCGAAGCGAATATTGCCGATGTGAAAGGAGTGTTCCTGAAAGAGAATGAAATCAACGTCTTCAGAATTGTGCAGGAATGTTTAAATAATATCATCAAACATTCCGAAGCGACGAAGGCAACGGTAACAATAGAAAGAAATCTTCAAACTATTTCCATTTTAATTAGTGATAACGGAAAAGGATTTGACATCAGGAAGTTAAGTAGCGTTCATAAAAAACAAGGACTTGGAGTTTCCGGCATCGAAGAACGGGTACGAATATTAGGAGGGGAAATGCAACTCTTCTCTGAACCTGCCATGGGTACGTCTATCAAAGTCAATATTCCTGTTGAGCAACACAATAAATAATATTAAACTGCAATGAAACTACACTCACAACAGCGTACTTACCACTCACCGGTCACCACCGACGAATCTCCAATCTCAATTATTCTGGCAGATGACCATCCCGTTCTCCGGAAAGGTATGCTTGATATTCTCAGAAGTGAATCGAGTGTCAGAGTGATCGCGGAAACAGGAAACGGAGATGATGCGCTTCGACTCATTGAATCGGAGAAGCCGAACATTGCTATTCTCGATGTTGAGATGCCGAAGAAGAGCGGAATCGAAGTTGCCAAGTCCGTTCAGGAACAAGGACTCCCGACCGATGTCATTATTCTTACGCTGTACGATAGCGAAAATTTCTTCAATCAATCGTTGGATGTCGGAGTGATGGGGTATGTATTGAAAGATAGCGCGGTGGAAGATATTCTTGAGTGTATTCAATCGGTGATGGAAGGAAAACACTATATCAGTCCGCAACTCTCGAACTTTCTTCTCCGTCGTCGAAACCGTTCCTCAGCCGGTATAGAAAAGAAACTGGGCATTGATGCTCTCACAACAATGGAACGAAAAATTCTCAAGCATATCTCGGAAAACAAAACAACGAAAATCATCGCCGAGGAATTATTCCTCAGTCCGAAAACAATAGATACACACCGGCATAATATCTGCACAAAACTCGAAATCACCGGCACAAACGCGCTTCTCCGCTTCGCGCTCGAACATCGCGACAAACTCTAACCCCTTCAGGTAATAGGTAATTGGTTGTAGCACCTACTACCTACTACCTATAACCTTAGAATAGCTACACCCCTTCCTGTAGATAATTACAAGTCTTTCCTTATTGAATCACTCCTTCGGTTGGTGTACATTTATACTGTGGAAAAAGTAGTGAAAAGGCAAGAATGAGAATTATGATTGTAGAAGACAGCCGTGTCATGCGGATGATGATTCGCAATGTTCTCGGAAACGAAAACGAGTATTTTGAATTTGAAGATGGTGATGAGGCGGTTTCCGCCTATGCTTCCGTTCACCCCGATTATGTTCTGATGGATATCAGTATGAGACGGATGGATGGTATTACGGCGACGCAACGGATAAAGGACATGGATAATAATTCTCAGGTAGTTATTGTTACAGATTTTGATAATAAACAGTTTCGTGAAAATGCCGCAACCGCAGGAGCCGTTGCTTATATCACCAAAGAAAATTTATTCGATATCCAAAACGTGTTAACACCGAGATAGTCATACATCGGTGAGCGTTGAAAATTTTAGTCATTGTAATTAGTTCTCTCATCAATTATTTAAGGTCATACTATGAAATCTTTCTATTTCATTCTATCATTGTTTGTAGCACTCCTCCTGTGTTCACAGGGAAATGCACAAAATCTTACCACTTCCGTTCAGGGTGTTCTGCGCGATGCAGTCGGACATTCTGTGGAGGATGGCGCGTACACATTAGTCTTTAAGCTATACTCTGTTGATAATGGTGGAACAGCCCTCTGGACAGAAACACAGGAAAATGTTGTTGTAACCCATGGTGTGTTTTCCGTTGAACTTGGAGCCGTAACCTCACTTCCGAATATTGATGCCGCGACCGTGTACTACATTGGAATTTCTGTTGAAGGGGGCGCTGAACTACAGCCGCGTCTCAAACTCCACAAAGCATTCACTGCGAATGTTACCGCCGCAATGGCAGGATTTACGAATAATGTTCCTTCTACCGGGACGGCACGTCTTGATGCGGTGCAGTTTCCTGACAATACCACACTCTCAACTGCGGACCCGAATAAACTCGGCATTCCCATCGGAGGTATTATTATGTGGAGTGGAACTTCCGCTTCCGTGCCTTCGAACTGGGCGATTTGTGATGGGACAAACGGAACACCTGACTTGCAGAACAGATTTGTCGTCGGGGTGGGAAGTTCCTATGCGGTTGGAAATACCGGTGGCTCGGCTTCTGTTACACTCACTACTGCTCAGTTGCCAGCACATAATCATACTGGAAATACAAGTACAAATGGTAACCATACTCATGGTTCTAACTCAACTGACAGATTGGGTTTTGCGGCACGGGTTTTCAACTCTACCGTAACTTCGCTGGACAACACCGGGGACGAAATAAGTCAGTATATCACAACGCGGTTGCAGATATCTGAAGCGGGAGACCATAGCCATTCATTTACAACTAATTTTACCGGTTCAGATCAAGCACACGAAAATCGTCCCCCCTATTATGCTCTCTACTACATCATGAAGATTAGTAATTAATAAGTACAAGTACATCCTTAAATCACTTATTAATACTATTACTCAATGAGGTAGTTATGAAAAAAATATATCTTCAAGTGTGCGTGTTGGCGCTCGCTTGTTTGATGAGTACGTCCGTTGTGTACTCTCAAATTTGCGACCCGACAAAAGAACTATTTCCTGTGCAAGCGCAGGTAAATTCCGGGGGTTCGAGCAGAATCTCTAACAATAATTTTCAGATGGCGACGACGATTGGAAATGCGTTAATCGGTTCGTCGCGAAACAATGTAATTCAACCGGGATCTTACAGCATGGAATTCGGTTTCTGGGCGTTCATGATGCTTGAGCCGAATATTCCTGTTGTCTCTGCTTCCGATGGTGATTTTCCCGACCGTATCGAAGTACGGTGGGATCCGATAAAAGACCCGATTGGTCCTCCGGTGACTGAGCAAAAACTGTATCGCGACAATCAATTTCTTGGTTCATTTCCTATCACGCAGAATGCATATTTGGATTTCAATGTCATTCCCGGAGTTTCATATAAATATGATGTAGTGACGACAAACCGTTTCGGCAACAGCGAAAAAGGAACAGATATCGGGTTTGTCAATCCGAACGGAATCATTACCGGAACAATTCAGACTGGCTCAACCGTGCCGGTGCCGGATGTTGAAGTAGTTCTCACTCCGACGATTTCTTACTCAGTTCAGTTCAATGGTGATGATGATAAAATCGTTCTTACTGATAGTGCAATCAATAATCTTCGCCAAGGGACAATCGAATTTTGGGTTTACCCTACCAAGTTGACACAATCAACTTTGTTTTCGAAACGCCGTGTTATTGCTGAAGCAAATCGTCCTCTCAACTTATACAGTGTTGTTTCCATAGGTTCGTATCCCGGTAACAATGGAATTCCGGTTGATAGCACACCCGGGAAATTATTCTTCTACGCGAAATCCGGAACACCGGTTGCATCGAGCAAAAGAAATTTAAGCGCCAATACATGGACGCATGTGGCAATCGTATTTGATTCAACGAATGCAAAAATCTATATCAACGGCATGTTCGATAATGAAGTACTGGGTGATTTTACCATACCGGACGACCGCTCTCCGCGTGACGCCCGACCTGTGCGAACCTACGTCGGCTATTGGGAAGGAATTGGAAATTACTTTGAAGGGAATCTTGATGAAGTCCGCTGGTGGAAGTCTATTCGCTCGAACGAGAAATTAATTGAAAATAAAGACCGAACGATAGATGCTGACGATACGGATTTATTAATTTATTGGAAATTCGATGAAGGGAAAGGAACTCGGGCATACGACTTATCAAAGAGTAAACATCATGGCTTGTTCTGTAGCCCGATAGTGTTTTCAGTTTCCAATAAAGCATCGGTGTACACGAGTGGAATCACGAACCAGCAAGGAAACTATATTATCAAAGGAATCAATTACGGCTCTGGTACCACGTTCGCCGCGACGCCAAGAAAATTATCAATTATCGGCAGAGCATTGGAGATGGATGGCGTTGACGATTGGGTTGAGATACCATCTGTCGTCGGTGATACTGCGTTGAATACCGGAACAATCGAAGCGTGGGTCTATCCCCGTTCTGTGACCGGGATACAACCCATAGTTACGTTACGCAATCGGGCGACGAACCCGTCCGGAATTTTATATATCGAGAACGGGAGATTCAAATTCCTGTCAACAGGAACAATGATTGCAACCGATACGACGCCGCTCGATACTGCGTTGTGGTATCATGTTGCGCTCAAGTATAATTCTACCGGTGCGACATTTTACATCAATGGCGAAGCAGGCGCAGTCGTGAACGGAGATTTTTCAATTGATACCGGAAGTATCGGAACAAAAGCGACGATTGGAAATGTGAACTCCAATTATTTCTATGGGCGAATTGATGAGGTTCGTGTGTGGAAATCGGAGCGAACACAGCAGGAAATTCAAGCAAATATGAACGCTCCGTTCACCACCGAACAGGATGGCTTACAGGCATATTGGAAACTGAATGAAGGTGGCGGATTGGTTATCTCTGACGAGACAATCAATTCGTATGTTGGCAATATCATCAATGCCGATTCCACTATCTGGACGAAGCATATTCCCATGGATGAGAAATTTACTCATGTATTTTTGCCGGAAACACGCGATGTTACTCTTGCGCCGAGCAGTACGGTTGTATCGAGAATTGATTACACGGATATTTCACTCCTCTCCGTTGTCGGGTTCGTGAAGCATATCAATACGAATTGCTTTGCTGACAGCGTCGAAGTGTTGGTTGACGGATTTCCAGCGCGTCCGCCTGCACTCACCGGGGTGGACGGGAAATTTACTGTCGAGTTTGAACCCGGAAGCACACATACGCTTTCGTTCAGGAAGTTTGACCATCAATTCGTTCCTGCATCGTGGGATATCAGAAACATTTCTCAGCCGGTTGTCATTTCAAGAACATTCGAGAATACCGTAACGCGGGATATGAGAATCAACGTCGTCGGCGGCAAGTGCGAATATTCACTCGGAAAATCGAAAGTGAAAATTACAAGTACGAACAATTGTTTTGAAACAATCGTGTACACCGATTCCCTTTCAGGAAGAGTGACGGCGGCCTCGTTGCCCCCGATGAATTTCAACGTCACTGTTATGGCTATTGATAACAATCCCGTTCATCCGTTCGTTGATGATTCAAAAATAATTTTGATGAAGGAACACAACGATACGGCAACATTTCTCTACCGCGCGCCTATTCAGGTGGAAATTAAGACCGGGTTCCCGGAACAAACTTCTGCTTGCGGTGATGTTGTGATGAAACAGGGAGAACGTGTGAAACTTACACTCGACATTTTTGAAGATTACAACGGCAGACGTTGTCCGGTGGATACAGGAACAATTACAAAAAATGATTTCGTCAGTCAAGTGCTGGACAAAACATTTTCGTTTACAAATGGCGTTGCGTATGACACAATTGTCGCGATGGGTCCCAATCCGTTAGCGCCCTACACATGGGGAATTGAATATGTGGCTGTTGACACGTTGGGGAGCGGGAGAACCGCTTCAACTTCACAAAATGTAATTGTAACGGGTCACCGCCCGCGTCCGCAACGGTTCACAACAATTAACCCGCTCCGTCCGATTATGATTTTGCACGACCCGCCGGGCGACAGAAGTTTTTCATCATTCATAAAAGACTCTACCTACTCAACAAAACAAACCGGTTCGTCTCTTCATGCCCATGGCGGTGGAGTCGAAGCGAATCTTGCGCTTGGAGTTTCGACAACAACCATTATCGGTCTTGGTTCGGCAGTGAGTTTTGAGTCCGGATTTAAGCATACAATTTCTCTCGGCGGTGATTTCAACTACACGTATCTCAATGACCATGAACTTGTCCGTTCTGTTACGTTCAATTCAACGTACTCGACAAGTCCTGAAGATGGGTATATCGGAGATGGCGGTGATGTTTATATCGGGTACGCATCGAATATGAATTACGGTGTTGCCGACGTTATCAAATACGATACGGCAACATGCAGTGTTCAACTTTCCAAAGCGCTTTCAATGAACGAATCAAATGCGTCAACGATGTATTTGTATTCCGAAAGTTATTTGAAGGGAACAGTTATTCCGCAACTCGATTCGTTGGGTGTTGCTCCAACGTTGACTGATTCCGCACGGAATTTCTACAAAGACCAGGCGAAGCGATGGCGTCAATGGGTAACGCTGAATGAACAGCAGAAAAATGCCGCAAGCAACCCCAATAATATCTCGTGGGACGCAGGCGCTATCATAGATAATTCGGTAACGACATCATCCGAAGAAACCTGGAATTGGTCGGAAGAGTGGGAAGTGAATGCGGAAGTCGGACTTGAATTAGGGTTTGAATTCAATAAGGCAGGATTAACGACAAGTTTCAAACAACACAACACGGTCAGCGGCTCGTTCGGTGGCGGTGAGGTGAAGGCATCGTCGAAAACGTATGCGTATCATCTCGAAGATGATGACGCAGGTGATGTTCATTCTGTGGATATTTATGAGCCGCAAGGCGGTTCGCCTATTTTCAAACTCATCGGCGGCGCGACAAGTTGCCCGTGGGAAGAAGGAACCGCAAATCGCGAAGGAGTTCAGGTGATGATTGCGCCGAACACCGCAATCAATGTTCCGCCGGACGAACCTGCAGTGTTTACATTGAATGTCGGCAATATCAGTAGCACGGACGAAGATGGCACTTATCAAATCACGATTCCTCAGGAGAACAATCCTGACGGAGCGGTGATCAAAGTGAACGGCATTACTATTGAGACTGCGTTGCTGATTGATATTCCGGCAGGACAACAAGTCCCGCTCACGCTAACCGTTGAGCGCGGTCCGGTTGCATACGACTATGATAATTTAGTCGTGCGACTTTCTTCAACTTGCGACGACCAAATTGCACATGATGCTATGTTCAGTGTTCACTTTGAAGTGCCATGCAGCGAAGTTGCTATTGTTGAACCGACGAACAACTGGCTGATAAATTCTTCAGACCCGGATTCTGTGTTTATTACCATCAACAAATATGACAGGAACAATCCGGATTTGAATGAAATCTGGTTCCAATACCGATCTGTTGCAACGGCAACTACTTCAAATACGCTCGCACTTGATAGAAGCATATTGAGATACGAACCGTTGAAGTCGGTAACGATAAACGAAATCCTTGTAGATGATTATCGCACACACGTCATGGAATCTTCGATGAACAAGAACGGAAAAACCGTATTTGATAATCCATGGATAACGGCAATCAGGATTCCGAAAGATAGTCTGCCGACTGCACAGAATTTCTATCAGTTTGTTTGGGTAATTCCGCCCGATGTTGTTCCTGACGGGAATATGGAAATCCGCGCGGTGACAACATGTTTCTCTCAAACAATTAAAGGTTCATCTGTTATCATCAAAGGAAGAATAGACAGAAGTCCCCCCGCGTTACTTGGTTCAACGGAACCGGTGGACGGTGTTCTCGGTCCGAACGACCAAATCATCGCGCACTTTAACGAAAACATTGATTGCGGCTCGCTTCATCCGCTGTTGAATGTGAAACTATTCTATTCTGCAACCGGGCTCGAAATTGATAAAACAATTTCCTGCAACGAAAACACGGTTGTGGTGACTCCGAATATTCCAAATAGGTTTTTGGAGAATCAGGTGCTTCGCCTGACATTTGAAGATGATGGTAGCGCGCCTGCTTACGGCGTTCGCGATTTATACGACAATCGAATTACAAGAAGTCTCAATTATGAATTCTATGTTGATAGAAATTCAATGCGATGGAGCGACCCGACATTCCAGACGATTGCAAATCAAGGACAAACGCTGACGTTCACGCGACAAATATTAAACAGCGGAACGTTCGCACAAAGCTTTACCATTCAGGATATCCCTTCGTGGTTGACTGTGAGTCCGGTGAACGCAATTATTCCTGCTGGTTTTACTCAGGAAGTAACATTCACCATCAGTCCGCAATTGACCGGCGGATTTTACAAGGATACAATCTTTGCAAGCACGGCAAACGGCGAGGAAGATTTACGGCTCGATTTCCGCATCCTCTGTCCCGCTCCGCAGTGGGCTGTGGATGAAGCAGAGTATCAATACTCAATGAATATTGATGCGCGGTTGTTCGTTGATGGCGAAGCAACATCGGATGGATACGATGTCGTTGCTGCGTATGTCGGGAATGAAGTGCGCGGAATGGGTAGCGTTCAATATGTTGAAGACGTGAATGATTCAATTGCGTATCAGGTATTCCTGACAATCTTCAGTAATACAACACAAGGCGAACAACTCAGCTTTAAAGTGTGGGACGCATCTACTTGCCGTGAACTCGGATATATCGAAGAAGAATATACGTTCACCGCCGATGCAGTGTACGGCAGACCGGATAATCCCGTACGGCTGACTGCGACAAGTCAGGTTTCAAAACAACTTGCGTTGAAACAAGGATGGACATGGTTCTCTCTCAATCTTCAGGCTTCAGACATGAGTGTGAATCCGATGATGAGTTCCATTTCACCGACGACGAATGATATTATCAAGAGTCAAACTTCGTTCAGCCAATATGCTTCCGGGTTGGGTTGGGTTGGAACGCTAAGTACGTTGAATACGAAATCAATGTATCAGGCAAAACTCACGACGAAAGATACAGTAGAGTTCGTCGGTTACCCTGTGAATCTGACATCGAACAAAATTCCGATTGTGCAAGGATGGAACTGGATTTCATATCAACCGCAGGCAGGATATGAAATCAACCATGCATTGTCGAATCTGAATCCGTTAAATGGGAATCTTATCAAGAGCCAGACAACGTATGCGATTTTTGTCGCGAATCTCGGATGGGTCGGAAGCCTGACATTTATGAGTCCGGAGAAAGGATACTTATACAAATCAGGAAATCCTGATACGTTGAAATATCCGGCGACTGCGGTTATGGCAAAGGCAGTTCAGAAGAAAGATGAATTTGTTCCGCTTGCGATGAACGGCTGGACGTACGACCCGTATCAATTCCAATTCAATATGCCGGTCACCGGTGTTGTTGAAAAGGACGAAATGGAAATTACCGATAACGAAGACCTTGTCGGAGCGTTTGTAAACGGTGAGTGCCGCGGCGTTGCACAAGCGCTGTACATCGAACCGATGAACAAACATATTTTCTTCATGCTGGTGTACAGTAACATTGCGTCGGGTGAAACAATCGAGTTCCGTTTCCTCGATGCGAGCAACGGAACTACCTACGCACTTGCTGAACAACTTCCCTTCTCGCAGGATGGAATAGTCGGTACAGTATCGTCTCCGTTCGCGTGGAAAGTATCGCATCCGCTTGCTGTTGGTAACGGGAAAGAATTGCCGACGGAATTCGGGCTGAGCCAAAACTATCCGAATCCGTTCAACCCGACGACAGTTATCAGTTATCAGTTACCGGTTGATTCGTGGGTGACGCTGAAAGTGTATAATGTTCTCGGTGAAGAAGTTGCTACGCTTGTTGACGGGTTGCAGGTTGCAGGTTACCGCATGTATGAATGGAATGCGACGAGTAGTAACGGACAACCGCTTCCTTCGGGAATATATTTCTACAAACTCAGCGCAGGGAATCCTTCTTCTGGCACAGGACAAGGGTTCACTGATACGAAGAAGTTGATGTTAATGAGATAGAAAAAGGAATGTGCCACTCACTTTTTTCGTGAGAGTGTTGCTGAACGTCATTGCGAGCCCGCTTCCTGCCCGTCCGGCAGGCGGGTAGCGGGAGAAGCAATCTCCTGAAACGAAACTACACGTATTGAGGAGATTGCTTCATCCCGTCCTGATAAATGATGGACGGGATTCGCAATGACAGTGTTATGGAATTTGGCAACAGGGCAATTGATAGCAATAGCAAGAAAGCTGATTCCCCTGAAAAGGAGTCGGCTTTTTTGTTTCCCTTCTTTTCTGTTTGTACATTCTCCCGCGACGTTCTTTCTATCATTCCTTAGCATTTGTTCTAACCAAACTATTTCAGCATGAATCATTATCCTTAACTAAAAAAATACTTGTTCGTTCGGCAAAGCATCGAATGCTACTTTACTGTTACATACGAAACGCAACCTCCTTCATTGCAATCTTTTTGCAATCGTTGTTCTTTTTACATTCTCATGCTTCTGCACAACATCGTTATACGTTCGGAAGAATTACATCAGATAATGGCTTGTCTCAAAACTCCGTTCATTGCATTATACAGGATAGAAAAGGATTCCTCTGGTTCGGAACGCAGGACGGGTTGAACCGGTACGATGGTTATACTTTCAAGGTGTATCGTAACGAGCCGTTCGATTCGAATTCAATCTCCAACAATTCTATTCAGGCGCTCATTCAGGATGGCGATGGATTGTTCTGGGTGGGAACTCTTGGAGGACTCAACCGTTTCGACCCATCAACAGAATCATTCAAACATTATAAGCATAGTGACGTGGATGAAAATTCATTGAGTGACGATAATATCACCACAATATTTGAAGACGTGCAATCTCCTCTTATCAAGAACAGAAAGAAAATATTTTGGATAGGAACGCAACGAGGAGGATTGAATAAACTTGTTGTCTCATCAGCGGAGGAACAGGTTACAAGATACCAACATCAGGAGAATGATGTTCGCTCGCTAAGAAGCAATAATGTCCTCAGCATTTTTCGGGATAGTGCCGGAACTTTATGGATTGGTTTGGAAAACGCGACCCTTGCACGATACGACGAGACGACAGAAACGTTCTCACATTATCTGGTAGCGGATTCCAAGATTCGGAGATTGAAAACGCCAATCGAAGATATCGGGACAATCTATCAGGATTCAAAGGAACGACTGTGGATTGGAATGATGTCGGGGGGACTGTTTCGTGTGAACTACAATCTACAGAATGTTGATTCGACAATCCGGTTCAGGCACAATTGTCCGTTCGATACAATGAACACATCGTCACTGCATCCACAAATAAATGTTGATAACGTTCGGTCCATTGGTGAAGACCGCGACGGAAACCTCTGGTTGTGCCAAAACAATTATGGATTGTGCAGGGTATCCTTTGATTCATCCGAACAATTATCCTTTCAGTATTACTTGTATGATTCCTTGACAATCTCTTCTGCGTTGGGTGGTTTGCCGATTAGTTCGCTCTGGTGTTCCTTTATTGATAACAGCAACAAGTTATGGCTCGGAACGAATGGCTGGGGGATTCTTTATTCAACGATGCGGGAGAACAACTTCCAACTCTATCGTCATGACCCGGATAATCCAAATAGTTTTTCAAGTCCGAGTATCAGAGGGATTTATGAAGATGAATCGGGAATACTCTGGGTAGGTGGATATGCAGGATTAAATCGCCTTGAAAGAACTACGGGAAAGGTGACCGTGTTTTCAAGAAATATTGGGACGAAGGTGGCGAATGCAATTAATAACGTCTATGTGGTTTCCGATTTTCCGGGAAGTAACGGAACAAAACTCTGGCTGGGGCAGGAAAATTTGGGTTTATTTTCTTTCAATAAAGAAACAGGCGTACTCACCAACATGAATACGAATGCGGAGAAGACCGATAGTCTCCTCAGCACGTGGGTGTATGCGTTGATGCCTGAAGACGACGGTTCTCTCTGGGTTGGAACCCGCGAAGGAGTTGATGTTGTACGATTTGAGAAGAACGGAAATCCACGCTACACACATTTTAACCATGACCGACAGAATCCGAAAAGTTTTTCCGGCACTCGTGTAAATGCGTTTCTGAAGGATTCAAGAAATGTGTTGTGGATTGCTACGCAAGGCGGTGGACTCAATGCGGTTGATTTGAATACACAGGAAACGACATTTGTTCATTACGTGTATGATGAGAGCAACCCGAAGTGTATCAGTTCCAATCAGGTGAAATGTATTCTTGAAGATGGGAACGGAATTCTTTGGTTCGGAACGGATGGCGGTGGGTTAAATCAATTCAACAGGGAGGATGAATCGTTTGTCCATTTCACACAGAGAGACGGACTCCCGAATAATGTTGTCTATGGAATTCTTGAAGATAGAGAAGGAAATCTCTGGTTAAGCACGAATAAAGGTCTTTCAAAATTTTCGCCTTCGGAACGGACCTTCAGGAATTATACTGTGGAAGACGGGTTACAGGCGAATGAATTTAACACGGGTTCGTATTTCAAATCGAAACGGGGAGAGATGTTCTTCGGCGGCATCAATGGGTTGAACGCGTTCTTTCCTGAGAGTATTCATGTCAGTTCATTCCTGCCACCGGTTGTACTGACAGACTTCAAATTATTTAACAAAACAATTTCTCCGGGTGAAGTAGTGAATGACCGCGTGTTGCTTGAGAAACACATTTCTGAAATACCGCTTGTCGAACTTACATACGACGAAAATGTTTTCTCCATCGAGTTTGCATCGCTTGATTATTCTGCGCCGGGGAAAAATTTATACTCGTACATGCTTGAAGGATTTGACAACAAGTGGACATTAACAACAGCAGAACGTCGTTCAATCACATACACAAATCTTGACGCAGGCGAATATCTCTTCCGTGTGCTCGGTTCAAACAGCGATGGCGTGTGGAATCAACAGCCGGCATCGCTCAGGATTATTATCACCCCACCGTTCTGGGAGCGATGGTGGTTCATCGTGTTTTCCGTTCTCTTTGTCGGAGGAACAACGTTCGGACTTGCACATTCGCGCTACATCCATTTGCGGCGGGCGAAAGAAGAACGCGAGCGGTTTTCCTATCGCCTGATAGAACAAACAGAAGAAGAACGGAAACGCATCGCGGCAGAACTGCACGATAGCGTTGGGCAGGGAATTCTCATTATCAAAAACCTGGCGAACCTTGTCCATCAACCGCGGGGGAAAATAAAACTACCCGACTCGTCAGAACTCCTTACCGATATTTCCACGCAAGCATCCGAAACGCTCGATGAGGTGAGAAGGATAACTCACAACCTGAGACCGATTCACTTAGACCGATTGGGATTGACGGAAACAATCAACACCTTTGTACGCACCATCGAGCAGGGAACAGGAGTACGGTTCCGTTCCGAGATTGATATGATAGATAAACTTCTTCCGAAAGAGTTGGAGATAAACGTGTTCAGGATTGTTCAGGAAAGCGTGTCGAATATTCTGAAACACGCCGCGGCGACGGAAGCAGTTCTCTCGGTAAAGAAAACAGAACGGACGCTTTCCATTTCGATACAGGATAACGGAAAAGGATTTTCCGTAGAAGCAGTAACGGGGAAAACACATCCGGTGAGTTTCGGACTCATGGATTTATCCGAGCGGGCGCGCGTACTTGGGGGAAATCTTTCTATTGATACATCGCCGAACAAGGGAACAACAATCAACGTCATTATTCCATTACCATAATACAAGACGAGACAGCCATGACAGAGCATACACAAACACCTATACGAATTCTTGTTGCAGACGACCATCCTGTGTTCCGGAAAGGACTGAAGCAAATCCTTGAGGGGGACGGGACATGCCGGGTTATTGCCGAGGCGGGCGATGGCGAAGTAGCGCTTCGCATATTGCGTGAACAGGAAGTTGATGTTGCCATGCTTGATTTGGATATGCCGCGCCTGAACGGATTTGACGTGATGAAACATGTTGAACATGAACACATTCCGACAGATTGCGTCGTCATTACAATGCACAAGGATGAACCGATGTTCAACCGTGCGATGGACCTCGGATGCAGGGGATACGTTTTGAAAGACAATGCTATTGCCAACATCCTCGAATGTATCAGCGCGGTGCGGGAAGGACGCTACTATGTTTCACCTTCAATCTCCGATTACCTTGTACGTCGAAGCGGAAGAACGACGTTGCTCTCGCATCAATATCCAAGCATCGAACGTTTGACGGGGATGGAGCGAAAAATTCTCAAACTGCTCACCGGGCTGAAATCAAATAAAGAAATAGCAGACGAACTCTTCATCAGCGTGAAAACGGTCGAGACGCACCGCAACAACATTTGCCATAAACTCGACCTTCATGGTACCAATGCATTATTGAAGTTTGCTTTGCAACATACGATGGAATTGTAACTATCAAAAAGCCAATTCCACTGAGTCATTGCGATCCCGCTTTAGCGGGAGAAGCAATCCCCCGACCTGTATGATGAATTCAGAGGATTGCTTCATCCCGTCCTGATCCGTGATGGACGGGCTTCGCAATGATTCTTCATCTTATTCTGATACATGATGAACGGGATTCGCAGTGACTCGCACTTCAGTGTCATTGCTTCATCCTGTCCAAAGTCTATCAGGACAGGATGAAGCAATCTTCTCCTCGCTTCACGCTACCAATGAATCGAAAGAGTGGTTCATTAGTAGTTCGTTTTAGCGGATGAAGCAATCTCCTCAGTTCATTCAAAAGAAGAAGGTTGAGATTGCTTCACCCCGCTGAAGCGGGATTCGCAATGACGCACACTTATTCACTTCAGATATCTTTGGTCAACGCATCAAATAAATCTTTCCATTCAGGATTCATATCATCTATCAATTTTACTTTCTTTGCCCGCGACCCTGCTTTGATTTGTTTCTCCCGTGCGATAGCATTGTACGCATCCTCAAAGAATTCATAATACACAAGCTTATGTACGTTATATCGTGCAGTGAAACTCTGTCCTGAAATTTTCTCCCGATGTTCATACACTCGACGCACTACATCATTGGTAACTCCGGTATACAGTACAGTGTTATGCTTATTGGTCATTATATACACAGCGAACATTGGCTTGAATCCTTCATAAGATAATGTAAACGAATGTAAAATATGAAATGAAGTTAAGCAATTTTCTCCACCTCTCTTCATCCAAGTCATTGCGATACCGCTTTAGCGGGAGAAGCAATCCCCCGACGTAGTACGTAACGACAAACTCAGGAGATTGCTTCATCCCGTCCCGATCCATGAAGGACGGGATTCGCAATGACTTTTCATGGGTTACGTTCCTTCAAATAAGGACAAGTACCTACATAAATGAGAACATTTCCCTATGGTTTCACCTTCCTTTTCCTCGTACCTTGTGACTGTAAACGTGTGTAACCGATGTATGAACAGAGTACCATCATGAAAGTCCTTCTCGTTGACGACAATGAAAAAATGAGGGGAATGATAAAATTGTACCTGAATGGTTTTGCCGACGAGATTATCGAGTGTGATGACGGAGCGGAAGCGATTGCGCTCTATGAAAAAACACTCCCCGATGTAGTGTGTATGGACATTGTCATGAAACATCTCGACGGCATTTCGGCGACGCAGAAAATAAAACAGGCACACCCTGATGCATGCGTCATCATCGTCAGTCAGTATGACGACATGTCGTTTCGCGAATCTGCCCGCCGCGCCGGCGCGTACGGCTATGTGCTGAAAGATAATCTCACCGCCCTCTTACAATTAGTTGGAGCGGCAACAATGGTGGTGCATCCCCAAGAGGGGAAGAAGAAATGAGGTTTGTCAATTCAAACGGGCGAATACGTCAGCCCCGGATACCGTGGTTTCTGCAATTCGGACACACACAGAGCGGAATTGGCGCTATGAGAGAAGGTGTCAAAACAACGCATTTTCACGGTTTTCAAAATCCCCTTAAAACAGCACAAATTGGCAGGTTGAAAGTAATATCCCCCTTTTTGAAGCGAACGGAAGGGTTGTCCCAAGTGACGGAACGGTTTGCACTCGCGCGGAAAGGGTTTGCACTTGTGCCGGAACGGTTTGCACCCGCGCGGAAAGGGTTTGCACTTGTGCCGGAACGGTTTGCACCCGCGCGGAAAGGGTTTGCACTTGTGCCGGAACAGTTTGCACTCGCGCGGAAAGGGTTTGCACTTGTGCGGGAAGGGTTTGCACTCGCGCGGAAAGGGTTTGCACTTGTGCGGAAAGGGTTTGCACTTGTGCGGGAACGGTTTGCACTCGCGCGGAAAGGGTTTGCACTTGTGCAGGAATGGTTTGCACTTGTGCAGGAACAAAACGAATCAAGATTGTATGAATTTATTTTATCACCAATTACTAACAACAACGAAAGGAAATCTGTCATGAAACAGATTGCAACTCTCTTAGTATTCAGCATTATTCTGTTCTGTGTAAGCGCGCAAAGCGTGTTCGCTCAAAGCCCGACATTTTCCGTGCAGGGCGTGTTACGCGACCCGAACGGACGCTCGGTCACCGATGCAACATATTCAATTACATTCAAACTGTATGAAGTAGAAACGGGCGGAAATCATGTCTGGGCAGAAACGCAGACAAGCGTTCCGGTATCGCACGGCGTGTTTGTCGCAGAGTTGGGTTCGGTAACTCCTCTGCCGGTGATTGACGCAAGCAAAACATATTACCTTGGATTTACCGTTGCAGGAGGAACGGAACTGACGCCTCGTGTCGAACTGACAAAAACGCTCGCCACGATTACAACGCTTTCCCTCACGGGAGAAAGTAACGTGATGCCTTCTTCCGGCAATGTCGGCATTGGAACGAAAACGCCGGCAAGCAAACTTTCCGTTGTTGGCGATGTGGATATTAGCGGGAGTCGTCTCCGTGTTGGAACGGATGGGAAGGTCGGTATTGGTACGGCAACGCCTGCATATACACTTGATGTGAGCGGCGATTTCAGAGCGACAAAACTCTGGGATGACGATGCAAACTACTTTGCTGATTTGAAAAATGGAGGAAGACTTGGAGGAACGTGGCGGTTTGATGCAAACGTCGGTATCGGAACGGCAACACCGAACTCACCATTAGAAGTGAACGGAGACCTCCGTATCAGCGCAGGTTCGACAGGGAAAATTTACTTTGCCGATGGTACTTCCCTCAGTTCAGCAAACTTAGGCGGGACTGCTACAGGATTAAGCAACCCCGCAGACGCTCCGATTACGGCTGACGGTGACGGCAATGGCTCAGGCAGTATTGTGTTGAATACTGGCTCTACTGAAAGAATGAGGATTGCTAATACCGGCAACGTCGGCATCGGGACTGCGACACCAAGCGCAACGTTGACAATACAGGATAAGCCTTCAGGTGAATTTACTACGCAAGTAAAAATAGGTGGTACTCTTGTGAGTGGGCTCGCGGGGAGTGAATTTTCCGGTTGGGGAAATAATTTAGGTAGTTTTAGACCCTTAGGCTCAATTAAATTTATCATGGATTATGGAGCTGCTGACCCGAACATGAGTTCAAGTGTAAGATTCTACAATGCACAAGCATCTACACTTACAGAAGTAATGAGGATTGCAAACAACGGCAATGTAGGAATAGCGACAAATAGCCCGATTAGAACTTTACACGTCGATGGTGAGTTAGTCATTTCAAGACCTGATAATATGGCATATATCAATGTATGTGATAAATCCGGCAATGGTGGTGGAACGATATCTCTGCGGGGATTGACAGCGAATGGCGCGAATGATGCCCCTGCAAATATTCTTCTCAGCCCAGTAGGAGGCAACGTCGGTATAGGAACGACGACCCCAAGGGGACCATTAGAGGTTACAACTCCTTCAGGTAGCAACAAAGTAATCTTTGGCGCACCGAAGACTAACCTCTCAAATAGTGTGCTGTATTTCGACATTAATGATGCCAACCCAATAAATATTCAGGCAGCGGTTACCGGTAATTTCGCACATCCAAGGAACTTGGCTCTTCAAGCAATAGGCGGCAATGTCGGCATCGGGACGACGAATCCGCAAGCTCTCCTCTCCGTTGGTAATGTTACGGGACCGGGAATATCAGAGGCAACAAACAAAGGATTTATTGTCATCAACTCAAATGGCGCTGGTTCACCAACGGGAGGACAAGGACTTGAATTTAAGTCTTCCACAAGCAGTAATGGTTACGGGTGGATGATAAATTCCCCTGACTTAGCCAATGCAAATGTGCCTCTCGTTTTTTCTACTCGTGCCGCCAGTGCCGATTGGACTGAAGCCATGCGTATTACCAATGGCGGCAACGTCGGCATTGGTAAAACATCACCTGCCTACAAACTTGATGTCAATGGCATAATCAATGCAACCGATATTTATAAGAATGGTTCGCCATTAAGTTCAAGTCAATGGGTAACCGCCGGAAGCAGTATTTATTACAATTCCGGCAATGTTGGCATCGGAACAACAACCCCTTCTGCCAACCTTGAAGTTTCATCATCGACTTCATCAACTATCAAAATACAAGCTGGTTATGGTTGGAATAATTCCAGCCAATTATTGTTTATGAATAAGGATTTCCAAAGTTATCCGGCTGGAATTCGACTACGCATAAATACTAATAATTACAATAGTGCAGTATTATGTGTTTTTAATGGAGATTCAAGCTTTGGTACTTTTAGTGGAGTTTATATGGGGTTTCAAGATAATTATTGGTACAGCTGGTCCGACATGAGATTAAAAAAGGATATAAATGAACTCGATGGTGGTTTAGCCAAAGTGATGAAACTTCGACCTGTAAGCTACAAGTGGAAAACAAAAGAGAAGAGCAACGTCGGATTTATAGCTCAGGAAGTAGAAAAAATTATCCCAACAGCTGTTGATGTCCCGAAGAGCGATACTGATTATTATGGACTAAGTCAGGAAAAACTTATCCCCTATCTCACAAAGGCAATACAGGAACAACAGGCGTTAATCGAGAAGCAGGCGAACGAGTTGGTGCAGATGTCGGAACGAACGGCAGAACTGGAACGGCTCTACAAAGAACTCAAAGCCCGCGAACGCTAATCACTAATTGACCGAACACTTGAACTGAAACAAAAATGAAAGGTCAAGTCATGAAAAAGAGAACTATGTTTATGAAAATAACGGTGTTGCTTTCGTTGGTGATGTTTGTTGGCGGCGCTGTGTACGCGCAAACATGCGACCCGAAGTTCACTATCACTAATGTCATTCAGGTGAATGGCGCGGTATTGATGGGAACCGGTGAGAACAAATCTGCACTGACAGCAGGTGTGCAAACAGGATATGCAACAAAGAAACAGGCGACGAACAGTATCGCAACAGGATTCTGGAGTTTCATGTTGTTGGAACCGAAACCGCCGCTCGTCTTTGCAACCGATGGTGATGAATTGGATAAAATCACCGTTCGATGGAATCTTGTGCGCGACCCGGACGGTCCTCCGGTAACGGAAAACCAGGTGACACTGTACAAGAATGGAGTAGTGCTGGCAACTCCCAATGCGAATACAACTTCATACTTGGACTACAATGTTCAACCGGGACAACATTATGCATACGCGGTAACATCATCCAATACAATGGGTGAGAGCAGAACTGAATCCGATATTGGTTTTCTCAATCCCAACGGCATCGTTACCGGGCATATCCAAACGAATATGATGTCGGCTGTAGAAGGAGTCGAAGTGCGACTCACGCCGTTGCTCGGCAAGGCGCTCATGTTCGATGGCTCGAACGACTTTGTCGCACTGACCGACAGCGCGGTGAACGACTTCAGCGAAGGAACGATTGAAGCGTGGGTCTATCTCGGTGAGAACACGCAAGAGACAATTCTCTCGAAGCAGGAAGAAGGGGGACAGGCGGATGCGGTTTTTTCTATCGGCTACTTTGCCGATGCGAACGGCGCGCCGCAATCCGGCGATGCGGGAAGAATCTATTTTCACGGACACAACGGTGTGCAAGCGGCAAGCAGTTTCCGGACGCTGGAGATTTCGCGTTGGTATCATCTTGCTGTTGTCTTCACAGCGACAAACGTGCAGTTCTTCATTGATGGAAAAATGGATAACACCGTGTTCGGAAATTATTCTATTCCGCACAACACCGACCCGGAGAATCCGACCTTCGTGAAGTCAACCATTGGTGCGTGGCGCGGGTTGAATACCGGTTATTTCACCGGCATCATGGATGACATTCGTGTGTGGGATACAACACGAACAGAGAAAGAACTCCGCCGCGACATGAAACGAATTCTCAACGGCGATGAGCCGGGATTGGTTGGTTACTGGAAGTTCGATGAAGGTATCGGAGAAGAGTTGTTCGACGGAACGGCGAAGAACAAGGATGCAACGCTCTGCGGCGCGACATTTTCGGAATTCAAAGCGCCGGTCTATCATTCTGATTTCACCGACACACTCGGCAACTATGCAATTCGCGGTGTGAACTACGGTTCGGGAAAAACATTCTCGGCAATTCCATCCAAAGTCACCATCATCGGTCGCGCTCTGGAGTTTGATGGCTTGAATGATTACATCAACATTCCAAACACGAATTCGCTTAATGAATACATGACGACGAATGAGTTCACGCTGGAAGGTTGGCTAAAGCCGATGAAGATGATGGGCGCACAAAATATCCTTTCAAAGAGTGCGGGAACTTCCGGTTACAGCGTAGCGATGGAAAATCGCGAAGCGGTATTCTCTATCTATATAGATGGCACACAGCGCACACTCTCCACTCAACTCGATTCAAATGTTTGGCGGCACGTTTCCTTAACGTACAGTAGTGCAAACGGATTAGTGTTGTACAAAGATGGTGAGATTGCTGATTCACAATCAGTTTCCGGCAGTATCAGCGCGGCGAATGCTTCACTTCGCATGGGAGATTTTTCCGGTTTCCTTGACGAAGTACGAATCTGGAAAGTTGCCCGTACACAATATGAGATTCAACAAATCATGTATAGTACGACGCTGAACGCTTCGATGGAAACGAACCTTCTCGCATACTATCGTTTCAACGAAGGGAATGGAGACGTGATTTCGGATGAAACAGTGAATGGAAACTCCGGCACGTTGTTCAATGCCGATAGTACGATTTGGAGTGAAGATATTCCGTTAGATGAAAAGTTCGAGCATACGTTTATGCCGGAAACAAGAAACGTCACGCTCGGAGTGAACAGCCCGTTTGTTGATGATGTGGATTTCACTGACATTGCTCAACTTTCTGTAACGGGATTTGTGAAATTTGAAGGAACAAATTGCTTTGCCGATAGTGTGGAAATACTGGTGGATGGGATGAGTGCAATTCCGCGAGTCTATACAAATTCATCGGGAAAATTTGTAGCAGAGTTTGAGCCGGGTTCCACACATCGGTTGAGTGCCAAGAAAGGGAATCATGGTCTCATACCATCATTTCTTGAAGTGTTTCATATTACACAACCAGTTGTACTCAAGCAGCAATTTCAAGATACGACAAAGCGGAAACTCACGGGCAGTGTTGCTGGCGGAACATGCAGATTACCAATTGGCTCGTCATCACGCGTACGAGTGCAAAGCATCAGTGGTTGTATTGATACAACGGTCATGATGAATTCTTCAGGGTCGTTCACACTCAATAATCTCCCGCCAATACGATATTTAGTATCTGCCGCGCATGATGATGCAGGTATCAATGCTCAACTGGAGCAACAAGGGAAACAATTCTCATTGATTGATACGAATCAAAATGCTAGTTTTATTTATCGCGCTCCTTTACAGGTTCGTGTCGCGGAAGGATTGCCTGCAAATTCTTGTGGAGATATTGTGTTAAAGCAAGGAGATAAATACATTGTACGATTATTTGTTTTTGAGGATTATTTCGGAAATACATGTGCAATAGATACAGGAAAAATAATAAAAGATGATTATGTAACTCAAATCCTCGATAAAGAAATCAATTTCATAAATGGAATGGCGTACGATACAATTCAGGCTATGGGACCGAATCCGTTACCTCCGAATACCTGGAGAATAGAATATGTAGCAGTGGATAATATTGAAAGATCGGCGAGTACATTTCAGGAAGTTATCGTGACGGGACATCGTCCCCGTTCGCAGCAGTTTACCACAGTAAACCCAATGCGGCCAATAATGATTCTTCGCGATCCTCCTGGGGATAAAAGCTTCACTTCATTTATGAAGGATTCAACATACTCTGTCAAAAGCAAGGGATCATACCTTCATGCACATGGCGGTGGGGTAGAAGCTGCGCTTAAACTCGGTGTTTCCCTCACAACAGTATCGGGATTAGGATTTGCCGTAGAATTCGAGTCTGGTTTCAGGCATACGATTGGAGCAAATGTGGATTTTAATTATAAGTATCTTAATGATAGTGAAGTTGTTCGATCCACAACATTCCACTCTTCCTATTCGACAAGTCCCGAGGCAGACTTCATTGGGCAGGATGGCGATGTTTATATTGGCTATGCTTCAAATCTTGCTTACGGAGTTTCTGAGGTCATAAAATACGATACAGTAACATGCAACGTTGTCATTTCAAAAGCACTTTCGATGAACGAAAAAAACGCAACAACAACGTATATGTATTCTGAACGCCACTTGAAGCAGGCAATTCTTCCTCAACTCGATTCTCTCGGAGTATCTCCAACAATAACCGATTCAGCAAGAAAAGTCTATAAAGAACAAGCGAAACGATGGCGGCAATGGATTCAGTTAAATGCCGAAGAAAAGCAAACTGGTGCTAACCCTCAAAATATCACATGGGATGCAGGGGCGATCATTGAAAACAGCTATGCAGTGACGGACGAACGAACAATTAATTGGCAGGAAGAATGGGATTTGAATGAAGAAGTTTCGCTTGAACTCGGATTCGAATTCAATAAAGCGGGATTAACGACAAAGTTCAAGCAACATAATGAATTTAACGAAACATGGGGTGGTAGTACGGTGACATCATCAGCGAAAACATACACATACCATCTGGAAGATGATGATGCCGGAGATGTTCATTCCGTTGATGTTTATTCTACAAAAGATGGTCCTTACTTCAAATTATGGGGAGGTGCTACAAGTTGTCCTTGGGAAAGCACGACAGTGAAAAGGGATTTGGCGCAGATAAATGTTTTTCCATCTACTGCAATTAATGTACCTCCTGATGAGCCTGCCGTCTTTACGCTTATGTTGGGAAATGCAAGTGAGACCGATGAAGAGCGGGAATACAAACTCAGTGTTGAGCAGGCAAGCAATCCTGACGGCGCAATCATCGCCGTGAACGGCGTTGTGATTGAAGACGCAATTTCGTTCGAGATTCCTGCCGGACAGCAAGTGCCGGTGACGCTGACAGTCAGTAAAGGACCAACTGCGTATGTGTACGATGGTTTGGAAATGACATTCGAGTCTGCGTGTGATGCGAACATTAGTCAGACCGTGCAGTTCTCTGTGCAGTTCCATCAGTCGTGCAGTGAAATTGCATTGGAAGTTGTTGACCAAAGTTCTCTCGAACCGTGGCTCATTAACAAAGTAATGCACGATACAATGTTTGTGAAGATGTTCAACTACGAGCGAGAAGAATCGAACTTTGATTTAGTGCGATTGCAATTCCGTCCAAAAGGTTCGGTTGCAACTGCACAGTTGGTGAACGGGAAAATGATTCTTTCGGAAGAAATGTTTGAACCGCTCGGAACGAAACATACATCTGTACAACCTGTTTCAATGGTGGTGAACAAGAAAGGAAAAGGTGAACAGGAAACTGAATCGAACATGGATACTTGGATTACTATTCTCGAAATCCCGAAAGATAGTTTGCCGCAGTATCCGCAAACGTATGTTGTTGTTCCGTGGGATGTTCGTTTCCTTGCTGATGGAGATTATGAGTTGCGTGCGATTGCACAATGTCTCGGCGACCCGATAGTCAATGTTTCAACCTATCTTCCCGGTTTGATTGACCGTACTCCGCCGCAAGTCTTTGGCGTACCCGAACCCGGCGACGGAATGTATCAGCCCGGAGATAATATTTCCATCATGTTCAATGAACATATTGATTGCAGTATTCTCCATCCGATGAACAATGTGAAGTTGTTCAACGCACAGACTGGTCTTGAGATAGATAAGAATGTGTATTGCTTCGAGAATCAGGTCCTCATTACTCCGAACATTCAAGCGCGGTTTATTGAAAATCAAACACTCCGCGCGAAACTGATTGGCGTTACCGATGTGTACGGCAATGCCCGCGATGAAATCGTTGAATGGGAATTCTTCGTTGACCAAAATCCGATGCGATGGGATAATGCCGCCATCAGTCTTGTCATTCCGGAAAATCAAGGCACAACGTTCAACCG
The DNA here is from genome assembly GCA_016212665.1 of Ignavibacteriota bacterium. NCBI lineage: Bacteria > Pseudomonadati > Ignavibacteriota > Ignavibacteriota bacterium. Next base: position 65,099 of record JACREZ010000016.1, read on the forward strand.
GCAAATTGTGAACACCGGCGGCTCGGCAATGAGCTTCGACATCACTGATTTGCCTGCATGGCTCACCGCTACACCGATGACGGGATACATTACACCTGGACAAACACAGGAAGTAACATTCACGGTGAGTCCGCAATTGGGTGGTGGCGTGTACAAAGACACGACGTTCGCGGCAACAGTACAAGGGGATGAACCGTTGCTTGTTGACTTGCGTGTTCTCTGTCCGGCGCGTGCGTGGTCAATTGACCCTTCAGAGTTTCAATACTCGATGACAATCACCGCGAAGTTGTATGTTGATGATGTGCTTTCGGAAGATACGTATGATAAGGTCGCGGCATTTGTCGGAGATGAAGTGCGCGGCATCGGGAATGTGGAATACGTTCCCGAACTTGAAACGTACGAACTCTTCCTCTCCATCTATAGCAATCAGACGAGCGGTGAAGAGCTTTCGTTCAAGATTCTTGATGCTTCAACGTGCCGGGAACTTGGTCAGATTGTTGAGCAATATAATTTCACAGCGAACACCGTTATCGGTACGCCTCTTGTGCCGGTAACGATTTCGACGACGACACAAATTGTTCAGCAACACAGACTACCGCGCGGATGGACATGGTTTTCGTTGAACACAGTCGCTACGAGCATGTCCACCAATACGGTGCTTGGCTCTCTCTCGGCAGAAAGCGGAGACATTGTGAAAAGTCAAACAACATTTTCTCAGTTTACTCCGTCGCTTGGGTGGGTGGGAACGTTAAGCACGTTCAACAATAAATCCATGTATCAAATCAAGTTGAGTAAAGTTGATACGATGCTCACCATCGGTTCACCGGTGAATGTTTTCAGAGATACCATTCCGGTTGTCGTCGGGTGGAACTGGATAAGTTATCAACCGCAAGTGAGCATGAGTGTGAACTACGCGTTACAATCACTTCAGCCGCTCAACGGCGATGTAGTGAAAAGTCAGTTTGCGTATGCGCAATATGTCGGTGGCATCGGCTGGGTGGGAAGTCTTGATTACATGAATCCGAAACTTGGCTATCTGTTGAAAACCGCAAGCGCGGGACGGTTGATGTATCCGGCGGGGTTGCCGTTGGTTTATCCGTTGGCGAAGGAAAAAATATCTGATGAACCTTCGATGTTGGTCGTGCAGAATCCGCCGGAAGGGTGGGCGATTAATCCGCATGATTTCCAATACTCGATGAATATCACTGCCATCATTACAAAGTCCGATGTTGATACGCTTGATGTTGTTGCGGCGTTTGTGAATGGAGAATGTCGCGGAGTTGTTCCTCCGTTGTACATTGAATCTCTGAAGAAATATTATTTCTTCCTCACCACGTATAGCAATACATCGGCGGGAGAACAAGTCGAGTTCCGGTATTACGAGGCGAGCGAAAACAAGACGTATAATCTTGCTCAACAACTGACTTTTGCGGTTGACGCTGTTCATGGAGAAGTTGAATCGCCGTTTGAATTCACGCTTTCACCATCGTCTGTTGATGAAAGTCCTGAACTTCCGACACAATTTGGCTTAAGTCAAAACTATCCGAATCCTTTTAATCCATTCACAATTGTCAATTATCAATTGCCAATTGACAATTATGTAACGATTAAAGTGTACAACGTTCTCGGGGAAGAAGTTGCTACGCTTGTAGATGGAGTTCAGGAAGCCGGTTATCAATCCATACGATGGAATGCAAGAGATAAGAACGGTCAACCGCTTTCGTCGGGAATATATTTCTACAAGATGAATGCAGGGAATCCTTCTTCTGGCACAGGACAAGGGTTCACTGATACGAAGAAGTTGATGCTGATGAGATAGAAAGAGGAATGTGCCACTCACTTTTTTCGTGAGAGTGTTACTGAACGTCTTTGCGAGCCCGCTTTAGCGGGAGAAGCAATCTCCTGAAACGAAACTACACGTATTGAGGAGATTGCTTCATCCCGTCCTGATAAATGATGGACGGGATTAGCAATGACAGTGTTACGGAATTTGGCAACAGGGCAATTGAAAGCAATAAAAAGAAAGCTGATTCCCCTGAAAAGGAGTCGGCTTTTTTGTTTCCCTTCTTTTCTGTTTGTACATTCTGCCAACTGTTCTCCAATCATCCTTCTCTGTTCTTACCAATTAACGCACTCATGATGTATTCACCATAACTAACAATATATTTTCAATTCACCCGCGAAAGCAACCGACGCATGTTTCTCTATTCTTTGATTAGAAACAGGACTCACCTTCCTACAAGAACACTCTTCTTGTTGTTTGTTTTCATTACCATCTATGCTGTACGGCTCTCAGCCCAGGAATTGTCATTGCGGTTTCAGCGGTTGACAGAGAAAGAGGGGATGAGCCATGCGTATTGTACGACGATTGTTCAAGACTCAACCGGCTTTCTCTGGTTCGGAACGTTCAATGGCTTGAACCGGTACGACGGGCAATCGTTCCGTGTGTTTTCGCATGACCCTCGTGTAACAAATTCGATTCCTGCCAATAACGTTCGTTTATTATTTATTGATTCAAAGAAGCGAATGATTGTCGGTACGCCAAAAGGCGCCACCATCTATGATGAAAGTACTCGTTCGTTTCGTCCTTTCCGTCTGAAGGGAGAGAACTCTCTTGATACTACCGTAACCGCATCGGAGATGATTGAAGACCGCTTGGAAAATTTATGGATTACCAACAGTCAGGGGTTAATGCGCGTCTCACCGACAATGGATGCACAGAAGTGGTTCAGATATTCAGAAGAAGATTCTCAAACACTGAGCGACAACAGAATAACATCTCTCTGTGTTGATTCATACGGAATACTTTGGGTAGGCACAAATAATGGAGTGAACAGGTACGATGCGGCAACAGAAACATTCAAACGATATTATGCCACAAAGGAGAACGGAACGATAAGTAATAGCATTATCACCTGTATCTATGAAGACAAACGGGGGACGTTGTATGTTGGAACGAACGGGAGTGGTTTTAACGAGTATCTCCGTGAGCAGGATGCATTTAGACGATTTATGATTGAGACGGGCAATAAGGGGAATCCATATAATCTGTCCTCGAATGCTATCACTTCGATGTTTGAGGATAACGAAGGAGTGTTCTGGATAGGTTCTGAGGACGGATTGATGATTTTCAATAGAGAACAAAAGCGATGTTCGATTGTGAAAAATAATCCGACAGACGAACGAAGTTTACTCCATAATTCGATTCTCCTCATTACAGAAGACCGTTCTCATAATGTATGGATAGCAACTGCGAGGGGAGTATGTAAGTACATTCGAAGACCGAAAGGATTCGATTATCTCTTCGACGCTTCGCCTTCAACCTATGAAGGCACGAATCTTATTATGGAGGTGTGTACAAATTACGAGGGGAAATTGTTTATCGGAACACGGGGCGCGGGGTTGAGGTCGTACAATCCTAAAACAGGAATGTTTGACCAATATCCGGCGGGTTACGGTTCGCCGGAGGCATTGAGCAGTACCATTGCATGGTCGGTGATAGAGGATAAAGATTCAACGCTTTGGGTCGGAACAGCGTGGGGATTGAACACCTTGAAAAAAGGGAAGCAAACGTTTGAACGGTTCGACCCGAATGATAAAGCATATCCTCTTCCGGGTACAAATATCGGCAGTATCATTCAAGACCATACTGGCGTGCTTTGGTTTGGGACAGAAAACGGAATCGCATCGTATGATTCCAAAACTCAGCAATGGAAGTGTTGGACAAAAGATGCTTCCGGGAATGAAAAACTTCCGGGAAAGGTTGTGAATGGTTTGTATGAAGATTCGGAGCGTCGGCTTTGGGCAGGTGCGGGAGACCGTCTGTGCCTGTATGACCGTTCGACTCACTCATTTATTGATTACGTTGAACAATCGAAGTGCAATGTGAAGTTCGGGATAAGTTTGATTACATGGATAACTGAATCGAGTCGCGGAACATTACTCATCGGCACGGATTTCGGAGTTGTAGAGTTTGATACACGAACGAACAGCGCAACGTACCTGATGAAAGAGGATGGGTTGCCGGATAATATCATTACAACCATTCTCGAAGATGCGGACCACAACGTGTGGATAACAACGCCGAAAGGGCTTGCTCTTTGGGAGAGGGAATCGAAAACGCTCACAACATTCAAAGAAGAAGACGGACTTGATGAGGGAAGGTTTGGCTCACGGGCAGTGGCAACAGACAATAACGGAACAATCTATTATGGAACAACGAACGGCATTATCGTTGTCCGACCATCGGAAGTACAAAAAAATCAGCATATCCCGAAGGTTGTCTTTACTTCGTTTAAGAAATTTAACAAAGAAGCGTTACTTGAACCCGATATCGCTCTGCGACAAAATCTCGAACTCCAATACGATGATTATGTACTCTCATTCGAGTTTGCCGCGCTGGAGTTTACTGGCGCGCGGGAAAATCAATTCATGTATAAACTTGAAGGATTCGATAACGAGTGGGTGAACAACGGGCATGAGAATTTGATAACGTACACGAACTTAGACCCGGGAAATTACACGCTCCGTGTCAAAGCATCGAACAACGACGGCGTATGGAACGAGCAGGGTGCATCGCTCGCCATTGTCATTCTTCCTCCGTTCTGGATGACGTGGTGGTTCATCACACTTTCGGTTCTTGTTGTTGGCGGAACAGCGTTCGGGCTTGTCCGTTCGAGGTATGTTCATCTGCAAAAAGCAAAACACGAGCGGGAAGTGTTCTCTCATCGCCTCATGGAGCAGACGGAAGAAGAGCGAAAACGGATTGCATCGGAACTGCACGACAGCATCGGTCAGCAATTATTGATTATTAAAAATACGTCGGAACTCGGCGTGAGGAAATCGAAAGCGCTGGAAGATGCTCTTAAACGGTTTCACGACATTTCTTCCATTTCGGAAAGCACGGTAAAACAGTTGCGGGAAATATCTCACAATCTTCGTCCGACGGAAATTGACCGCTTCGGCGTATGGCAGGCAATCAAAACATTGGTTTCAAGAATTGAAGCAACATCTGCTCTACGGTTCGTTGTGAATATCGGTGTGACTGATTCGGGATTTTCAAAGGAGACCGAGATGCACATTTTCCGCATCGTGCAGGAATCGGTGAACAATATCATCAAACATTCGGATGCGACTGAAGCAACGCTCACTGTTTCAAAAACAGACGGCTCAATCGCTCTGACGATTACTGATAACGGAAAGGGGTTCACAGTTCTTGTCGGCGATGGAATCGGTTTATCGAGTATGCACACACGGGCAAGAGCCATCAATGCACAATTTTCTATCAAAACTAATTCAGGAAGTGGAACGCGGATTCAACTCATCTTGCCCGCACCAATTAAGGAAGAAAAACTATGAACGACACTATTACCATTCTCATAGCGGATGACCATCCGTTGTTCAGAAAAGGTTTGAAGGAAATCATTGAAGAACAACCGCACTTGAAAATCATTAAAGAAACGAGTGACGGGAACGAGGCGTTGCAGTGTGTGGAGAAAGAGAAGCCAAACATTGCTATCCTCGATATTGAAATGCCGGGTATGAACGGGCTGGATGTTGCGCTCAAAGTTCAACAACGGCAACTCCCGGTAGATATTATCATGCTGACGATGCATGATAAAGAATCGTTTTTTAACAGCGCGATGGATGCGGGAGCGATGGGCTACGTCTTAAAGAACAGCGCCGTTTCGGATATTCTCGATAGCATTCAGAGTGTTCATGTCGGAAAATATTATATCAGCCCTTCCATTTCTTCCTTCCTGATGAATCGCGCGAAGCGGTCAAAGACCTATCAATGTAACGGATTGAATCAACTCACCGATATGGAGAGAACCATAATGCGACACGTTGCCGATGGAAAATCAACCAAAGATATTGCCGTGCGGTTGTGCATTTCGGTGAAGACGGTTGAAACACACCGGCACAACATCTGCACAAAACTCGACATTCACGGAACGAACGCTCTCCTTCGGTTCGCACTGGAACACGCTTCACAGTTGTAAACTGTTTCCGGTTTTCTGTTTCCAGTTGAAATAATCGGTAACCAGTTTCCAGTGTTAGGTTTCGAGTATCAAGCATCAAGAATTGAGCATCCGGGCTTGATATAGCCAAATTCCCCCTTAAACTATCCTTCAAAACAACCCCATCTTCTCAGATTTCAATGGGTACATGCTTTCATGGAGACAAAATCGGTGTCTTCATGGATTGAACCGCGCTTGGTTTTTCCGTTTATTGGGGGGGCGGTAATATAGTAATTCCAAGAAAGTTTGACTTCCATGCGGATAATGATAGTTGATGATAATGCGAAGATTCGCTCCATCATCCGCGATACGGTAGCGGAAGAAGGGGATGAAGTTTTTGAATATGAAAACGGTTTACAGGCAGTTGCCGCGTATGGAAGCGTGAATCCGGATTGGGTTCTCATGGATTTGCTGATGGACGCAATGGACGGTCTGACAGCCGCGAAACGAATTAGGGAATCGTTTCCCGACGCGCAAATCATTATCGTCACAAACTATGACGGTGTTCCCTTCCGCACCGAAGCGTATGCACTCGGCGCGAAGGCGTATGTGTTGAAAGAAGACATTGCAACGCTTCCGTACTTGATGAAGAATTTTTTTGAATCAAATCATGAACACTATGCTGTTACTTCGTAGCATGTGAAGATACGTGGTGGCGTATCGAAATTTATTGCCGTTGATTGCAATAACCATTGTTCTTTTTTCAATATCTCTCTTCGTTCTTTCTTAATCTAAGAGCGATTGCTCTCAAGCAAGCGCAATACATTTATCAGATGAACATCTGCCAACATTATTTCAATACTATTAAGAAAGGTTGATACCATGTATCGTTTAGTTATTTTTTTGATTTCTCTTAGTTGCCTCATCGCGATTGTCGGGTTGACGGTTGCACAGGCACAGAATGTTACCACGTCGGTTCAGGGCGTCTTGCGTGACCCGCAAGGTCGTTCGGTTGATGACGGAACGTATGAACTGTTGTTCAAACTCTACACGCAAGCCGCCGGCGGCACCGCGCTCTGGCAAGAAACGCAATCGAATGTTTCTGTTTCCCATGGCGTTTTCTCCGTGAAGTTGGGCGCGATCAATCCCATCTCGAATCTGAGTGCGACGCAAACATATTATCTCGGCGTAACGGCACCGGGCGCGGGCGAGTTATTACCCCGTGTAGAATTAACCAAAACATTTGCCGCGAACACCGCTGCTTCTGTTACAGGGCTGACCAATGTTGTTCCCTCTGACGGGAATGTTGGAATCGGCACGCTCACTCCCGTTTCCAAATTAGAAGTGTTGGGGGATGTCAAGATTAGTTCAGGCGGCAAACTCTATTTCCCCGATAATACATTTCTTGCCAGCGCACAAAGTGGAACGGCAGAACAAGTAACCGCCTCCGGCGATGCAAATGTTATTGCTGATAATGATAACAATGGAACAGGTAGCATTGTGATGACAACCGGTACAACAGAAAGGATGCGTATTTCAAATACAGGAAACGTTGGCATCGGGACGTTGAGTCCGGCGCAGCGATTGGAAGTTTCAAACGGGAACCTGAGAATTAACGGCGATGGGAACGGTGCATCTGGTATTACAGGAACACTCCAAATCACTTCGAGCAATTCGAATAAACCGTATATGAATATTACGAACGCCGGAAATGCCGCGCTACTGCTTGGCGCAGATGCAGATGCCGCTATTATTGGTTGGGATGTGAACGCACAGGATTTAGTTTTCCGAAGTAATGTAACATGGAACGCGTTTCCAAATACCGGAAACATTGCGATGACAATTAAAGGAAGTAATGGTAATGTAGGTATCGGAACGACAACTCCCGGAGAAAAACTTGAAGTTGCCGGAAGTGTAAAAGTCCATGGAACTGATTTCAAACTTGGAACGAATGACGGTCGTCCGATTGGAAACAGACCGAATCAAAGAGCATTGGTTCATGACACCGAAGATAGGTTGATAATTAATTATGGTGCTGATTTTGAAGGCGGAACCTATATTGATGGAAACGTTGGAATACAAACGAATTCCAATGAACCTCTCAAAGTTGTGAACGCATGGTGTGATGGGTGGTGGTGGAGAGATGCTTCAGATAGAATTTTGAAAAACGATATTCAAGACATGAGTAAATACGGTCTCAGCACGGTAATGAAAATGCGTCCCGTTTCCTATACATATAAGAACGATGAAAAGAAAGAACCGCAAATCGGTTTCATCGCACAGGAAATGAAAGAAGTTGTACCGGAAGTGGTGAGCGGTGAAGAAGGTTCGATGGGAATGTCGTACGGAAATCTTACGGCGGTACTTGTCAATGCAATAAAAGAACAGCAGAAACAAATCGAAGAGTTGAAGGCGGAAATTCAAGAACTGAAGAACAAGTAACGAGCAATCTTGAATAACTACATACTACTAACTTCAAGACAGGAATCACTATGAAAAACAAGAATAAGTTTTTGCAGTGGATGAACGCTCGACTATTATTCGGTTCCTTACAGTGTTGTCTCGGATTCTTCCTGGTTCTCACCTTTCTTTTTCCAAGGAATTCGACTGCACAATTATGCGACCCGAAATTCAGCGTTTCCAATCCAACCATATCCAACGGCGGCGCAAGCAAGATGCTCAACGATGACTATCAACTCGCGCTTACCATCGGACAATTTGTAACAGACACGGCGCGAAACGGTACATCGAAAAGCATTGCCTATGGTTTTTGGGGAACCATGCGCACCGAACCGCAGCCGCCGAATATCCGTGCAAGCGACGGCGACTTCGTTGACCATGTCGAAGTGCTGTTCGAGATTGTCCGGGACCCCATCGGTCCTCCCGTTACGGGAGAGACGATGAACCTGTACAGGAACAATGTCTTTCTTGCAACGCTTCCTGTTACGCAAACCGGCTACTCCGACTACAACACACAGCCGGGATATTTGTACAACTATGAACTCGTCGTCACCAATCGTTACGGGGCAAGCCGCAGAGGGAGCGATGTCGGTTTTGTCAATCCGAACGGAATAGTGACGGGACGAATTCAAACATCAATCCTCAAACCGGTTGATGAAGTGGAAGTGCGATTGTCTCCCACGCTCGGTTCTTCGCTCGGCTTTAACGGAACGAGCGACAGGATAGTTCTCACCGACAGCGCATACAATAATCTTTCATCGGGGACGATTGAACTGTGGGTGTACCTCGGTGAATATCAAAGCGGAACGCTCATTGCCAAGCAACACAAAGGCGGAGCGGCAAGCGGCGTTCTCTCCATAGGAAGTTATGCGGATGTGAACGGACAATTGCAATCCGGGAACGAGGGCTTTCTCTATTTCCACGGACACAACGGTGTTCCCGCCGCGGCGACTGTGAGCAATCTGAAGCTGAATAAATGGACACACATCGCCGTTACTTTCTCCACAACTGAATGTCGCTTCTATATTAATGGCGGATTGAACAACGTGGTGAGCGGCAATTATTCCATTCCGGATGATGTGCAACCGCTCGACCAAACAATTGTCAGAACGAACATCGGAAACTGGGAAGGGAAGAATAATTATTTCAAAGGGTATATGGATGATTTCCGGATTTGGAATACTATCCGTCCGCAAAAGACGATTCAGCAAAACATGAAACGAACGATGGGCGGTGATGAAGGCGGATTAGTCGCGTACTGGAAATTTGATGAAGGCGCAGGAACGAAGGCGTATGATTTATCGGTGAACAGGAACAAAGGAGAAATCTGCGGCGGCACATTTTCTTCGTTGTTCAAAGCACCGATTTATACAAGCGCGCTTTCCGATACGAACGGAAATTATTCCATCAAAGGAATTAATTACGGAAACGGAACAACGTTCTCGGCAATTCCTTCTAAGGAAACAATCATCGGACGCGCATTAGACCTTGATGGAGTGGATGACGAACTTTCAGCTCCTCCTGTCGGCGACACAGGTTTTTCACGCGGAACAATTGAAGCATGGATTTACCTGAACAGCAACGACGACGAACCGATTATTAATCTCAGGGTAGATGATGCAGTGACGAAGGGAATATTTTCTGTTGTGAATGGAAAGTTGCAGTTTACTTCCCAAGCCGGAACGACTGCTGAAAACGCGGCGACGTTCACGATGCAGGAATGGCATCATGTCGCGGTAACGTTTGATGAAAACGGTGTGCAGTTTTACGTTGATGGAGAAACCGGCTCAACAGTGAGTGGAAATTTTTCAATTGACGGCTCGAAAGATTTGGGAACGTTCACGCGAATCGCTTCGCTCGGAACAAGGTTCTTCAATGGAAGAATGGATGAACTCCGCGTGTGGAATGTCGTTCGCACACAGCAACAAATTCAGGCGAACATGAACGCGCCCATCGAAGGGCAACTCGCGGAACTCATCGCGTATTGGAAACTGAATGAAGGAGGCGGCAATACCGCAAGCGATGAATCGTTCAATACATACACCGCAATCATCGAGAATGCAGATAGTACGGTCTGGACAGATGAAATTCCGATTGAAGAAAAATTCGCTCACACATTTGCACCGGAAAGCAGAAGCGTTGCTCTTTCCCCGTCAAGTTCGCTCGTGAACGGAATAGACTTCACGGATAACTCGACGCTTTCGTTCACCGGCTTTGTGAAGTATGAAGGAACGAATTGCTTCGCCGAAGGGGTGGAAATTCTTATGGACGGAATATCAACTTCGCCCCAAACGTTTACCGGGAAGGACGGAAAGTTTATTATCGAGTTTGAACCCGGCTCAACACACAAAATCTATCCGAGATATAAAGAGCATAATTTCCTGCCGGCGTTTCTTGAGGTGAAGAACATCAAGCAACCGATTTTCTACACGCGTCCGTTTCTCAATCTGGAAAAACGAACCATCGAAGGATTCGTTGCGGGCGGAACGTGTAAACTTCCTATCGGAGTTTCGGAAGTGGAGATTGTCAGTGTGAACGGATGCATCAATGCTGTCGTTCAGACTGACCCGTTGAGCGGATACTACGTTGCAGGGAACTTACCTCCCATCAATTACAATGTATTTGTGCATCATCCGAATCCGGCAATTGCGTTTGATGGTGAACAGGTAAGCGTCGTTGATAGCAACATGGCGCACGATTTCATTTACCGCGCGCCGCTGGAAGTTCGCATCGAAAATATTCCGACAAACAATTGCGGCATGAAAGCAATTGATGAAGGAAAGAAAAAACTTGTTACATACAAAGTGTTTGAAACGTATGTGAACGGAGCTGAAATCAATGAGTGTCCGTTGGCAAGCGGCTTGGTTATCGTCATTGATAATCTAGGAAACATTCTCCGCACCGATACGCTCGAAATCGTTGCGGGCATCGCGAAAGATACAATCAAAGGCGGTACGCCCAACATTCTCAGCGGCGGCGACCATCCATATCAGAAAAATTTACAGGTGATTGCCATAGACGAATTGAACCGTCAGGTCTCATCGGAAGAGTGGTTGTACGTGTTCGGGGATAAAGCGAGACCGAATTTCTTCACGACAAAAACACCGCAAATTCCACTCTGGATTCTCCACGACCCGCCGGGAGACGAGAGTTACAGTTTCCTCACGCAAGACCAAACGATGACGAGTTCAATTAGTTTTTCCGCCGGGCGGGAAGAACTAAATGGCGGGTATGCCTCTGTTCACCTGGGCCCGAAAATTACAACATCCATCGGATTTATAGCAGAAACGGAACTCGAAGTTCAGGTCATTGCCGATTTCAATACAACAATATCGAACTCAATTCGACAAACATCTTCCACCGAGCAAACGTGGACAATGACAACTTCACAAACATTTTCCACTTCCGATAACGATGCCATTGTTGGCGGCGGCGGTGATGTATTCGTTGGAGGTGCGATGAATATGTTGTATGGTATTGCCGATATTCTTTCGCTCGATTCATTATGTCAGCCCGTTCTTACGTCCGATGCGATATTTATTCCTCAGGATTTTGCCACGACGTACATCTATACAGAAAGTCATATTCTGAACACGGTGATTCCTTCTCTGTATTTCCTTGGCGATACAACTTCCGCGCGGATGTGGGAGAAGGTCCTTCAAAATAATAACAACGCGAAAGCACAAGCACAGTTCATCAGGAACATCTCGTTCAGCGCGGGCGCGCCGTATGATAATTCGGAAATGACGGAACGTTCGATTACGCAAACGCTCGAAATGGAAATGAATTTCAATGAAGAATATGCCGTCGCGCTGGGATTCAAAATCAATGAAGTCGGAGTTGAAGGCGGTTACAACTGTGCAATTCAAACAACAACCGGTTCTTCTCAGTCTTCGTCTCAATCGAATGTGCAAACAACCGGCTATCATCTGGGCGATGATGATGCGGGAGATTATTTCACTGTGAACGTGAAGAAAGACCCAATTTATGGAACGCCGGTCTTTCAAGCGGTCTCCGGAGCGAGCAGTTGTCCGTGGGAAGAAAACACAGTGCCGCGTGAAGGAGTGGCAATCAATGTTTCGCCCAACATGCAAATCAATGTTCCTCCGGATGAACCTGCTGTCTTTACATTATCACTCGGCAACACAAGTCCGACAGGTGAAGATGCAACGTATAACATCAAAGTTGTTCAGGCAAGTAATCCTGATGGAGCGGTGATCGCGGTGAACGGAGTTATCATTGAGGATTTCCTCGCGATTGATATTCCTGCCGGAATGCAAGTACCGGTGACGATGACGGTGATGCGAGGTCCGGTTGAGTATAATTATGACGGATTGGAAATCATGCTCACCTCTGCGTGCGATGAACAAATCTTCGCAATGTCATCGTTCTCTGTCCACTACGAAGTGCCATGCAGTGAAGTGCAAATGGCGGCGCCGACAAACAACTGGTTGGTGACTTCCGAGAATCCTGATTCCATCTATGTAACGTTGAATGGATACGACAGGTTGAATCCTGATTTTCAGGACATTCGTTTTCAATATCGTATCGTTCCAAGTGCGTTGAATACATTTGGCGTGTTGATGGACGGAAACAAACTGATGATCAATCCCGATTTGTATGAGAAAGTTGGAACGCCGATCAAACCACCAAAAGAAAATATTGTTCAGAGCGATGGAACAATTACCGGGCTGTTAGATAATCCGTGGATAAACGCACGGGTAATTCCGAAAGCCGAACTGCCGACTGACCAAAACTATATGACATTTATCTGGGTTGTTACGCCCGATGTTGTCATGGATGGCGTGTATGAAATCAGGGCAATCTCGACCTGCTTTGCTCAGTCAATCAACGGCTCGTCTGCAATTATTCGCGGGCGCATTGACAGAACTCCGCCATCGCTTCTCGGCTCGACAGAACCTGTGGATGGTGTTCTTGGTCCCGATGACCAAATCATCGCTCGCTTCAATGAGAACATTGATTGCGCTGCATTGCATCCGTTGTTGAATGTTCATCTCATCAATTCAGGAACGGGCTTGGAGATTGATAAGACGATTAGTTGTCTCAATAACACAGTCATCGTCACACCGAATGTCCAAAATCGTTTCCTCGAAAATCAAGTGTTGAAATTATCCTTCACCGATGATGGAAGTTCGCCCGCGTCTGCCGTTCGTGATGTGTATGGAAATCGCATTCCGAATTCACTCAATTATGAATTCTACGTTGATAGAAATTCGATGCGATGGAGCGACCCGACATTCCAAACGATTGCAAACGAAGGGCAACCGATTACTTTCACGCGGCAAATCCTGAACATCGGAACATTCGCACAAAGTTATACGCTTGATGGTCTTCCATCATGGTTGACGGCAACTCCGGTGAACGCAATCATTCCCGCCGGATTCACACAGGAAGTAACGTTTACTATCAGCCCGCAACTGACAGGCGGTTTCTACAAAGACACAATCTTTGCAAGCACGGCAAACGGCGAAGAAGATTTATTGCTCAACTTCAGATTGCTCTGTGCGACGCCTGCGTGGTCAGTCAATCATGCGAATTATCAGTACTCGATGAATGTTGATGCACGGTTGTTTGTTGATGGAGAAGTATCAACGGACGGATACGATATGGTTGCGGCATTTGTCGGAAGCGAAGTACGCGGCGTTGGAAATGTTGCGTATGTTCCCGCTGCTACTGACTCGGAAAAATATCAGGTGTTCCTGACAATCTACAGTAATACAACACAGGGGGAACAACTCACATTCAAAGTGTGGGATGCTTCTACTTGTCGCGAACTGGGATTTGTCGAAGAAGCATATTCATTTTTGGCAGATGCGGTGTATGGGAGACCGGACAATCCGGTTCGGCTCACGGCGACAAGTCAGGTTGCTCAAAAACTTCCGTTGAATCAGGGATGGACGTGGTTCTCTCTCAATCTTCAGGCATCGAACATGGGAGTGAATTCACTGCTCAATTCCGTTGCGCCGACAACGAACGACATCATCAAAAGTCAAACATCGTTCAGTCAGTACGCGCAAGGGTTGGGTTGGGTCGGTACGTTGAGTACGCTCAATACGAAATCCATGTATCAGGCGAAACTCTCGGCGGCAGATACGATTGACTACATCGGTTATCCTTTGAATCTGTTCGCAAGCACTATTCCCGTTGTGCAAGGATGGAACTGGATTGCGTATCAACCGCAGACCGGTTACGAAGTCAATCATGCGCTGTCGCAACTGCATCCGCTCAATGGAAATCTGATTAAGAGTCAGACAGCGTACGCGATGTATGTCGCGGGGTATGGTTGGGTTGGAAGTCTTACGTTCATGAGCCCGAAGCAGGGATTCCTGTACAAGTCGTTGAATGCTGATTCATTGATGTATCCTCCGCCGGCTGTTGCTTCGAAAATTTCTCCTCAACAATCGGAGAAAGAATTTGTTCCGCTTGCAATGAACGGCTGGACATACGACCCGTATCAATTCCAGTTCAATATGCCGGTGACCGGTGTTGTGCAAAAAGATGAAACGGAAATTTCTGATAATGAAGACCTTGTTGGTGCGTTTGTGAACGGAGAGTGCCGCGGCGTTGCACAAGCGTTGTACATCGAACCGATGAACAAACATATGTTCTTCATGCTTGTGTACAGCAATATTTCATCGGGCGAAACAATCGAGTTCCGCTTCCTTGATGCGAGCAACGGAACTACCTACGCACTGGCAGAAGAACTTCCGTTCTCGCAGGATGGAATGGTTGGAACGGTGAGTTCTCCGTTTGTCTGGAAAGTATCTCATCCGCTTGCTGTTAGTAACGGGAAAGAATTGCCATCGGAATTCGGACTGAGTCAGAACTATCCCAATCCATTTAACCCGACGACAGTTATCAGTTATCAGTTACCGGTTGATTCGTGGGTGACGCTGAAAGTGTATAACGTGCTTGGCGAGGAAGTTGCGACGCTTGTTGACGGGTTACAGGTTGCAGGTTACCGGTATCATGAATGGAATGCGACGAGTAGTAACGGACAGCCGCTTCCGTCGGGAATATATTTCTATAAGATGACTGCCGGGGGTCTTTCGAATACGTTCACTCCAACATATTCGGAAACAAGGAAACTTATGTTATTGAGGTAGAAAAGAGAATTCATCGGGGCGGTGGGTTATACAACTCACTGCCCCGTTTGATAACTACATGCTACTACCGAGAAAAATACATAGTTTCATGTATTGAAATATCGTCTAAAATTGGGTAAAATTGGACGTTATAAATCGCCTCAATCATTTTTTATATGAATAAAACTTCTTCGCGTTTTTCTCTCTTGTTGCTGTTCGGGCTTTTGTTCCTCCTGTTCAGTCAGGAATTGTTGGCGCAGCCACCCTCGTGGTCGGTTGAGCCGGCTAACTTTCAGTACAACGCGAATGTCACGGCGATTTTTTTGTTGGATGATATCGTGAATGAAGATACGGCGAATGTGCTCGGCGCATTTGTGAGCAATGAAGTGCGGGGCGTTGCCCGAATCCTGTTCTCCGGCGGAGGGTGGAAATATTTTCTTACCGTCTATTCGAATGCTCTCAGTGGGGACACAGTGACGTTTCAAATGTATGTTGCTTCGCTCGATTCGATTCTCACTATCAAAGAAAAAATCAGATTCTTATCCGATTCGCTCTACGGCGACCCGGTCAATCCGGTGCAGTTACATGGCTCGGCATTGCCTGAACAAAGTTCGCTCTTCCTGCTATTACAAAAAGGATGGAACCTTGTTTCCGTTCCGCTTACAGTAAGTTCGTACTTGAAAACATCGCTCTTTCCCACTTCATCCTCCGATGCGTTTTTCTATTTGAATGGCTATCAACCGAAAACTACCTTGAAAAACGGAGAAGGATATTGGCTGAAGTTTGATGCTGATACATCGGGCAGCGCGCAAACAATTCAGTTGCAAGGGTATCCGAGAAGTTCAGACACGGTTAGTGTTTTCTCAGGTTGGAATATCATTGGTTCAATATCTCAATCTGTTTTATCCACACAAGTCGGGACGGTAAATACGACAATCACGTCACCGTTTTATGGTTTTAGTTCCGGCTACCAACAAGCCGAAACAATTCAACCCGGAAAAAGTTATTGGGTGAAGGTTTCTCAGGAGGGGAAACTTGTTCTGAGTTTAACGACAACCTCAATGCAGGTTAGTTCACAAGAAAGGTAATGTATGATGAAAGTATTGATTCAAACACAATTATTTTTTCTCATTCTCACATCGGTGTTTGCATTTGCGAACCCGCCCGATTGGTCGGTGAATCCGTCGAACTTCCAGTTTAACAGTACGGTGACGGGCGTGTTGTACGTGAACGATACGCTATCGCAAAGCGGAAATGTCGTCGGTGCGTTTGTCGGAAATGATGTGCGTGGTGTTGCAACACCGATTCGGGTCGGCGATTCGTGGATGTATTTCATGACGCTCTATTCGAACGCGGCAAGCGGTGAGACGGTTACCTTCAAAGCATACGTTGCTCATGCTGATATTATTGCCGATGCAAATGAAACGGTTCCGTTCGTTGCAAACTCGATTACCGGTTCGCCTGCGAGTCCGTTTGAGTGGCATGTCTATTTCAATTACGACTTCGCCCCGGTGTTGAGCGGAATCCCTGACCAAACAATTGAAGTCGGCGGGAGTTTTACAACGTTCGACCTCGATGATTATTTGACAACTCATGACAGCGATGACATACTGTGGAGTTATTCAGGTAACAATCAGTTTACAGTTTCTATAACACCGAATCACGTTGTTACCGTAACAGCGCCAAATGGATTTACCGGAAGCGAATCTCTCATCTTCACGGCAACTGACAACACCGCACATCAATATGCAGATTCGGACACTGCGGTGTTTACCGTTTTGCCGTTGGATATTCCGCCGCAGGTGAACGACATTCCGAATCAAACGATTGGACTTGGCGGCGCGTTCAATCAATTCGACCTTGATAATTATCTCACGCTTTCTGACGCAGGCGATGTAACGTGGAGTTATCAATTTCAAACAAGCATTGTCGGAACACCCGCTCCGACGTGGTCGGTCAATCCGTCTGCATTTCAATTTTCGATGAACATGACAGTGCGTGTTACCTCGCGCGGCAGTTCTGTTTCAGGTACAAATCATATCCTTGCAGGATTTTCCGGCAACGATGTTCGTGGAGTTACGCAGAGCGTATCGGTTGGTGACGGATATCTTTTCTTTTTGACATTATATGCAAACACTGAGGGGGAAGATATTTCCTTCCGGTTGTATGATGCGGCGACACAGGAAATTCTTCCTGTGTTTGAGAACGTGAATTTTTTACCGAATGCAGTCGTGGGTGAACCTGCAAATCCGTACCCGCTCTCAGCAGGAAATATTCTTCTCACGCTGGATGGCAACAATAATATCATAGCAACAGTCGTTGACCCAAATTGGGTGGGAAGCGAACAAGTTCTCTTTACCGCAACGGATGTCGGAACGCTTCACTCATATTCGGATTCGGATGCGATGACCTTCACGGTGATGAACGACCACACTCCGTTGGTAAGCGGTATCGCAAACCAAACAATCGAACAAGGAGAATCTTTCGCTTCGTTTGACCTTGATGATTATTTGTCAGAAAGCGATGGGGAGACCGTGACGTGGAGTGTCACCGGAAATACAAATCTTCAGATTTCCATCAATGGAAATAATCAGGTAACAGTTTCATCGAACAATGCAAACTGGTATGGAAGTGAAACGTTGATTTTCAAAGTGCAGGATGATTCTGCCAATGCATTCTTTGATACTGATACTGCAACATTCACCATCGAACCGCTTGACCACGCCCCGAACATCACGAACATTCCGAATCAGACCATCGGTTTGTTCGGTTCATTCCTTCCGTTCGATTTGGATTTCTATTTGCAGGAACAGGACGGCGATGAAGTTGAGTGGTCATTCGATTTTGTTACCAACCCGCGTGGATTCTCTTCGCCGACGTGGAGTATTAATCCTGCACAGTACCAATTTTCGATGAACATTACAGCGGAAATTGTCTCGCGCAATCAGACAGTGACGAATGGAAATTATGTTCTCGGCGCGTTCGTTGGGAACGAACTGCGTGGTGTAACAGAAGCGGTGCAGGCAGGAAGTACGTGGCTGTTTTTTTTGACAACATATTCGAACACAAATGGCGAGAATGTACATTTCAAATTATATGATGCCGCGTTGCAGGATGTTCTTCCGGTGAAAGAAGAAGTGACGTTCACGCCGAACGGTGTCGTAGGAGAACCGTTAGTGCCGTACCAAATGAGAGCGGGTAATATTTTGCTTTCGATGAATGCGTCAAACGAAATTACTTTTGAAATCGTGGACACACTCTGGACAGGAAGTGAAATGGTTCAGTTTACCGTGAGGGATGCACATCGTTCTCATCATTATACCGATGCGGATTTTGCAACGTACTCAATTCTGCCGGACCACTCACCGGTCGTTAGCGGAATTCCTGACCAGACAACTGAGCAAGGGCGTCCCTTTGCTTTGTTTGACCTTGATGATTACCTGCAGAAATTTGACGGAGATTCAGTTACATGGGGTGTAGGGTTCAGCACGAATTATTCGGTGAACATTAACGCTAACAATCAGGTAACAATTACGCCGCGTAACGCTCACTGGATAGGAAATGAGCCGCTTGTTTTTCAGGTGCGCGATGTTACAACGAACAGACTCTCTGACGTTGATACTGCTCTGTTTACAATTATTCCGTTTGACCATCGCCCGGTGATTTCAACTTCACTTTCTCAGGAAATCACCCCCTCGATGAACTTCACTTCGTTCGACCTCGATAATTTTTTAACTGAGATGGATGGGGATAACGTAACATGGAACTATTCATTCAAACCACCCGCACAGACAGACACGCCACCTTCATGGAATATCGTTCCGAGTAATTTTCAATATTCGATGACAATCACCGGAAGTGTTCGTTCACTCAGCAAAGTTCCTGCAAGCGCGGACAATCTTCTCGCTGTGTTTTCGGGGAACGAACTGCGCGGAGTTACTTCGCCGATGCAAGTAGGTGACTTGTGGTTATATTTCCTTACAGTGTACGCGAACACAGAAGGGGAACAACTTCGATTTCAATTTTATGATGCTACAACACAACGACTCCTGCCCGTCAAAGAATCGTTGCAATTTGTTTCCAACGCAGTGGTTGGCGCTCCGCTCACACCATTTCAAATCAACGCAGGATACATTCTTGCAACAATGAACGACGACAACGTTGTGAGTGTTGAGCGTACATTACCTGACTGGCTTGGAACCGAGTCACTTATTTTTGTCGCACAGGATGTCAGCACGATGCACGAATACACCGACACGTCGCTTGCGAACTTTACCGTAGTGTTGGATGCGTTCGGCAATTCTCAAACGAATCTCCTGTTTGGTGATATTCCGGTGACAACCACAAAAGCGGAAACACTTACCGTCGTCAACCAGGGAGTTGATGCACTTGAAATTTCTTCGGTGAGTGTTGATAATCCGGAATATGTTGTTACTCCAACAAACGCAACCGTTCCGTTTGGCGGGAGCGCACAGTTTATTGTTCGGTTTACTCCCACATCATCCGGACCGAAACCCGGCAACCTGACGTTCATTCATGATGCATACCGTTCTCCTCGAGTTCTTACGTTGACGGGAAGCGGACAATATCTCAACATCGTTGCAACGAAATACGGAAACGGCGACCTCACTCCGGTCGGAACGAGTGTTATCAGTTATTCCGGCGCGCAAGCGTATTCGGTCTCGCCGCATCACGGTCATCGTATTGACAGCGTAGTTGTTGACGGAACGAATCTCGGTGAGTTGACTGAGTACGAATTTTCTAATGTCATTGCACATCATTCCATCTCTGCATATTTCTCTTTGATACCGGCATACGGTGTCATGTATCGTACTGCAACTGCGTACGACTGGGCAACGCCTGTTGACCAGCGCGGATTGCGCCGTGCAATCAACAGGAGATATGACAAGGTTTTGTTTGAGTTTGATTTGACGGCTGATCAAACGAGACAACTACGATTAGAATTTAACATGAACGTACAGGCAGTCATCACGAAGGGAACAACTGTGCGTGATACTCTCATAGCGTTTACAGGAAAAATATATACAGGGAATTTGTCTGCTCTTATATCACAAGGTCAGACAATTCATATCACCGGTATCGGTGAGTTCGGCAGATTTATTACAAGCAAGTATGCATGGTCATCGAATGTTCTCAAACCGATTTTACGCCAGCAGTACAAACGGTTACAGTTGGGAATTCCGTTACCGAACTTGCACAACGTCGGGAAAGAAATGTTCGGTGTCGGACAGAAAAAAGGAGCATTCCCGGCAGGGTTACGGATTGGAATTGTTCAGGGACCAAGAGGCGGTGGTTCGGTTGTACACATGAAGTACGGAGATGTCATTAAGTCATTTGGAACTCAAACGGACACAGGATTGCTCCTTCATACAGAAGGACCACGATGTTTCAATGTTTTTGCGTCCGGTGATTCAATGACCAACCGGGAACGGAAACTCCCGCCAACGAAACAGAACAACAAACTTTTTGCAGAAGCATTGGCGCTGAAACTGAATATGGTTGCAAGTGCGACCGGAAAAATGCCGGTCGGGTTGGGTGAACTGACATTCAATGATACATCCGATGCAACCAATCTGTTCAACGGCTTTATGGTAAAACAGATTGTCGCCAAAGCAGATACGATGTTAAGTTGCTTGCCGCTTGCCGATGCAACGACAACGCTTGATGATATGTATGACGCAGTTGTTGCAATCAATAATTCTTTCCGTACGGATGGAAGGCTTGATACAATTAGTTTTGCAAAGACTACCCGCCTCACCGGTGTGAAGCGACTTGTTGATGTCTTGTACATGCACTCGACTCCGGGAGTTGCGACAAACATGTTGTTCATTGAAGATGAACTTGCCGAAGACGAAGAAGATGTGCCGGAATCATTTGCGTTATATCAGAACTATCCGAATCCGTTTAACCCGACGACGAATTTCGGATTTCGGATTGCCAATTTAGGATTGGTGTCATTGAGAGTGTATAGCTTACTTGGACAGGAAGTGGCAACATTGCTGAAGGATGAAGAAATGGAGGAGGGGGAATATGAAATTTCGTTCGACGCTATCAATCTTCCGAGCGGTGTTTATTTCTATCGCATTGATGTTGTTGGACAGGATGGAAGTCAATCCTGTTCTGATGTTAAACGGATGACATTGATAAAATAACTCAAATTCATTTGTAACGTTGAAGCCGGTTCCCGAAAGGAATCGGCTTTTGTTTTTCAAATCACACAAGTTTTCTCTATCTTCACTGCGCATGATTCACTCAGAAACAATTCTTGTCCTCGATTTTGGCTCTCAATATTCTCAGTTGATAGCACGCCGAATCAGGGAACTTGGTGTATATTCAGAACTTCAGCCGTTTAACATTTCAGTAGAAAAAATCAAACAACTGAAGCCGAACGGCATAATTCTTTCCGGCGGACCTTCAAGCGTGTATGAAGAAAACGCCCCGCATTGCTCGCCAGAAATATTCCGCATGGGGATTCCGATGTTGGGAATTTGCTATGGCTTACAGATGATTGCGTATCAACTCGGCGGCGAAGTTGACCCGTCTGCGAAACGGGAATATGGTCGGGCGGAAGTTATGTTTGATGATGCTACGGATTTGTTTGCAGGAATTGATGGAAACAAAACAACCGTATGGATGAGTCACGGCGATCACCTGACGAAATTGCCAAGCGGATTTGAACGCATCGCTCACTCGAACAATTCTCCCATCTGTGCGATTCGGAATAACGTGAAAAAGATTTTTGGAGTACAGTTTCATCCCGAAGTTATCCACACGGAGAGAGGAAAAGAGATTCTCGGGAATTTCCTTTTCAACATTTGTGAGTGTAAAGGAAATTGGAATGCCGGTTCATTCATCGAAAAGGAGAAAGAAGAAATCCGTTTATCTGTAGGGAATCAGAATGTTATCTGTGCCCTCAGCGGTGGCGTAGATTCTTCGGTGCTTGCAGTGCTGTTGCATGAAGCAATCGGCGACCAACTCTATTGCATCCACATCAATAACGGGTTGATGCGGAAAGAAGAAAGCGAATACGTCGTGAAACTGTATCGCGACACGTACCATTTCAATCTTGATTATGTTGATGCATCTGAAATATTTCTCGGCAAGTTACAAGGCGTGACCGACCCGGAACAGAAGCGAAAAATTATCGGGAACACGTTCATCGAAATATTTGATAATGAAGCACATAAAATCGGTAACGTTGGTTTTCTCGCGCAAGGCACGTTGTATCCCGATGTCATCGAATCAACCGCGTTTCGGGGACCATCGCACAAAATAAAAACGCATCATAACGTCGGCGGATTGCCGGAACGGATGAACCTGAAACTCATCGAACCGTTCAGAGAATTGTTCAAAGATGAAGTGCGCTCAGTCGGGCGAACGCTTGGAATGCCGGAGGAGTTGATTATTCGACATGCATTTCCCGGTCCCGGACTCGCCGTTCGCATCATCGGTGACGTCACGAAAGAAAAATGTAATTTGCTGAGAGAAGCCGATGCAATTTTTGTGAACGAAATTCACAAAGCAGGAATGTATGAATCGTTGTGGCAGGCGTTTGTGGTTCTGCTTCCTGTGCAAACCGTTGGAGTTATGGGGGACCAACGCACGTACGAGAATGTTGCCGCGCTTCGTGCTGTGACAAGTCAGGATGGAATGACTGCCGATTGGGCGCCTCTGCCGCACGAATTACTCGCGAAAGTTTCCAGCCGCATCGTGAATGAAGTCCGCGGAATCAATCGCGTTGTGTATGATATAAGTTCGAAGCCGCCCTCGACGATTGAGTGGGAATGATTTTTTTGATTTGCAAGGGTGCAGGGTGTAGAGTGCGCGGGCGAAATTATTGAGATATGCGATGTGGGATATGAGCGGTGAGCCATGAGCGCTGAGCAGTGATAAATGAAGCAATCACTATTCACAATTTACAATAACGCAATGAAGACTACCTGCAACAAATGACTAATGACGATTGACAAATGACTTCACACAAAGTACCAAGTACAAAGAACTAAGTACGAACAAAAGACGATTGACAAATGACAAATGACAACAAAAGAATAACATTTTTTGAAGAACTGAAATGGCGCGGATTGATACACTCTTTCTCGCAAGGCGTGGAAGAACATCTCGCGAAAGGAAATGTAACCGGCTACATCGGATTTGACCCGACGGCTTCGTCCCTGCATGTCGGTTCGCTGTTGCCGATTATGGGACTCGTTCATCTTCAACGATGCGGACACACACCGATTGCCATCGCAGGCGGTGGCACGGGAATGATTGGCGACCCAAGCGGGAAAACGCAGGAACGAAAACTTCTCACAAAGGAAGACATCGAAGCAAATCTCGAAGGTATCAAGAAACAACTTGCAAAGTTTTTGGATTTCGATGCAAAAGAAAATCCCGCGAAGTTGGTGAACAACGCCGACTGGTTGACAAAACTGAACATGGTGGATTTCCTTCGTGACATTGGGAAACATTTTTCCATCAATGAAATGCTCGCGAAAGATTCGGTGAAGAATCGCATCGAAAAAGAACAGGGAATGTCATTCACGGAGTTTTGCTACTCGCTCCTTCAGTCATACGATTTTCTTGAATTGTTCGACAGGTACAAATGCACATTGCAAATGGGTGGTAGCGACCAATGGGGAAATATCATTTCCGGATTTGATTTGATTCGGAAATTGCGCGGCGGCGACGCACATGGAATTGTGTTTCCGCTGATTACCACTTCAACAGGAACAAAGTTCGGTAAGACAGAAAGCGGAACAGTCTGGCTCGATGCGGAACGAACCTCGCCCTACAAGTTTTATCAGTTCTGGTTCAACACGGATGATAAAGATGTAGTAAAATATTTGAAGTTTTTCACACTTCTCGGTACCGAACAAATTGAATCGCTTGAATCTTCCATGCAATCCGCCCCGGAAAAACGTGAAGCGCAAAGTACGCTTGCTCAGGAAGTAACAAAATTGGTTCATGATAAGAACGCACTTGCCCAAGCGTTAAAAGCATCAAAGATTTTCTTCGGCGGAGAAATAACAGACGTAAGCGATGCCGAACTGGTGGACATCTTCAGTGATGTTCCATCGGTGGAAATCCCGAAGAGTCAATTCGAAGGAGAAGGGATGGCGTTGGTGGATGTCCTTGTGCAGGCGCAGGTAGCAAAGTCAAAAGGAGATGCGCGCCGTGCAATTGACCAAGGGGGAATTTACATCAATAACATTCGCACGAGCGGCGTGACGCAGAAAGTGGGAATGAACGAGGCAGTTCATGGAAAGTTTGTTGTTCTCCGAAAAGGTGGAAAAAATTATTTTTTGGTGAAAGTGGTTTAAATGATAATTCACCGCGGATTATACAGATTAATCGCGGATACGTCACGGATAAAATTAGGCTGGTTCAGTGTAAATCAGTGTAGTTTCCGTGTCATCTGTGGTTACATTATTTTACTTTGCTTGATAGCAGCGATTACTAAAGCGCAGCCGCTTCCTTCGACGGATATTTATCTTGCAAACATCTCAACCCAAGACTCACACCTCATAATAGATAACCCAATAAACGTCACGAATCGAAACGGCTACGATAACCAGCCCTCATTTCTCGGTCCAAAGTTATTGTTGTTTACTGCAATCTATGAAGATGAGCAAGCGGATATTTATACGTATAATATACAACATCGCTACATTACGAGATTAGCTCTGACGGAAGAGAGTGAATATTCACCAACTCCAATGCCTACAAGAGGATATTTCTCTGTCGTCCGGGTTGAGAAAGACTCGACACAAAGGTTGTGGAATTTTAATCCTGTGAATAGTACTCCCAATCTGATTCTCAAGACAATCAAGCCTGTCGGTTATCATTGCTGGATTGATAGCCATCGTGTGGCATTGTTTATTCTCGGTACACCGAATACATTACAGATCGTTGAACTTCAAACAGAGAAAGCAACAATACTCGATACGAACATCGGTCGTTCGCTCCATAAAATTCCCGGGAAAGAAGCGTTCAGTTATGTGAAGAAATGGAACGACTCAACGTGGTTCATTATTGAATATGATGTACAAACGAAAGAAATCAAACCCATCATTCAAACGTTGAGGGGGAGCGAAGATTATGTTTGGACTCCAAACGGTGAAATTCTCATGGGACGACAATCAAATTTATTTTGCTTCAAGCCTGAAACGGATTCGACATGGAGTGAGGTTGCAGATTTTTCAAAATTTGGTATCATGGACATCAAACGTCTCGCCGTTAGTCCCGATGGAAAAAGAATTGCAATCGTTGCAAATGATGCGGTGAAAAAGTAACTTCACTTCCATCGAACAATCGAATAATACTACACCATTTCAAATACTATCCGGAACTGTATGAAAACGAAATTCACGTGCTTCATCATTCTCTTTGTTCTTGTACTCACATCATGTCTGGCGCAGCCCGTCAGAATTACAATCAATGTCATAGCACCGTCTTCAACTCCAAAAGACGCAACGATTTTTATTGCAGGGAACGAACCAAAACTCGGCGATTGGGATCCGGGTAAAGTGAGCATGAAACAACTCTACGATTCACTCTGGACAACAGAACTAACTTTTCCGAAAGGATTATTCTTGGAATTCAAAATCACTCGCGGTTCATGGAACAACCAGGCAATGTATAAGCAAGGAGAAGTTCCGCCGAATACTCAGGCAACGCTGAACAACGACACGACGATTACGCTTCATCCAACGATGTGGAGCGATGAGGGGGAGAAAACCGGAGGCGGAGTTCTCGGAACCGTAACATATCATAAAAAATTACAAGGCGATGGATTGAAATACGAACGTGATGTGATTGTTTGGCTTCCCCCGTCGTATGAATCTGATACGTCAAAACGTTATCCGGTCTTGTACATGCACGACGGTCAAAATATTGTTGACCCGAACACATCGTTCATTGGCTACGACTGGCATGTGGATGAAGTTGCTGAGAGTTTAATCAAATTCAACAAGATGAAAGAAATTATTGTCGTTGGAATTTACAACTCGCCCGACCGTCGTGAAGAATACGCTCAAACGGAATTGGGTGAAGCATATCAAAAATTTATTGTCACGAAACTCAAGCCGATGATTGATGCGGAATACCGGACATTATCGGACAGAGAAAACACCGGAGTGATGGGTTCTTCGATGGGCGGACTGGCTTCGTTCCTTCTCGTGTGGAATTATCCTGAAGTATTTTCGATGGCGGGATGTCTTTCACCGGCATTTCCTGAAGAATCTATTAGTGGAGTAGAGCAATACAATGGAAACGAGAAAAATATCCGGCTGTACATTGATAACGGGGGAGTCGGCTTGGAAAAAGAACTTCAAATCGGATGCGACTTGATGCTTCCTGTTCTGCGAAAAAAAGGATTCAAGGACGGAAAAAATCTTGAATGGTTTCTTGATGAAAAGGCGGAACACAACGAGCGTGCGTGGGCAGCGCGGTTGTGGCGGCCGTTAATGTTCATGTTCGGCAGATAATCATTCACTTGGAATTATTATTATTATTGCACTTGCCCAGATGATTAGAATATGGTAAAGATTCGAAATTTCTCCGATGCGTTTGTTGCAGGGTTCGCGAAAGAAATACTTGAGTCTGAAACAATTCCTGTTTTGTTGAAAACTGATGGAAGGGGAACTGCGTGGGGAGAAGGGTATCCGCCAATGCACGCCGTTTATGAAGTATTTGTTGATGAAGAGTCGGCAGAAAAAGCGACTGAAATTTTGAAAGCATATCTTGGGGAAGAGTAACCGATACTAATCTTTTAAGCGCCGAATCTTCATTCGTGAATTGAGATTATAGAAATTGAAAAGTAGAAAAATATCAACGTCGTACAGTATAGTTTGGAAGATGGTGGAAAAAATTCCAAAAGGAAAAGTGGCAACCTATGGGCAGATTGCATCGTTCTGCGGATTGCCGGGACAGGCACGATTTGTCGGCTACGCACTTCATAATACTCCTTTCGGTGTAGAGATTCCATGGCATCGTGTTGTCAATGCACAAGGAAGAATTTCGTTCCCGAAAGAGTCCGTCAGTTACAAACGCCAAAAAGAACTATTGAAGAAAGAAGGGATTCTTATTATAAAAGAAAAGATTGATTTGGAATTGTATCGGTGGATACGGATGAAGTAAATCTCCCGTTCTCAAATCGTGTATCTGAAATTATTTAAGAAGTATCATCCGTTTCGTTTGAACGGATGATTCTGTTTGAAGTTGATAGAAATACACGCCCGCAGGAAACTTGTCCGCATCCCACCTCACCGAATATTCTCCCGCCGGTTTTTGTTCGTTGAGTAACACATCAATCTTCCTTCCCAAGAGATCGAATACGCTGAGTATAACAAATTCGAAATTGGCGATTCGAAATCCGAAATTCGTTGACGGGTTAAACGGATTGGGATAATTTTGTAACAGTGTCGTTTGCATCGGGATGGCTGGAGTTTCGGAGATTCCAAGCGCAGAGCCGGGAAAGAAAAATTCCAGAGCATCATCAATATGCGCGCGCCAATTCCCCCAACTGTGCCCTTCGTGATATTCATTGTACTGATATTCATATCCTTTTGATTGCAAAATCGGGATGAAGTTTCGTACCATCGGAACGAGAATATCAATATCGTACGTTCCAATGTCGAGATAGAGTTTCAAATCTAATGTTGCGCTATTCTGAAATCCGGAAGATAACGAACTGCCGATGTAACTTGATTGCGGTGCGGTATTTCCGAAAACATTCGGATAATTGAACGCGAGATACAGCGAGATATTTCCACCGTACGATGCCCCCATCACGGCGCGACTTGCCGGAGATTTTCTTGTTCGGTACCGGGAATCAATGTACGGCATTAATTCATTGATGATGAACGATGAGAATTGTGTTGTCTGGTTGCCGGCATATTCCGGTGTTCTGTTTACCGGAGGAACGAAGACCGCAATGATTGGTTGGATACGGTTTTGTGCGAGCAGATAATCAATCACTCTGTTCGCGTACGCGAACGAAACATATTCAAGCCCGTCGTGAAAAAGAATTATAGGGAAACTATCGCTTGAAGATTCGTAATTTGGTGGTAGATAGACTCTGACAGTTCTGGAATTATTAAGAATTGTACTGTGAAATGTTGTGTCTCGGAGAGTCCCATGCGCTATGTCAGAATAATATTGAATTTCCGGTGGTGAAACATACTGTGGCATACGCAGTTCAGAATTTCCATATCCTCCCGGCGCTCGGTTGGGATTTCGCGAGTCGGCTAACCAAGTACTTCCGTTCGCAAAGAACTTGTAATCTAAACGTGCATCGGATTCAAACTTCTTTGTAAGGTACCACAAATCAGTTGTAGAAAGTTTCAGCATAGAATATGAACTTGTGTCCCAGCCGTTCATATCACCAGGGATTTTTATTCTGTTAACGCTTCCCCGATAAATAAAATGCACCGTCGTATCATTTTCATAAAAGGGAAGTTGCGGATGTGCCGTCATGAAACTATCAACGATCGCAGTGCGTTCGTTGTATTGCGCGGCATTCACACGGTTGATGAAATCCTGAAATGTTTGGGAAAAAGAGCAGGGGGTAACAAGGATGATAAGAATCGCGATGTTGTAATAGTTCATGGGAAACTGTCAAGTTATAAGAAACTTATTTTCCCCACATAGGACTATGACCGTTACAAACGGTTGTGATTGATGTTCCGTCAAGCGTCATCAGTTGTATCAGGGATGTTCCTTGAATATCACGCTCCGAAAACAAGAGCAGTGTTTGCGATGGCGAAAGTTTTGGCTTGACATATTCAGGAGATTGATTCCGCTGTTCATGAAGTAATGTCTCATCCATTGTTAGCGGGTTGAGCGAAAACATTTTGTAGTAAATATCTTCATGCAAGATGGCGTGCTTTGCAGGGTTGTTTCCTTCAACAAACACCAGTTCGTTGTTCGGAAGCCACTCAAGTGCGTAAATCGTACCAACGCTTCTGTACGTTGCCCGTCTTCCGTTTGCAATAGTATAAATGAAAATTCTTTTTCCTTCGGAGAAGGAGACAAATGTTTCGTCAAGTGACCAAGAGACAATATCAACACAATCATTAAAGTTGATACCAAGTACTTCCTCGAATTCCCGGAGCGCGAACGTTTCCTGTGTCGTCAGGTTGATTAACCCGATTCCTTGTTCCTGAACGAATAACAGCCACTCTTCTGAAGGTGAAACGGAAAATCGTTTAATACCTTCGATGACTCCCAATCGTTTTTGCTTACCGTCTGTGTAGCATTTATAAATTGTATCGGACGAAGAATAAAAAAAACTATTATCGAAAATTGACCATTGCAAAGAAGGCGCGACGCGGGAATGACCGTTGCACGGGAGTTGTGTTTTTGTTTCAAAAACTTTTTCTCCGGTTTTGATATCAAGAACATAAAAATATTTTTCGGAACTGCTGAGAGGGCTATCATCCGGCGGATGTTGTTCTTCAACGATGAGAAAACTTCCATCGGCGCTGAGGGATGGTTGCAGTGCAGTTGATTCATCGAAGAGAGGTGCGATGAAATTGCTTTGTGTTGTGAAGAGTGAAGTTGAAAGTGGCTCTGTACATTTTCGTGAAAGGAAACTGCCGCCGTTCGAGGGTGATTCGCCATCACGGTAAAATATTGTCGTCGTTATATCTTCGTTCGGGATGTCAATAATGACGGGTTTAACGGAAGCGCAGGAAAAGAATACAAAGCATAGCGCTGAAAGAAAAATTATCAGATGAAGCGAAGTATTCATCGTTGAAACCGTTTGTTCGATTGGTGTTGTGTGTTGTTTACCGGCTATCGTATTGTTCATCATGGTTGCTCCTATAGATGATGGTAATAAATATTGTTTTAGAAAAAGATACTTCGATACGATGAAGAATATTCATGGTACGAAAGCAAAACTATCGCGTATGTTTGAAACAACCATTCGATTGAGGTGAAGATTCATTTCAATACATACGCCGTTTGTAAGAATCTAATCAAATCAAGATTCTTCTGCAAGATAATTAACAAAAGATATTATACAGGTTCGACTACAACCGCAGTTCCGTAACACAGAACTTCCGTCACGCCGCTCATCATTTCTGTTGTATCGTAGCGGACACCGATGAGAGCGTTTGCACCGATTTGCTGTGCGTGAAGCACCATCATCTCGAATGCTTCTTCGCGGGATTTCTCGCACAGTTCTGTGAAGAGAGAAATATTTCCACCGACGAGGGTTTGAAACGACGCGCCGATCGTCCCGAAGATGGAACGGGAACGAACGGTAATTCCCCGAACGACGCCAAGTTGTTTGAGGATACGGTACCCTTCGAACGTGAACGTGGTTGTCGTCATCGGGTGGCGCATAAGCGATTCTTTCATCGTCCGTTGCTGTTCTTCGGGGGAAAGTTTGTTGAAACACTCAAAGCAGATATTCTCTGTTTTAAGGTAATACCGTGATGGAAATTGTTTGCCGCATTTACTACAAGTAAGCATATAACTTTTTTAAGTTGTTGAGAAAAAGGAATTAACAAGGAAAGAACGAAGGGATGATAATCATTTCACTCGGGATTTCCATCGCATTGGATTTCTGTGCGAATGAAAAATAGCAAGTACTTGAATCTCCCTTGCCTCAATTTGATAAATAATAATGAACGGGAATCGTCTGATAACTGTTTTACGTGCCTCTCGATGACACCGTGGATATAAATGAGGGTCTCGTTTAATCCGTTGTAACGCCTCGTCAATACACAGCATGAATTCTGTATCGAGACCATTACGTTGTTGTCCGTACCATCGTGCGGCTTCCTGAAATTCCGTTTCAGCATCAGGATGGAACCGAAGCGTCATTTGAGACTATCTCTTATTGAGAAACTCCGACTTGATTTCTTCCCACGTTCGTCCTTGAGTCGGATTTTCCTTCAACGACTCGATTCTTCTGTCGAGTTCGTCATGTTGGCCCTGCGTCAATTCGAACGATTGGTTCTCCTGAGCGATGCTATCCCAAATTTCTTCAACGATGAGTAACCGCTCCGGAATGCTGAGTTTCTTTATTTCTTCTGTTACATTTGCTGACATGGATAAATTTCGATTATTGTTTTGCTAATGTTACAAATCTTGGGGCTGAAAATCAAATATCATTTGCTATAGACAATACTGAGCACTTTCGAGAGAGTTTAAATCGGTTCCTTGCAACCACCCTATAACCCCAATCAAACAAAGAACGAAACAACGGCAATACAGAAAGAAGATACACCGGAAATGTCCACCAAGTTTTCCTCAGTGTATAACGGTACACGTTTGCTCCTTCAATGAGAGTTCCGTCGTTCAATAGTAAGCGGACGTCTTGCAGTAGTTCAGTTTCGGTGAGGTTTAGTTTTTCTTTCACCCATTGTTCTTGTAACGGTGCAATCTCAATTCCCTTTTTTATCAGCAACTTTTTCAAACCAAGTACACCGCGACTGCATACACCGCAGGAGGCATCGTATAGAAGAGTACCGTTTGTAGTAATTGATTTCATCGCTCTAACTTTTTCGCTCAAAAATACAAAACCATCCAACGGAAATCAAACTTGTGTTAATTTCTGTCCCTTTTTTCTCCACAATCGAATCAAATACAAAACCACTCCCAGAACAAGCAGTACAAATGCATATTTGATTTCTTTTTCAAAATTATTTCTCATCACCAGAACATAAACAAATCCTGCAAAAGCAATCACTGCGGGGAGGGGATAGAGCCACATTCGGAACGGGCGGGGCATATCGGGCTTGCGTGAGCGGAGAACAATCACACCGGCAATCTGTGCAAGAAACTGAATGATGATGCGGATGACAACTAACGCAGCAATCACATCTGCCAGACGGAAGAGGCAGAAAAAGAGTGCGACAAATCCCAGCACAAGCAGGGAAACATTCGGGAAGCGGTGCTCAGGATGAACGCGTGTGAACGGCTTGAAGTAATCTCCTTCGAGCGCGGCGGCGTAGGGAACGCGTGAGTAACCGAGCAACAACGAAAAGACAGAAGCGAACGCCGTCAGCATGATGAGAACAGTTGCAAGCGAGCCAGCCCAATCACCGTAGAGCCGCTCCATGAAGACGGAAATGATGAACCGACGTGCATCCGAATTTGCCGTTTCACTCAGTTCCTGCCACGGAATGACGCCGAGAATGCTGATGTTCATGACAATATAAATTGCCGCAACGGCAAGAATCGAATACAAAATTGCGCGGGGAATAACTCTTCCCGGTTCTTTCACTTCGCCGGCGAAAAAGCAAACGTTGTAGTATCCCCAATAATCATAAATCGCAATGAGCATCGCGGCGCCGAGTCCATTGAAGAACGCGGAGTCAAGTGTAAATGCGTTCGGAGGAAAATCAAACGCACGTGCGCTGTTGAAATGCGTGACGCCCGCGAAAATAATCCATGCGATGGTGAGCATGACTGCCACCCAAAGATACTCGGAGATTTTTCCGATGATGTTGATTTTTCTATAGAGAAGAATGACGGCGAGCAGGCACGTTCCCATTGCAACGAACGTTCCGGGAGAAAGAACGATGCTGAATTTGAACAAACTCAGAAGCGGAAGAGCAAGTTCAATATCGTGCTGAAAGAGCGTTGTGCCGAGCGATGGAAAGAGATAACTTGCGTACAGCGAAAGTCCGATGCAACCGGATGCAATCGAAAGCGGCGCACTGAATGTTAGTTGCCAGATAAACAGGAACGACATTAGTTTGCCCCCTTTGTCGGGATTGTAGATTTCTTTCAGGTAGCGGTACGAGCCGCCGGAATTCGGCATTGCCGCGCCAAGTTCCGCCCAGACAAGTCCGTCGCAAATAACAAGCAACGCGCCGACAATCCAGCCGAGCATCGCTTGCGGTCCGCCCATCGCCGCGATGATAAGCGGAATGGTAATGAACGGTCCGACGCCAATCATGTCAATCATGTTCAGCGCGGTTGCGCTTGGAAGCGTTACACCGCGGATGAGTTGATGTTTTTCTGTTTCCTGTTGTTGAGTCATGATTTTCTTTGTGTGCTTCGCGTCTTCTTTCGCGTACTTAGCGGTAAGGATTTTTTAACCGCCCAACGGGTCGTAGACAAAGTACACGAAGGAGACGCTAAGGTCGCGAAGTATTTACTTTCCTTTTTGAAGTGAAAGAAGGTTGAAGAACAATTTCATGGCGCCTTCATTCATGTTTCGTAACTGACGGTACAACGCAAGCGAGCAATACGTGTACGTTCCTTTTCCATATCGGGCAAACAGGAGAGATGTTGAAGGTTGTTGTTCCTCTGTATCGCTCATTGAAAGTAAACGTTCGTAGCGTGAAGATGTTTTTGTTGTGTCATCGCTCGGGAGATAAATGTTTCGCTCCTGAGTCCATCCGCTACAATCACTCTCAGATATCTTATTAGGTGAATTGAATACTTCATGCTCAGGCTTGAGGATGGAGACAACAGCATTTTCTTCAGTAACACGTTCACTTGTCAGCGTAATCGGATAGGGAGCGAAATTCTTTCCGTTCCAATCGTTTGGTTTATGATAGAAGCAAATCAGATTTCCTCCGTCGTTGACGTACGAAAGCAATCGGTTGTTGTAAACGACGGCATCCGGACGGTACTCGTATGTTCGCAAATCAAGCAGGATAACAGAGTACTTACTCAAATCATCAGAGGCAAGATGATTTGAATCAAGCAACTCGTAGTTGATGTTGAACAACGAAAGTGTTTGCTCTACACTATTGTCATACGTCTTTACTAATCCGACAACAATATGTTCTGCATGTTGCGCTGTAACTTCATTTGTTGTTCTTGGTTTGATTTCAGGAAGCTGTATCTGAGGAAACGGAAATTGAGTGAGTGGAGGAATTTGTTTTTTCGTTGATGATATCCCTGAAAATAAATCCAAAGAATCAAAAGGAAATCGTTCTTCTTCCCGGACAAGATAATACTTGTGCTGACGGAAAAACGGTGACATTGAGTCAAGTGTAATCTTGTCCATCCCTTGTGAGCGATGCTTGTTGAGTGAGTTCAACGCAATCTGCTCAATGGTTTCTCCGGTTGCATTGCGTTCACTGACATCAATTGTTACCAATGAATCGGTTGGGGCATTTCCGCGATTCAGAAATCTGAAAAATAATTTTTTCGCTTGCCAGAGGGTGACATCATCGTTCAACTGCTCCGGATGAAACAGAGGGTCGGCCGCTTTTTCAAATGCTTCATACGCGGAGATTCCAACCACCTGGTGATTGCCATGTTGACGGTTCGGCTTGGTTGTAATCGTATCATGGTTCGTTATGATAACATCAGGTTTCAATGCTCGAATAAGATAGACAAGTCGTGCCAGTACGCTATCTTTGCTTCTCCACATCGAAAAAGTTTCTTTAGCAGTTTTGGAAAATCCGAAATCTGGGAAACCAAGAAAGAAAACATCGCTTTCGATAATTTTTACAGCCTCAAGCGTTTCTTTCGTTCGTAACACTCCTAACTCTTCTCCCAACTCCGAGCCGATTTCATTTTGTCCTCCCTCACCGCGTGTGAAAAAGATGCTGTATGTTTTCACACCTTTTATTTTTGAATAATACGCGAGGGTTGCACCGTCTTCATCATCGGGGTGAGCGGAGAGGGAGAGAAGTGTGAGAGTGGGAGAGTTGCTTTGTGCAAAGGTTTGCCAGGAACAAAACAGGCAAAGAAAAAGAACGTGGGCAACAATTCTACCTTTGTTCTGAATATCAATGAGAATAGGAGCGACCATGATGGGAACCAATTTACCGAATCCAATCCTGATTGTCAACAGTCCAAATTGCCTCCCTACAATTCAATTATTGACTTGAATATGATTCAATCGGCGGGCACGAGCAGACAAGATTTCTATCTCCATACGCGTTGTTAATTCTCCCAACCGCAATCCAGAATTTATTTCTTTTTGTGTGAGTTGATGGAAAGACGGCTTTCTCGCGAGAGTACGGAAACTTCCATTCATCACTCACAACCATTGCTGCGGTGTGCGGTGCATTCTTTAACACGTTGTTTGTTTTATCGTACTTGCCTTGAATGATTTCTTCAATTTCTTTCCGGATGGAAATCAGCGCGTCACAGTAACGGTCAAGTTCCTCCTTCGATTCGCTTTCCGTCGGTTCAATCATTAATGTGCCGGGAACGGGGAACGAAACTGTCGGCGCGTGGAAGCCATAATCCATCAACCGCTTTGAAATGTCTTCCGCTTCGACTCCGCTTTGTTCTTTGATGACTCTCGTGTCGAGAATAAATTCGTGCGCAACACGCCCGTTTATGCCTGTATATAAAATCGGGAATGAAGATTCCAATTTCTTTGCCATGTAGTTTGCATTCAGCATTGCAACCTGTGTCGCTTTCTTCAATCCTTCAGAGTCCATCATGCGGATGTACGCCCACGAAATCGGGAGAATACTCGGACTTCCCCACGGCGCTGCAGAAACAGTGCCGAGCGTTTTTGTACCGCCGCAAGGAATAACAGGATGCGAAGGAAGAAATTCTGCAAGATGTTGCGCTACGGCAATCGGTCCCATTCCGGGTCCGCCGCCGCCGTGCGGAATAGAAAATGTTTTATGGAGGTTGATATGACAAACATCCGCGCCAAGTTCCTGTGGTTTGCAAAATCCAACCTGCGCGTTCAGGTTCGCGCCATCCATATAGACTTGTCCCCCATTGCGATGAATGATTGCACACATTTCCTTGATGCCTTCTTCAAACACTCCATGTGTTGAAGGATATGTTATCATGAACGCGGCAAGATTGGCGGAATGTTGTTTTGCTTTCGCTTCCAAATCGTTGATGTCAACATTCCCATTCTCCTCACATCGAACGAGAACGATATTCATTCCCGCCATCACCGCGCTTGCGGGATTTGTTCCGTGTGCCGATGTCGGAATCAAACAAATATTCCTGTGTCCTTCTCCGCGCGATTCATGAAATGCTTTGATGACTAACAATCCCGTGTATTCTCCCTGCGCACCGGAGTTTGGTTGAAGCGAAACAGCAGCAAAGCCGGTAATCTTCTTCAACATTCCTTCAAGTTGCCTGAATAATTCCTGATAGCCCTGCGCTTGTTCAAGAGGAACGAACGGATGCAGACCGCCAAACTCTTTCCACGTAATCGGCATCAGTTCTGTCGTCGCGTTCAATTTCATCGTGCAGGAGCCGAGCGGAATCATACTCGTTGTGAGTGACAAATCTTTTGCTTCAAGTGAACGGATATAGCGCAACATTTCCGTTTCCGAATGATGCGAGTTGAAGACAGGATGTTGCAGGTAGTTTGATGTTCGCTTCATCAACCCAACGTAACCGTGTTTTTCTGATTTTGCAATTTCATTCAACGCGAACGGCTGGTGACTTCCTTCAGCAAAAATACTCCAAAGCGTTTCCACTTCTTCCGTCGTAGTCACTTCATCGAACGAAACACTGAGTGAACCATCTTCAAAATATCTCAGGTTGATGCGCTTCGATTCGGCCGCGTGCTTCAATCGTTGTTGCGTTTCTTTGCTTGATTGAATTCTGATTGTGTCGAAGTAATCATCATGAACAATCGTGTATCCTAATTTCTTCAACCCACGAGCAAGAATTTTTGTCAGATTGTGAACCTGCTCGGCAATTGCCTTGATTCCATCCGGTCCATGATAGACGGCGTACATGCTTGCCATAATTGCAAGCAATACCTGCGACGTGCAAATGTTCGATGTCGCTTTCTCGCGGCGAATGTGTTGCTCGCGTGTTTGCAGCGCCATGCGCAACGCCGGATTTCCCTGTGAATCAATCGAGACGCCGATAATTCTTCCCGGAACATTTCGTTTGAATTCATCTTTTGTTGCAAAGAATGCGGCATGTGGTCCGCCGTAGCCAAGGGGAACGCCGAATCGTTGAGTGTTGCCGAGCGCAATGTCCGCGCCAAATTCTCCGGGCGGAGTGAGCAAAGCAAGCCCTAACAAATCTGCCGCAACTGCAACCATCGCGCCAACGGTGTGTGCCTTCTCGATGAACGAACGATAGTCATACACAGCGCCATCGCTTGCCGGATATTGTAACAACGCTCCGAACATCTCTTCGGTAAACATCATTTTTTGCCATGTTCCGACAACGACATGAATATTCAACGGCTTCGCACGTGTGAGTACGACGGCGATTGTTTGAGGATGGCAATCATCTGAAACAAAGAACGTATTCTTTCCCGCTTTCCCCTTGATGTTGAACATCATCAGCATCGCTTCTGCGGCGGAAGTTGCTTCATCAAGCAATGATGCATTGGCAACAGGAAGCCCGGTTAAATCAATGAGCATCGTCTGGAAATTGAGCAACGCTTCCATCCGTCCCTGCGCGATTTCTGCCTGATAGGGTGTGTATGCAGTGTACCATCCGGGATTCTCAAGAATGTTTCGCTGAATGACCGCGGGCGTAATTGTGTCATTGTATCCCATGCCGAGCAACGAACGATACACGTTGTTCTTCGAAGCGATTGTCCGCAGTTCTGCAAGCGTTACTGATTCGCTTGCCGATGGGAAATTGAGTGGAGAGTTCGTTCTTAAGTTCTGAGGAATGACGCTCTGAACAAACTCATCGAGCGACGATGCGCCGACTGTTTCAAGCATCTGTTTGATTTCTTCTTCATCGGGTCCGATGTGTCGTTGGGAAAATTGTTCGTTCGGGGATAATTGTATGGACATATACTCTTCAGGGATTTCAAAAAATCAGGTCAAAAAAAATTCCGTCTCACACGTGAAACGGAATTTCTTCCAAAAACTATTTACCTATCTGCTCTCGATATTGTTGAGCAGTCAACAGTGAGCCGAGTTCGCCGGAGTCGGCAATGCTCAGTTTGAGCATCCATCCTCCTTCGTATGGTTCTTTGTTGACAAGTTCGGGAGTCTTTTCAAGTTGAGGATTCACCTCGACCACTTCGCCGGAAATTGGAGCGAACAAATCGGAGACTGCTTTTACCGCTTCGACTGTCCCAAACGCATCACCGCGTTTGAACTGTTTTCCAACTGCAGGCAGTTCGACAAACACCACGTCGCCAAGTTCACCCTGCGCATATTCCGTTATTCCGACAACACCGATATTTCCTTCGATGCGAATCCATTCATGTTCACTCGTGTATTTCAGTTGTTCAGGAAAATTCATTTCATCACCAATGGTTATTGTTACTTTTTAAATTTATCACTCTTTTCAATATAACTCGTGTCGTAATCCGACTTTTTGAACACGTCATCATTCATTACCTTCCGGTGAAATGGAACTGTGGTGTGAATTCCCTCGACGGTAAATTCTTCCAGTGCGCTCGATGCTTTTTGGATTGCCTCTTCACGGGTTGGCGCGTACACAATCAATTTGGCGAGTAATGAATCGTAGTACGGAGGAATCCGGTAACCCGTGTAGCAATGTGTATCAACGCGAACGCCATAGCCGCCGGGAAGATGAAAACTTTTAATCTCACCGGGAGACGGACGAAAATCGTTTTCAGAATCTTCCGCATTGATGCGACACTCAATGGCATGTCCCAGAGGTTTATATGCTTTTTTCCGTAAGCGCGCGCCTGCCGCAATCTCAATCTGCATCTTGATTAAATCCATCCCTGTCACCATTTCCGTCACCGGATGCTCAACCTGAATTCGTGTGTTCATCTCCATAAAGTAGAAATTCCGGTTCTTATCAACTAAAAATTCGACGGTGCCCGCGCCTTCGTAATTTACACTCTTCGCGCCTTTCACTGCCGCTACGCCCATTTTCTCGCGTAATTCCGGAGTAACAATCGGTGAGGGACTTTCTTCAATCAGTTTTTGATGACGTCGCTGAACGGAACAATCGCGTTCATTCAGGTGAATTGCATTTCCATATTGGTCGCCGAACACTTGTATCTCAATGTGGCGCGGTTGCTCGACAAACTTTTCTATATACACGTCAGCATTGCCGAATGCCGAACCCGCTTCGCCGCTTGCCATTTGAAATGCTTTTTCAAACTCGCTCGCTTCACGAACGATTCTCATTCCTTTTCCGCCGCCGCCCGCAGTTGCCTTAATCATCACCGGGTAACCGATTCCGTCTGCAATTTCTTTCGCTTCGTTGATGTCGCGGATAATTCCATCACTTCCCGGAACGACCGGCACACCGGCTTTCCGCATGGTCTCTTTCGCCGATGATTTATCTCCCATTGCGATAATTGCTTCGGGTGATGGTCCGATAAATTTTAATCCTTGTGCCTGACAAATCTCCGCAAACTGGGAATTCTCAGCAAGGAATCCGTAGCCGGGATGAATTGCTTCAGCGTTCGTAATCTCAGCGGCAGAAATTATTCGTGCCATATTAAGATAACTCTCCTTACTTTGCGGCGGTCCGATGCAAATTGCTTCATCGGCAAACTTGACGTGAAGCGAATCGCGGTCTGCTTCGGAATACACGGCAACCGTCTTAATTCCAAGTTCTCGGCACACACGAATGACACGGAGAGCAATTTCTCCTCGGTTCGCAATCAGGATTTTTTTAAACATCACTTACTGTATTTTTTAATAGGTCGGAATAGTATTGTCAATGGTCATTAGTCATTAGTCATTAGTCATTTGTGAATTCACAGTCAACAATCACTAATCACCAATCACTAATCACTAATCACCATCACGCGGGTTCGATAAGGAACAATGGCTGATTAAATTCAACCGGTTGTGCATTATCAACAATAATTTTGACAATACGGCCAGAAACATCCGACTCGATCTCGTTCATGAGTTTCATTGCTTCGATGATACAAAGAACGCTTCCTTTTTGTACCATTGTTCCGACTTCAACATACGGGTCGGCATCCGGTGCAGGTGAACGATAGAATGTACCGACCATAGGAGATTTGACTTCGTGATACGTCGCCCCAGGTTTTGCTTGAGGCGTTGCTTCGGCTTTCGGCATTTCAACGCTTGCAACAACCGGCGGCTGTGGTACCGGCATCGGAACGGAAGCAGGTGAGGTCTGAACTATCTGCGGCGCGTTCTTCGCTATCCTGATTTTCGTCCCCTCTTCTTCTATGAGCAGTTCGTCCACTGTGCTTTGTTCGAGCAAACGGACTAATTTCTTCACATAATTGATATCCATGTTCTCACCTGTAGTTGGTTGGTTAATTTTTTACTCGTTCGAGATAATCCCCCGTGCGTGTATCTATTTTTAATAAATCACCCTCGTTGATAAAGAGCGGCACATTGACCATCGCTCCGGTTTCTACCTTTGCGCGCTTTTGCGCTCCGGTCGCCGTATCGCCTTTCACTCCCGGTTCTGTTTCCACAACCTTCAACACTACCGATAAAGGAATATCCACGGAGAGAACATTCATTCCGTCCATCAACATTTTTACCATCGCTCCCTCTTTCAGAAATTGTGCCCCATCGCCGACCAACTCTTTGTCAACCGACATCTGGTCATATGTTTCCTGGTCCATAAAATTAAATCCCGAACCATCGGCATAGAGAAATTGAAATTCCCGGTTTTCGACGCGAATCTGTTCCACCGCTTCGCCGGCGCGGAAACGGATTTCGACCACTTTTCCTGATTTGATATTTTTCATTTTAGCGCGGACAAACGCCCGCCAGTTTCCCGGATTGACATGCTGGAACTCTACTATCGTCCAGATGTTGCCATCCATTTTAATACACATACCCGGGAAAAAATCTGATGTTGAAGCCATTAAAACTCCTTAGAATAGAACAATGTTGCAGAAATAATGTAATTAAAGCGGGAAAAGATAGGAAGAAAAGCCTACAAAAGCAAAGGGGAATTATTTCCCGATGTGCGTTTTGAGATATGTGATGTGGATTTGAGAAGAAAAAAGAAGCCGACACTTTTTTAAGTATCGGCTTTCTCAAATCCATTGTCGTAAGGTTCAACTGATGGTAAAAGTGCTGATATTCTACTCCATCACTCCACAACTCACCAATCACTCGTTAACCAATGAACGATTTACCGAAGCAGAAGAAGTTTCTTTGTTTCAAAGAACGTCTCCGTTCTTTCCATGCTTTCTGCACGCAGTTGATAGAAATACACTCCGCTCGAAAGCGATGATGCATCGAACTCAATTTCATACTCGCCTGCATCCATCGCGGCTTGGCTCAATAGCGTAGCGACTTCTTGTCCGAGAAGATTAAACACTTTCAATGTAACCAATCCGAAATCCGAAATTCGGAATCCGAAATTCGTCGTCGGGTTGAACGGATTCGGGTAGTTCTGGTACAATTCAAACGAGGTTGGCTCGAACGACATT
Organism: Ignavibacteriota bacterium; assembly: GCA_016212665.1. Taxonomy (NCBI): domain Bacteria; kingdom Pseudomonadati; phylum Ignavibacteriota; species Ignavibacteriota bacterium. The sequence continues at coordinate 106,894 of JACREZ010000016.1, forward strand.
TCGGTAAATGAATTCAATGCCTCCATCGAAGCGGCGTATGATTTATCAAGGAAGGGAATTGTCTCCAAACCGATCATGCCGGCAAAACGTAATCCCTGTCCCGTTACGACCGAGTCGCCGTTTATGAAAGCAATCGGGGAGTAGAACGCATCGTTCACTTCGTTAAGCAGTGAACGTAACTCTTCCAGTTCAGCGATTCCTGCTGTCGCGTACGTTCCGCCGGGTAAAGGTACCTCAAGATATTTCGTCAACACAGAATCAACACGATTCGCGATTTGTGTCAATGTCATTCCATCCCATTCACTTCCTTCTGAAACATAGACGAGCGAATCCAATCCTTTCGGGGTAATGCCTAACTTGCTCGAATACAAATTCAGTTTAAAGACTGCAAATGCCTGTGCAAGCGGATTCGTGTATGCTTCCGATGTTGGCCGCAGTTCTCGGATAAACCGTTTCTTTTTGCTTGAACCTTCTTTTCGAACCGTGTCGAACGGTGCGTTGTACGCGATGTTTGTGTGTATCGTTTTGTAAAACTTTCCTACATCCGTACCGCGCCCGAAGCGCATCCAGCCGTACCGCATCGCCGCGCTACCGGTTTGCGGTAATCCGAGATAGACTCCTTTTCTTTTATCGTACCGGTAGACAACTGAATCGCGCCAATTAGCAACATTGGGAAGAACAGCAGGTTTGCCTGCCAACACTTTTATTTTGTTCGCCTTTGCCGCGAGCGCTGTATCGACGCTGAACGTGCGGAACTTTACGGTGTCAGCGCCGCGCCCGCTCAGGAAAACTGTATCGGGAGAAGTTATTGCATCGTGTGTGAAGATGAGCGCCGTATTGGTCAATCCGATGGATGTTGGAGTAAACGTAATCGTGAATACCAGACTTCCCGATGAAGCAATGACACCGCTTGCCGGTTCTACAGTAAATTGTCCATCGTTCGAAATAACAGACGAAATACTCAACTCCGCATCACCGAAATTTGATACGGTGACACTGTCGATTGCTGATTCACTCACTAATAATTTACTGAATGAGAGACTTGAGGGAGAGGCATTGAATCCGGGAGAAACGCCTGTCCCGCTTGCTGTTACTAAATGCTGAGAGCCGGGCGAATTGGAAGCGAAGTATATGCTTGAACTCTGAGCGCCGGTTGAAGTCGGCGTGAATGCAACAATAAACAGTTGTGAAGCGGAAGGCGCGAGTGTCGCAGTCGTTGGTGAAATCAGGAACCTCACATTGCTTGTTGAAACATTAGTAATGTTCAAAGTTGCAGTCCCGGTATTTGTCACCGTCAATGTATCGTACGCTGTATGCCCGACAGTTACGTTGCCGAACGAACTCGTAGAGGAATCAATTGAGAATTGCGGCAACGCTCCGGTCCCATCAACGCGAATCGTATCTTTGACCGATATCGAATTACTGGTAAAAATAATATTCCCGGTTTTCGCTCCGCCTGTGGTCGGATAAAACGTGATGTAAAATTTCTTCGATGATAACGAAGCGATAGAACCATTGAGCGGAGTTACGAGGAATTGATTGTTACTCGAACTTACAGACGTAATAGACATCGTTGATGAGCCGAGATTGGTTACAGTAATACTGTCCCGTTTTGTTGTGTTGACATTCACCAATCCAAACGCCAGCGAATCGGGGGTGGCGGAGAAGACAGGGTCAACCGAGCCGACATTAATCATTATATCGTCAAGATAAAGTGATTGTCCATTGTTATCCTGATGCTCAAACGCGAGGAAGGAGGGACCGGTGTAATCATTCAACGAAACAACAAACTGCTTGTAGGTTGTCGAATAAACATTCGGGTCGCCGAGTGTTGTATCGCCGGAGTAACATGCGTACAATGTATTAGTAAAACTTGTAGAGATACTGTCGGTCTGAGAAAGTTTGATATAGAGTGTGTCGGGTTGTCTATCCTGTATAAATTCGCGTCGTACATAAAAACGCACTTCTTTCGTCCCGACATAACCGAGCGAAAACTTTTTCGAGATGAGCATTTTTCTTCCGGTTAATCCGGCGGTTTGATACCGGTTGAACGCAGCAACGCTTCCGCTTCTCGGAGTTACCGATGTTTTTCTCCATCCCGAATCGCCGAGAACGGTTCGCGCTGTCCAACCTGATGGTGGAAATAATGCGCCGTCGAAGTTTTCATAAATTCCCGGAATGTAATTCACGAAATTTTTCCCGCCGTGCGTTGTTCCGTCCGTGATGGTTAACTGATAATTTCCGCTTACCGGAGTCTTTAATGTCCATCCCGGCTGTTGTTCGACTGTAACAGTGAATTGCCCGTCTTTGATGTTTGCGAAAACATAGTTCCCGCTGGCATCGGTTGTTGCAGTTGCTGTACTGTCGCCGGTGAGATTGATTGTCCAATTGCTCAGTGCAACATCGCCCGCGTCATTTGTTCCGTTATTGTTTGCATCGAAGAAGGCAGTGCCGTAAATGCTACCCGTTCCCGAACCCATCGAGGTTTCCCAAAAACCTCTTCCGTATGTTGCTGCACGGAGTTTGTTCGAAGCAGTATGGAATTCCAATTCGTTCACTACAACATTCGGCAAACCGAGTGAGAAGGGTGACCATGAAGTCCCGCCGTTCGTTGTGCTATAGACGCCCACATCTGTTCCGACAAACATATTATCAGTAGATGTCGGATGAATCACGATGCAATTTGTAGGAATGCTCGGCAATCCGGAAGAGATACTTGTCCATGAACTTCCTCCGTTGGTTGTTTTATAGACTTTCGAACTTCCATAACCGGAGATTGTAACAAACGCAATATCTTTATTATTGGGGTGAACAGCGATATATGTTTTTGATGCGGATGGGAGTCCACTCGTAATATTTGTCCACGAACTTCCACCGTTCGTTGTTCGGTAAATCCATGAATAATCTCCGGCGTAGATGGTGTTCGTATCGGACTTTGCAATAGCTATTGAGGCAAGTGTTCCTCCGCTTAATGCTCCGCTGATAGCGGCCCAGTTGGTTCCGCGATTAGTTGATTTATATACTTTCGTCGTTCCGACATAAATTGATTTCGGGTTGATAGGATTGATAATGTACGGAGTAACCCAACCACCGCTTTCTCCAAGCCCGCCTGAAATATATGAAAAGGAATTACCTCCGTTTGTCGTCCGGTAAATATCTCCGTAGTACAATTCTGCGTAACCGATATTCTCGTCGGAGTAATCAATCAGAGATTCCATTCCATCGCCGCCGAGAATTTGTTCCCACGCGCCGTTTAGCACACGATTTGTTCCGTTATCTTGTGTACCACCGAAAATTCTGTTCACGTTTGTTTGTGAAACGCCGAGACGATAAAATTGTGTGATGGCAAGTCCACTACTGATATCGCTCCATGATGAACCGCTGTTCGTTGATTTGAACACGCCGCCATCGTTGCCGACAAACAATGTTGCATTGTTGGTCGGGTGAAATGTCATCCCGTGTTGGTCTGCATGTATATACGGATACCCTGCGCCGGAATACCAATGTGTAATTTTTGTCCACGAAGTTCCACTCGTTGTTGATTTATACATGTTCACGCCACCAACATACACCACTGCCGCATTTGTCGGGTCAACATCAAGCACTAAATCATACCAGCCCTGTCCGTCGCTTCCTGTTCCGTCCCACGAAAGGATATTCGGCGTGTTTGATTGTAACGACCAACTTGCACCCGCGTTTGTTGTCTTATACAAACCATAAAATCCATCTGTTGCATTCACATACAAAGCATACACTGTTGAAGGAGAAGAAGCCGCAACGGCAATCCCGATTCTTCCGGGAGGACTTGCAGGCAACCCGACGCCGGATAACAGAGAAAAAGTTGCGCCGCCATCTATTGATTTGTAAACACCGGAATTGTTTTTCGTTGCATACCAAACTGTCGGGTCAGTTTTATTCACTTCAAGGTCACGAGAGGTTCCCGATGAAACCAACGACCAGTTCGTACCAGCATTCGTTGTCCTGTAGATTCCACTGTTCGTTGTTGCAAGTAAAATGTTTGAATTGGTTGGATGAGCAACGAGAGCCCGAATTGTTGCTGTTGATGATGTCGAGTAATTCAATCCTGTCGTTGACCATGTAGTTCCACCATCAACCGATTTCAACACACCGATGCTGTACGTATCACCCGCATCCGCATCGCCGGTTGCCATATACATAATGTTCGAATCGTTCGGGTCGAACACGATAGCCGTGACGCCAAGCGAAGCGAGTGCATCAGTGTTTGATGTCCACGTTGTGCCGCCGTTTGTTGATTTCCACAATCCACCGGAGGCAGAACCGGCAAATATCATATTCGTGTTTGACGGATTTACGGCGACGCAATTCACGCGTCCCGCGCCACCGCCGCTCGATGGAACTACCGATGGACCGATAAGTGTCCATCCAGCCGCGTTCACATCTTGTGATGAATATTGAGCACTATACTCCTTCATTCTTTGATAAAGAATATCGGAGGCGGGTAAATCACCGTTTTCGTCAACACGTTGTTGCCAGAACCACTCCCACCGTTTGAACTGTTTCCAGCCTTTTCCTTTTGCTTTGGTATCTTTTCCTTCCCAGTATTGATTGAATGCTTGTTGAAGTGAATAAAGATTCCGTTCGTTCGTTCCCGGTTTTTCTTTCCATGCCTGTGCATGGACAAATGTGAAAACGAGAAAAAGGGTGGCTATAAGGTTGAATAATATTTTACGCTGCATGAAGTACTATAATAATTGACAATGAGATAGTGCTAATCTACAAAAAAGAAATGGAATTAATTGTGACAGTTGTTGTCTCAATTATTCTTTTACCTTGATAGTAAATCAAAAAGAAAAATGAGTGTATCCGGATTGTTGGGCGACAAAAAGAATAGCAACATAACCATCAGTATCCGAAAATTAATTGTAGGGTAGTTCCAAAAACTTCAATAAAATGTTTAACCGCAAAGCACACAAAGAATACGCAAAGTGGCGCAAAGAAAATAGGGTTTTTGGAACTACCCTGTATCCTATGTTTGACACACTATAAAAAAAAGAGACTGTCAATTGATAAGAATATTAATTGACAGTCTCTTTTGTGCTGTAAAAAAAAGATTACTTCTTGCCGACTTTCTCTTCCCGCAGAACCTTCTTCGCAAAGTAAAACACCATGAACGCGACGATAACAAAATCAATCAAAGCGCCGAAAAAAGGACCGAGGAGAAAATGGAATGGACCAATATCAAGCGTGGCGGTTCTCCATGCACCGCCGGGAATAAAGAAGGTCACAAACGGCATCAGGAGTCCGTCAACTGTTGATGTAATTAAGGAGTTCAGTTTGCCACCGATAATAACTGCAATTGCAAGACCGACAACGCCGTACTGTTTTAAAAAATCAATAAATTCTTTGAGCATGTGAATATTCCTTGTGATGAGATGTTAGAAAAATGTGTAACTTAAACCCAGAGCAATCGTTTCTTTGAATTGTGTGCGTGGCGAGACTTTCTTGTCGTTGAGCAGTTGAAGATTGAGGTTCGCACTTATGTATTTACTTACCTTTGCGGTAATAGAATTATCCGCTCGTAAGACAGTTTCATCGAACGATTTCAAGGGGGAGAAGAATTCTATCTTTGAAGTGAAAAGAAGATTCTCTTCTAATTGCCATGAAATATCCGTAACCAATTCAAGTCCACCCTCAATTCGAGTTTTTTCAATCTCGGTTGTTGTTGTCGGATCGTCAGAGTATTGATTGTAATTTGATGTAATAATTTCTCTGAGCGCTACACCAAATCGAGTTTTGAGTTCGGTGATAGGTTGGTAACCAACGCCAAAACTTTGCGTTAGGTAGCCGGGGTCGAAAAATTGAGAGACTAACGAATCACTTCCCATGTTATCGTAGATATACCCGGGAGCGAATTGTGATTTTACCGTTGTCGCGCCATAGGGATTAATAAACGTTCCAAGTTTATACGTAACGATGGATTCGAAATCAATTTTATCTTCTGTTTTTCGAATGCCCTGAGACCCAAGTCTTGTTTGGCCGAACGCTAATTTATAGGTGTTTGCCCAAACAATTTCATCTCCTTCACGGGAAGATTTTCCATCAATAACTATAGTCCACGCGAGAGCGTTTTCCCCGCCTTGAGCCCAATCCGTGAGCGCTACTTGCGTCAAATTCAAACCCGAAACGAGACTGTGTTTCCATTTTGTTGTTTGAACACTATCTGTTTGTGCGACAACGATAGTTGTGAGAAATAAGAAAAAAAATAATGAGATAACCTTCATGCTTTGTTCCTAAAAAAATGTGGTTAGAGTTGAAATAAAAAGGAGAGTGCCTGTGCGGAAGGCACAGGCACTCGAAATGAAAAGTTATTTTGTGCGGAAGAATTCTATGCGGCGATTTTTCTGCCGACCTTCATCCGTTTTGTTGTCTGCTATTGGATTCTTTGAACCGAATCCTTTTGTTGTAATGCGGTTTGCCGAAATTCCTTTGTTGACCAAGTATGCCTTTACAGATTCCGCGCGTTCTTCGGAAAGTTTCATGTTCTTGGTTCTGCTTCCGACATTATCTGTGTGTCCCTGGATTTCAACTTCGAGTTCAGGATTTTCCATGAATGTGTTGTACGCTTTCTCCAGTGCTTTTTCAGACTCAGGGGAAATATCAGCGCTCGCTGTTTGGAAAATTATTCCTTCTAACACGAGGTTTTGTCCTTTTTCAATTTTGATGGTCTCTTTTGGAATATCATCCTTTGCCTCCAACGGATTCGTTCCTCGTCCTACTTCCGTACCGTCGTTCACAGTTCCGTTGTCCGAATCAGCGACGAGCGGATTTGTGTTATGCTTCGATAATTCATCGTTATCTGAAAGTCCGTCAGCATCGCTATCGGCTTTTTTCGGATTTGTTTTATGTTTGTTGAGTTCGTCACCATCATTCAATCCATCCCCATCGGTATCTGCTTTTGTCGGTTCGGTATTGTGTTTTGAAATTTCATCAGCATCGTTTAATCCATCTTCATCCGAATCCGCTTTGTTCGGATTGGTGGAATACTTCTTCGCTTCGTCCGCATCAGATAAAATATCGTTATCCGTATCTGCTTTCTTCGGGTCTGTCTGATAGTTATTGACTTCTTCACCGTCTTTCAAACCATCACCATCGGTGTCGGGATTTCTTTTGTCTGTACCTAATTCTTTTTCCTGGTCGTTCGTTAAACCGTCGCCATCTGCGTCTGCAGAACCGCTTTCAATTGTAGTCATCAAACCGAGGAGAAAGCCAAGGTAGTTATCGTTTTTAGAATCTGTTTCCGTTACATCGAAATTGTCTGTTGAAGTTAAATTATATCCGACGTTCGCATCGAACGCTACGTTATCCGTGATGTAATAAACCAACCCTACACCGAATGGTAAGTTGCCTGCCCACCCATCGGTTTTTCTGTTTTTATCAGCATTGTTCGGAACTTCATCAACTACGTATCGAGTTGTTCCATACCCTGCATATGCATACGGATACCAACGTTCAAAATCAAGCGGGTGAACAAGGAGTCGGGCATCAATCGGCATGAGAAATGTGCTGAATTCACTGCCGGAGATTCTTCCCATCCCGCCGCCAAGTTCAAGATGAAATTGCGGGGATAGTCCGTAGCGGAGGAATGTTCTTCCTTGGAATCGTAACTCCTCCTCAAATTCTGTGGAGCCATAAATTCCACCGTAATCAAGTCCGGCGCTCAATCCCGATTTCTCAATTTGGGCGATGAGTGGAATAGTCGTTAATAAAAAAAATACTGAAAGAAGAGTAAAATATTTAGTCATGTTCAAATTACCTGTGTAATTATATTGTGATTGAAAAGTGAAAATCGCTTAACCAATGAATATTCATCAAAATTAGAAGTTTTCAGTCAATGGTAAACAGGAAAACCTGCGTAATTTACAATTCCGAAACTAAATAAAGAAATAAAAACATCTCTCCCGGCAAATTTTTTTTTGACTGAATTTGAGCTTTGAACATGGCAGGAAAAGATGAATACGATGGTAAGATAACCCTACACAGAGAGCCTTCGGCTGGTACGAAGGCTCTCTATGATTCTCAAGCACCAATCCACACAGTTGGTGCGTGAGTTCCCCAACACTTGACTATCTAAGCGACTTCAGGTAACGCGTAGATTTTTGGTCCCATAATATTGTTGTTCACTGCTTCTGCATCGAATCGATTTAGTTTATGAATAACCTGTGTCACGCGTTCCATACTTGTAAGAATACGTTGAGTTAAATCTTTATAATCATCCGTTCGAAGTGGATGCGATGAGTTAATGATGTCAGAGCAAAGTTTGATGATAGCCAACGGATTATTTAATTCGTGGTCAATCGTGTGAATGATTGTTTGAATTGCATCAAGTCGTTGTGCGCTTATTTCAAGTTCCGAATTTTTTAAACGAAACTCTTTTTTCTGAGAGACCGAAACAATGGTTTTTTCCAACATATACGGTGATAACAAATCCGATTTAGAGATGTAATCATCGGCTCCGGCTTTCAATAAATCAACGGCAATCTTGTATTCCTTGTTTTCAGAAATACAGATGATGCCGGATGTGATTTTTTTTCTGTCTAATTGTTTGAGAAACATTTCACCGTTCATGCCGGGGAGGAAATAATCAAGCAAAATAAAATCAAACGTATGCTCTTCAAGCAGAGCAAGACCTGCTTCAGCCGAAGCGGCAAACATGATTTCGAAATGAAATCGTTCTGAATTTCGAAGTTGAAATTCTAAGAACCGTCGAAACGTTGGTTCATCTTCAACAATAAGGACCGCGTATGATGATATTGGCATGTGTTTACTTTTTATTTTATTAAAAACAGTGCAACATGTAAAATGACAATTTCAATGCCATAGAAAATCGTTGAATATGCTCTGATTTTAATGGCTTGCATTCTGGTTTTGTATCGATATGAGATACCTGCTCAAAGTGAGACTTTTTCTTGTATTTTGTCACAATGTTCTGCATATTCATTTCAAAAAAAAATGAATAAACGATTAGTCTATATTGTTGAAGATGACCCGACTCTTCGTCGTCTTTTAGAAAGAGTTGTGACGGAAAACTGGGGTTTTGAAGCGCAGACGTATCCTGATGGAATCTCTTTCTTGGAGAATCTCCATGAAATGCCGGATATAGTTTTGTTAGATATTATGATGCCAGGAAAAAGCGGGGTTGAAGTTCTCGCCGAAGTGAAGGTACAATATCCTGAACTTCCGATAATTATGATTTCTGCACAGGAGAATGTTGGTGTTGCACTCGAAACATTAAAGCGCGGCGCGAGCGATTACATTTGTAAACCGATTGACATGCCGCGTCTTGAAGCATCTATCAAGAATGCAATTCAGACACACGACCTGACGCGCGAAGTTTCTCGTCTCCGTCAAACAATTGAAAAAGTTTTGCATTTTGATAACATTATTTCCAGCGATGGAAAGATGCAAGATGTTTTCAAATTTGTTCACAAAGTAAAAGACACGACGGTCTCTGTACTCATTCAGGGAGAAAGCGGCACAGGGAAAGAACTTATTGCCAGAGCGATTCACTTCAACGGTAACAGAAAAAATAAACCGTTTGTCGTTGTCAACTGTGCTTCTATTCCGAAAGATTTATTGGAGAGCGAATTGTTCGGTCATGAACGGGGCGCGTTCACCGGTGCAGTAAATAGAAAACTTGGAAAGTTTGAATTAGCAGATAATGGCACTCTTTTCCTCGATGAGATTGGTGAACTGGATATGAGTTTGCAAGCAAAATTATTGCGCGTACTTCAAATGAAAGAATTTGAACGCGTAGGAGGAACGGCTGTCTTGAAATCCGATGTGCGGGTTATTTCTGCAACGAACAAGGATTTGCATGAGGCAGTTCAGCAAAAAGAATTTCGCGAGGATTTATATTTCAGGTTGGCTTCATTCCCGATTTTTTTACCGGCGTTGCGGGAGCGGCGTTCAGACATTCTTGTACTTGCAGAACATTTTCTCAAGCGAGCGGTCAAAGAACATGGAAAAAATGAACTGACATATTCGAGGGATGCCTTGAAACTGATGTATGATTATCCATGGCCCGGAAATGTTCGCGAACTTGAACATGCGATTGAACGTGCGGTTATTTTGGCTGATAATGAACTTATTACTGAAAAGGAATTGCCCATGGCAGTGCAGGCTCTCGCGCAAAGTGAATATCAGCAAACGAGAAGCGGTACGTTATTCGGTGATGGGAAAATGATTGTTCCGTTTGAAAAAATCAAGGAGGAAGCAATTCGTCATGCCTTGAAAATTACCGATGGGAATTTGGTTGAAGCATCCCGAAAATTAAAATTAGGTCGTGCAACACTCTATCGTTTAGTGAAACGATATAATATCGAAGTATGATAAAACAGAGGTCAGGTTGATTGTGTTAGTTTTTCGGTGGAGCGAATCTTCTGAAGTTCGTTGCAAGAGGCATCAAATATTGTAACCAAATCATTCAGGCGGTATTCGATTTTTTCCCATTCATTTGCGCTGAGAAGTTCTTCTATCTCTTTGCAAATTTTTCCGACTTGTACCGCACCTAAGTTTTGACTACTTCCCTTCAACGTGTGAACAGCATGTTTCAGTAACTTTGCATCTCTTCCTTCAAATGCAGTTCTCGCGTCCAGAATACGTGCCGGGGAGTGTTCTAAATATAAATCAATCAATTCATTCAGGAGAGAAGGTTTTCCCGCCGGTTGCATCGAGCGGAACATGGCGACGGTGTTTTGGTCAATCATATGTTGCGGTAATTTCTGTGTTGGTGGTTTCGGGATACTTTTTTTCTCTACAAGAACATTTCCCCATTTTTGTAACGATTGTTGCATCGCATCAAGCCGGACAGGTTTGGTGAGAAAATCATCCATACCGGCGGCAAGACATTTTTCACGGTCACTGACGGTTGCATACGCTGTCACTGCAATGATTTTCGGTCGTTTTTCTTTCGGTAGGAGAGCGTGAATAGCACGCGTTGTTTCAAACCCATTCATCTCCGGCATTTCAACATCCATAAAAATCAGGTCGTACGATTTATCCTTCATCCGAGTCAGAACTTCTTTGCCGGTTGAAGCAATGTCGGCAGTGAAACCAAGCGTTCCGAGTAAATGTTGAGTCACTTTTTGATTGACGGGACTATCTTCCGCGACAAGAATGTTCAGCGAATACGTTTTCCCGATTTGCGGAACCGATACAGTTTGTTCTCTCTTCAACGATACAGATTCTTTTCCGGTGAGAACAGTGTAGAGAGTTTCAAAGAGATTCGATTGTTTCACCGGTTTCGAAAGAATACCGGAGAGTGTTTCGGAAGAAGAGAGTAATTTTTCTCTCTCCTGTACATTCGCACCTATTGCAATAATCGGAAGGGTGATTTTCTCGTACGTTTTCCTGATTTCGTCAATCAATGGGATTCCTGCATCGGTTCGAATATTTGTGTTGACGAGAGCAACTGCAATTTTCATGTGGCGATTCAGGATTTCCAGCGCTTCGATCGCTGTTTCAACCGTTTTGGGAATCAATCCCCATTGTTTGCATAATTGGTCGAGCATCAAACGACTTGTCGTTGTTTCATCGACCAGAAGAATTTTTTTATGCAGAAACTCCGGGAGATTTCGTTTCATATACGGTTTCATTTGAACAGAATCCTTCGGAACTTCCTTGACAGAAATGGTAAACGTGAAGGTTGAACCTTTTCCCACGGTGCTTTGTACGGAAGTTGTTCCTCCCATGACCTGAGTAAGCCGTGAACAGATTGCCAAACCAAGTCCGGTTCCGCTGTAGCGACGCGTTGCAGAAGAATCTACTTGCGTAAACGGTTGGAAGAGTAACGGTATTTTTTCTTCCGGGATTCCAATACCGGTATCGTTGATATCAAATTGAATTTGTGTGTGTGAATCCGAGTAGGATTTGACTTTGATTAATACTGTAATCTCACCTTCGTTTGTGAACTTGATGGCGTTATTGACAAGGTTGATAAGAATCTGACGAAGCCGATGCCTGTCGGAAAAAATAAATTGGGGAACATTGTTTTGTGCAAGATACGAAAGTTCAATATCCTTCTCGCTTGCTTTCGTCGAGAGTAAATCAAACACTTCCTCGATGCATGCTTTCAACTCGAACGGTTCTTCGAGTAAATCAATCTTGCCCGATTCAATTTTTGAAAAATCTAAAATATCATTGATGACCGTAAGGAGCGCATCGCCGCTGACGCGAATCGTGTCAACATATTCTCGTTGTTGTTCATTGAGAGCGCTTTGCATCAGCAAGTCCGTCATTCCAATAACGCCATTCATCGGTGTCCGGATTTCGTGGCTCATCGTAGCGAGAAATTCCGATTTCGCGCGCGTGGCAGATTCGGCATGTTCTTTCGCTTTCACCAACTCAATTTCAATCTTTTTCCTGAATGAAATTTGAGTTTCCAATTCATCGTTTGTTGTTTCCAGTTCGACGGTTCTCTGGCGGACGCGTTGCTCCAAATTTTCATTGATGCGTTTGATTTCTTCTTCCGCCTTTTTTCTGACAAGGACTTCGGCTTCTAAGGCTGTGTTCGTGGATTCCAATTCTTTTGTTTTTTTGAGAATCGAATCACGCTGATTGCTTAATTCAGCAGACATCGTGTTGAACGCCGATGAAAGTTCGCCTATTTCGTCTCTCGACGAAATTGCTAATTCTTTTCCGAACGAACCGGAGGCGATTTCGCGCGCGGCGAGCGAAAGTTTTTTAATCGGGAGCGTCAAGCCACGCGAAACAAACAGTCCGACTAATGCCGCTCCGAGCAAACTGAAACCGACAAACATGATGATTTTTTCGCGCATCGAATAGACGGAGACAAACGCCTGTTCTACCGGTTGTTCAACAATAATTCCCATTTGTAAATCCGGCATTGGCGTAAATGATGCAAGCATGTGCTTCTCTTCTTTGTTGATATATTCTTTCGAGAAGGCGACATTTTTTAAAATCATTGTTCCGAGTTCCTGAGAACCGCCGTTTTCAAACAGTTTTGATTTTGCGATTGAAAATTGTTCCTGAACGAACAGGGGATTTGCGTGAGCAATAATTTCCCCGCGACCATTGACAATATAAACCTGGTCCGGCTGTCCTGTAAAACGCCGTCGTGAAATATCGAACACGAGTCCGGAAAGTTCTTCGAGCGGAAGATAAGTGAGGAGGTATCCTTGCAATCGTTCATGCGCAAGTTTGTCTTTGGATATCCATGTCGCCATCAGTTCGATATACACGATGCCGTCTTCTTTGGAAAGAAACGTCGAGCCGATTCCGACATCGGTTTTCGGTAACCGTTCAAAGGGAAATTGTCGGGGAACGTTCGTTGGAATGCGGTATTGTGCCGGTCTCAATAAATCAAGGTAATTCCCTTTTTCATCATAAAAAGCAACAAATTGAACGCCAGATGAAGTTTGAATGATAGATTCAACCAATTGAAGTTTTTCGGTGCTTTCCTTAAACGGGTCTCCCAACAGCCGCGTGATTGAGCGAAGCGTTGTTGTGCCGTTATTCACATAGCCATGAACGGAACGGAGAACATCGTCGGATATTCCAAGAAAATATTCTTTCGTCAAAATCGTCATCGCTGTTTGATTAATTTCAAGAACAAGTAAACCGACAAAAATGAGCGGGATAATTGTAACAAGTATTAACGTCAGCGATGTTTTGTACGCGAGTTTAAATTTTATCATGGTATGTGGCGGTCTGACAGAAGTGCGGTTTGCCGAAACTTCAATCAATAGATATAATATTCTAACTGAAGGTCAAACATTCCATGATAAATATTGTCGGCGGCAGGGTCGAATCGCTTGTAGTCGCTCGTTACCCAACGATAATGTCCTATCACGCCGAATGCTTTCGAGGGACCGTTAGAACGTAAACCGAGTCCAAGTCCTGCAACATACGAACCCCCGGAAACAATTGTATAATTGTCGCCATAGTAATTGGGCCAAACCAAAACACCGGAAGTGATTTCCATGAGCGGAACGATTCCTTTCGGTTCGTCCGGTTCAATTCTCAGGAGAAGTTCTGCAAGTCCGAAGCCGCGAAGTTTTGTTTGCTTGTTGATTTGAAACGTGTCAGTGTTTTTCACAATAAACTCAGCGACAGCAAGATTGATTCCGAAATTATTATCACTGCTGAAGAGTTGAGGAAGTTTCAACGATAGCATCGCACCGACGTTGAACGATTCGTATTTATCGGGAACAACGAGAGGAGAAAATCCGAATGTCACACCGAACCGTCGCGAGGGAGTGTAGTTGAGAATGACTGTTTTACTGTTTTCAAACCCGATGGAATCGCGCGCTTCGATGATGAACGTATTTCGTCCTTCGAGCAATTTTGTTTGCCGGGAAAATTCACCGGTCGGTTGCAGAAACAATCGTTCACCGTTAATTTTGACAATCGAATGCGGGTCGGCAGTTCCGCTGAGAAGCGCTTGCGGTTCATCAACATTCGTGATCCCCTCGTTGTAGGTAAACAGATTGAGTCGTGCCCGGTCATAATCATATTTCCTGATAGTCAAGGTACGAGTCGCAGTTGGTTTTCCTTCTAACCCAACGGAATCAATTCCCTGCAAGTGCCAGTAATAGACTCCGCCATCAAGGTTTACTTTGGATAATGTTTTTTTAGTCGTGACAGACCAGACGAGTTCATTGAAACTTGTATCAGTAGAGATTTCCAGTCGTGCTGAAACAGATTTCGGGTCCCAAGTAAAAGTAATACCATCTTTAGTCCATGGAAGATAATCCTGATAGGGAGTGAGAATAATTGGCGGGTCGGGAAGTTGTCTTGGAGGTTCTGGCGGTAAATCGCGGAACACCTGCGTTCCGAAATTTGCAGGTACTTCGATGGATGTTCCGGCGGCGGTAACTTCCGTTTTTCCTTCAAACACGGAAACCGTTGAACGGTCAATCTTATCAACTGCGAGTTTACTTCTAGTTTCAACATTAAAAGTCATTTCTGCGCTCGGAGTTTTCACCACATATTCCTGTTCGCGTTCGATAGCACGCAGTTTGGCAAGCAAATCTCCTTTTACTAATTCAATGTTTCCCTTCTCTTTGATGACCGGCTCCTTACTTTGCAGACCATAAACAATAACCAAACTGTTTTCACCGACCTGCAAACGACTGTTGTCATTAAATGTCACTTCTGCCCGTGATTCTGTTTTGGTGTTGATTTTATGCAGTTCATAAATCGGTTCTGAAATAAACGCATCGTCGAACCCGATGTTCCACGGCGCTTTTGTTTGTACCGCGCCATTGAAGAACGAAAGAACGCCTTCTTCATTTGCCGGTTTATTATGTTCGTCGGTTAGTGAACGTTTTGTAAGTGAAGTCAGTGGTTTAATCTCCACGCGACGATTTTTTGCCCGTCCTTCAACTGTGCCATTGTCTGCTATGGGTTTGCTACTACCGTAGCCGCGTGCAGAAATATTCGATGGTCGAATTTCAAAATTACTTATAAGAAAGTCTCGCACTTTATTCGCACGGCGTATAGCAAGTTCCTGATTATATTCTTGTTTGCCAGTGGAATCAGAGTGACCGGAGATTTCAATTTTCAAATCGTTTCTTGTCTGCAAGTACGCGCCGATTTTCTTAAGCGAAGCAACCATTGCTTTATCTAATGAATCGCTATCGCTTTGAAACGCCTCGGTTCTCAAAACAATTTTATTGCCGGGGCTGAGATCGAATTCTTGTGAGAACCCGGTGTGCAGTACCGCAAGCGAGAGTAAAATAAGTACAAATTCAGTATGTCGGAAAATTCTTTTCGTGGCGAAAGAAATCATTCGGTTATTCCTTTTCGATTGTTAACGTCGGCGAAAATATAGGTTTATGTTCTCTCAATAGCAAGTGATTTCCAAAGAAAAAATTCTCTCTGCGAATTCAATCACCTTTTGCATGAACATGTATTTTTCTCTATATTTTCCACAAGTTTAGACTCTTCACAACGAACAATCCATTCTTGAGAAAATATCTCAATTTTATCAAAATAGAACACACATTATTTACCCTGCCTCTCATCTATAGCGGGTTTATTATTGGGATGAAGGAAGTGCCTTCTCTCGAACTTTTGTTTCTAGTACTTCTTTCTGCTACCGGAGCCAGGGTAATTGCTTTTGCATTGAATCGAATTATTGACCGGAAAATAGATGCAAGGAATCCAAGAACTGTTGTTCGCGAACTCCCAAGCGGTACTATGACTTTGCATGAAGCATATCTGGTGATGGTTGCAGGGGCGGTTCTCTATTTCGGTTCGGCATATTTTATCTCCTCTTTTTGTTTGATGATTTCACCGATTCCGCTTCTCATCTTTGTCATCTATCCGTACATGAAGCGGTTTACCGCTCTTGCACATTTCGGGGTCGGTTTGGGAATGTCAATGGCTCCGCTCGGCGGATACTTTGCCGCTTCTCCGTCGTTTGAAAATATTCTCCCTGCAATTGCGCTTTGCCTCTTCACTGTTTTCTGGGGAACCGGCTTCGATATTATCTATGCAACGCTCGATGAAGAGTTCGACAGGAAAGAACGATTATATTCGTTTGTTTCCCGGTTCGGTCGGGAACGCGCGCTCATCTGGTCATCTGTTTTTCACGCAGCGGCATTCTGCTTTTTGTTATTACTCTTCTTCACGACGATTCAAACATGGTACGCAGTTCCGTTTCTTCTTCTCTCCGGTTTTCTTCTTTGGTTTGAACAACGAAAAGCAGACGATGTTCATCTTGCGTTTTTCAAAGTCAACGCTGGAGTCGGGTTTGTTGTTTTCGTTATGATAGTAACCGGAGCGGTTTTCCATTAAATTCTAAATCCTAATCTCTAAACGCTAAACAAATTCAAATGTCAAAATTTCAAAAAGTAAGAACCCTATATTATTTTGGAGTTCGAAATTCGAATTTGTTTCGGATTTCGGATTTCGGATTTCGGATTTTGCAATGAGGATTGCCGTTGGAATTACCGGTTCATCCGGCGCCGTGTATGCCGTTGAATTTTTGAAACAATGCCCGGGAGATAAGTTTCTCATCGTCAGCAAGTGGGGAAAA
Source organism: Ignavibacteriota bacterium (assembly GCA_016212665.1). NCBI lineage: Bacteria > Pseudomonadati > Ignavibacteriota > Ignavibacteriota bacterium. Next base: position 123,938 of record JACREZ010000016.1, read on the forward strand.
GTCTTGTTGAAGGAAGAGGCAAACACAACCGAAAAAGATTTACAATCACACGTCAAACGACAATTTTCCAACGATGATCTGACCGCTCCGCTTGCTTCCGGTTCGAATAAGATTGATGCATACGTTATTCTTCCGTGTTCGACTTCTACACTCGGAAAAATTGTCTGTGGCATCGGCGATTCACTCATCACCCGCACAGCACAGGTTTGTTTGAAGGAGCGATACAAACTTATTTTGTGCGTTCGTGAAACACCGCTTGCAACCAACACGCTCGAACAATGCGCGAAACTTTCAAGTTACGGCGCAATCATTATGCCGATTAGTCCGCCGTTATATTATGTTCCGAAAACTGTCGAAGAATATATTAACGGATTTGTTGAGAAGTTGATTGGCGTGGTTGGCGCGAAGGAAGTGCGCGGGTGGAGAGCATCTGAACTGGAGTAATGGAATGGTGGAGTTTTGGAGTATTTCTGATTTCCGATTTTTGATTGCTGATTCTTTTTAGTCAAACGAAATCAATTCTACATTCTCAGTTCATCGTATATGTCTGATAAAATTCAAACACAAGAACATCTCTTTGTAGAAGTTGCGCAACTTATTCAGGACGCGCGAAGGAAAGCGCTCCAATCCGTCAATACCCAACTCATTGATTTGTATTGGCAGGTGGGCGAGTACATCAGCCGGAAAGTTGAATCGGCGGTGTGGGGTGAAGGTGTGGTAAAGCAACTTGCAGAGTACATTGCACGTGAATTACCGGATGTAAAGGGATTTACCCGACGTAATCTGTTTAGAATGAAACAATTCTATGAGGTTTATAGAGATGATGAAAAAGTCTCACCACTGGTGAGACAATTACCGTGGACACATAACATCATTATCCTCAGTAAATGTAAAAGTTCTGAAGAACGAAAATTTTATATTGAACTATCATTTCGTGAAAAATATTCAAAGAGGGAATTAGAACATCAAATTGATGGCGCATTGTTCGAACGTACAATCCTTTCACCTCCAAAAGTGTCACCGCTGGTGACACAATTGTATCCTCTTGCCACACAAGTATTTAGGGATACGTACCTTCTCGATTTTCTCAATCTTCCGGAAGGTCATTCCGAATCAGAGTTACAACAAGGATTGGTGGCAAACTTAAAAAAATTCTTGCTTGAACTTGGTCGGGACTTCTGTTTTATCGGGGAACGATTTCAGTTACAAGTTGGCGGAAAAGATTTTTTCGTTGATTTACTTTTTTACCATCGAGGGCTGGAATGTTTAGTTGATTTTGAATTGAAGATTGATGACTTCAAGCCGGAGTATCTTGGAAAAATGGAGTTTTACCTTGAGGCATTAGACAGGGATATCAAAAAGCCGCATGAAAAACCAAGTGTAGGCGTGTTGCTTTGCAAATCGAAAGACGCGGAGATTGTGGAGTATGCGCTCAGCCGGACACTCTCCCCGACACTCATCGCCGAGTATAAAACAGCATTGCCGGATAAATATTTGTTACAGCAGAAACTTCATGAGTTTTATGAACTGCAAACCGAACTGCTCATGAGAGAATCAGAAAAAGAGGAGTGATGCAAAGTTCATTTACGGATTTCCAATCATACATTCACGCAATAGAAAAAGCAGGCGAACTCCATCGCACGCAAGTTGAAATTGACCCCGCTCTCGAGCTGACGGAAATTTCTGTTCGTGCATTGCGTGAAGGAAAACCTGCGTTACTTGTTGAGCGACCGAAAGGTTCATCATTTCCGCTTGTCATCAATCATTTTTCAAGTGCAAAAAGAATTGAGTTATCGCTTGGCAGACATCCGGACGAAATCGGACACGAACTCATTTCGTTTCTTGAACAAGCGATGCCACCGACTCTCAAAACATTGCTTGATAATAAACCGACATTGAAACGATTTCTCAATGCACGACCGAAAAATGTTCCTTCGGGAATTTCACAGCAAGTAATCACTCAGCCAAATCTTGATGCACTTCCGATTCAGGTTTGCTGGGAATTGGACGGCGGAAAGTTTATCACCTACGGACAAATCTTCACCTACGACCCGCGCACGAACAAAAGAAATATCGGTGTTTACCGGATGCATGTGTTTGATAAAGCAACGACGGGAATGCACTGGCAAATTCAAAAAGGAGGCGGCTTCCATTATTTTCAGGCAGAGAAACTTGGACGGGATTTGGAACTTGCCGTTGCGCTCGGTACTTCTCCTGCACTAACGTTTGCAACAATCGCCGCATTGCCGGAAGGAATTGACGAAGCGATGTTTGCCGGATTCTTGCAAAACAAACGTGTCGAGTTCACGAACGGGAAATCCATTTCGATTTCCGTTCCTGCAAATGCTGAGTTTGTTCTCGAGGGAATCGTTCCGCAAAAAGAACGAAGAATGGAAGGACCGTTCGGCGACCACTTCGGACATTATTCTGCCGCCGCAGAGTTTCCGGTTTTCCACATCAAGGCAATCACGCACAGAAAAAATCCGATTTACCCTGCAATCGTGGTCGGCAAGCCGCCGATGGAAGATAAATTTCTCGGCGATGCGACACAGCGGATGCTCGGTCCGCTTGCGAAACTTATTCACAAAGAAGTAACCGATTTGTGGGCGTACTACGAAGCGGGCTTTCACAACCTGCTTGTCGTTGCCATCGAACAGCGTTACCAAAAGGAAGCGATGAAAGCCGCGCTCGGCTTGATGGGAACAGACCAACTTTCGCTCACGAAATGTATCATCACTGTTTCCTCTGGCGTAAACGTTCGCGATTGGCACGCTGTGTTGAATGAAATCAAGCACAACTTCGACCCGCATTACGACTTCGTCATGATTCCCAAAGTCCCGCTCGACACGCTCGACTTCACATCGTACAAAATGAATCTTGGAAGTAAGATGATACTCGACGCGACGCGTAAGGTCGTAGGTGATAGGTTGAAGGTTATAGATGATAGGTCAAAGGTGTTAGGTGAAAGTGATTTCAAATCTTTTATTACAAATCTCAGGACACTCGACAGGCGAATTCTTGATATAAATTTCATTGATGATTCCTTACTGCTGGTAAAAGTAGATTCGCCTATTTCCTATCATCTAAAACCTGATACCAATAACCTATCACCTAACACTTATGACCTCTCACCTACGACCGGCATGGATGTGCTCAAAAAACTCCTCCAACGCAACGAACTCCAATATCTGAAAATGGTAGCAGTAGTAAGCGAAGATGTGGACATTCACAACAAGGAGAGTTATATTTGGGGTGTCTTTACACGATTCGATTGCGAGCGTGATGTTTTGTTCACAGAACAAAAGATGCTCGGCATTTCTCCCGTGTACAACGGCGTGATGGGAATTGATGCAACATGGAAACCCGGCTATCCCGAACCGCTCACCATGCCCGAAGAAATTGTGAAACGAGTTGATGAGAAGTGGGGAAAGATTTGGAAGTGATTTTCCTTGTATGAAATATTTTCTCTATCTGTTGTTGACTGTGATTGCTTTTTGGTGTTGCGAAGAAAGTACCGTTAAGCACGTTGTCATTATTGGACGTCCCGAATGGTCGCCGACAGGAAACACAATCGCAATTTTAAAAGATGAATTTGATGTTCGTTCTGACGGATGTGATTGTGGTGAGCAACCATTATCAACTCCACCGGCGATTACGAATAATTTATTTCTTGTTGACACGAATGGTGTGATACATAACCAACTTACAGATGATGTATTGAATATAGCGATGTATGAATGGTCACCATCAGGGAAAATGATAGCATTTACATCGTACGGGCGTGGTGTAGGAATCATTGACACAAATTTTCAGGTTAAATTATTAGGAAGTAGTGGCATAACTGTACATTGGTCTGCGGATGGGAGTGAGATACTTTTCACAAATGTTTCAGGAAATAATGCTCAATTGGTTGCAAGAAAAATTTCAGACGGCACACGAAGAATCCTCTTTGAAGATTCAGCGACAATGATAACATCACACAGTTGGTCGAAAGGGAATCGGATTGCAGTGGCATATTCCAGGTCTTCATACAATTATCTTGCAATGATGAACCATAACGGAACTGATTTCAGGATTCTCGATTCCAATGCTGTTAGCGGCATTGCTTCGCTCACTTGGTCGCCTGATGATTCACTGATTGCTTATACGTACGATGTCTCGTCGTATGCAAGTCAGCAGGTGTTTTATTTCAATATCTACACGAACGAAAAGATTCAGAGGACAAACTTTCCTGCCGGCAAAAGCTCCATTTCTGGATTGCGTTTTTCTCCCGATGGTAAGTATATTAGTGTTGTGAGCAGTCTCGGATTATACATTATTGAGAGAATGGGTCCATCAGCACAGCAAATTATAACAGGATTTTCAGATTGCAGTTGGTCGCAGGATTCAAGAAGAATAGTATATGTTGAAAATAATTCCATCAAGATAGCAACCATACAATAACATCATATTGGCATTATGAATTTTAACTTCCGCGATAATTCTCTAACTCCCATCTTCCAAAAAATCCAATCCGGAGAACGTCTCTCCCTCGAAGATGGACTCCCGTATTCCACTAAAACGACAAACGGTCACTCAGTTTCCCGAATGACCGTTAAACCAATGTTGCTCACATTGGCGCTGTTAGACAGCATTAATATAGCATATATCATATAATTATTCAACTCTTTCATGTCTTTACAACAAAAAAAAGTTATTGTTTACATAGATGGTTTCAATCTCTATTTTGGGTTACTACAAAAGGGTTGGAAAAAGTATTTATGGCTTGATTTACAAAAATTAGCAGTTTCATTGCTAAAACAAGGTGAGACTTTGGTCCACACAAAATATTTCACATCAAGAATTTCAAAACCGCTTTCTAAACAACGACGGCAAAGTTTATTTTTAGATGCGCTGAATACACTATCGGAACTTTCAATATTTTATGGTCGCTATCAGGCAGAGCTTCGAACTTGTGAAAATTGTGGATTTACTTCCTTTATTTCGAACGAAAAGAAAACCGATGTTAACATAGCTACAGAACTATTGGTAGATGCGTTTCAAAATAGTTTTGACGTTGCAATCCTTATTACTGCAGACGCAGACTTAACTGCCCCTATAGTTGCAATTCGTAAGTTATTCCCTACAAAGTCTGTATTAGTCGCTTTTCCTCCGGAACGACATTCTTACGAACTAAAACAGAATGCCTCTGGTGTTTATCACATCGGGGAGGAAAAGTTATCTAATAATCTTCTACCGGAAAAAATAATTACAAAATCAGGTTTTGTAATCCAACGTCCTGACAAATGGAAATAATTCAGTTTGCCTTTTTGAATTAGAATATTATGACTCTCAACTTCCGCGAAAAATCCTTAATCCCCATCTTCCAAAAAATCCAATCCGGAGAACGTCTCTCCCTCGAAGATGGACTGACACTCTACAACACCAACGACATCATTTCGCTTGGGAAGATGGCGAACTATGCTCAGCAACGAAAGAGCGGCGATGCTGTCTATTTCGTGCTGAATCAGAAAATCGAACATACAAATATTTGTGTTCTCTCGTGCAAGTTCTGTGACTTCGCCGTGAAGAAGGGAGATGCCGACGCGTACGAGATGACGACGGAAGAAATTCTCTCCAAGATTACTCCCGAAATTACGGAAGTCCACATCACCGGCGGAATGCCTGCTGACTGGAAGTGGGAACGTTACCTTGATATCGTCCGCTCAATTCACGAGAAGTTTCCGAATGCAGATGCGAAAGCGTACACCGCAGTCGAGATAGATTTCTTTCACAAGAAATTCAAATTACCGATTGAGGAAGTGTTGCGTCAACTGAAAGAAGCAGGTTTGCGGACAATGCCCGGCGGCGGAGCGGAGATTTTCTCCGAGCGTGTGCGGCGGTTGTTGTTCAATCAAAAGATTGGTGGTCATGTTTGGCTCAACATTCACAAGACAGCGCACAAAATGGGAATTCCCACCAACGCAACGATGCTCTACGGTCATATCGAGACGATTGAAGAGCGGCTCATTCACATGCTCAAACTTCGCGAAGCGCAGGATGAGACAGGTGGATTCCTTACGTTCATTCCGCTTGCGTTTCAGCCCGGCGACACAGGCATCAAACCCACCAATCAATTCACTTCCGCAATTGACGATTTGAAAACGATTGCCATCTCGCGGCTCATGCTCGATAACTTCCCGCACATCAAAGCATACTGGGTGATGCTCACGGAAGAAGTCGCATCGGTTGCGCTCAACTTCGGAGCGGATGATATGGACGGAACAGTCGGACATGAACGTATTGCTCACGATGCCGGCGCAATTTCTCCGATGCAACTGACGAAAGAACACATCATCAAAATTATCAAAGATGCCGGAAAGATTCCGGTGGAGCGGGACGTATATTACAATCCGCTCAATGTTTATGCCGACCATGTCGTCGGAAAGATTCCGTACCTGAATTCAATTCCGTTCTACGCGCATTTCGAGAAGCGGCAGTTCAGAATTCTTCCTGTTGCGCCGCGCCGCATGGGAGTTCTCAGCGAGAAACGACAAATTGACGCCGGACTTTTTTCTCTGATGGATTATTTCAAGCAAGAGCAAGACATGGAGTTGATGGGTTGGTGCCTTGCTTCGCGTGATCAGGTGAAAAGCGTTATGTTGTTTTCCAAAGAAGGGTGGGGAGATTTGAACGGAAAGAAAATCGGTATCACCGATGACACGGCAACGTCTGTGCATCTGCTCCGTGTGTTGCTGGAAAAGAAATACAACGTGCGTGCAAAGTTCGAGCGGCTTCACGCCGGAGTGAACGACGTCTCAGCGTATGATGCAGTTCTTCTTATCGGCGATGAAGCAATGAAGCGGAACAAATCCGGTTTGCACGGCTTCGAACTTGTATATGATTTGGCAAAAGAATGGTACGACTGGAAAAAGATGCCGTTCGTGTTTGCAGTCTGGGCGATGAAGAAATCACTTGATGAATCAGTGAAGAACGAACTGAAAGAAATTATCACCCAGTCACTTGAGAAATCTGAAATTGATTTCGTTGCGGACGCGAGATTGCATGGAAAAGAAATCGGCTGGAGCGAGCAGGAAACACGCGAATATCTCGAAGGATTCAACTTCCATCTCGGCGAGCGGGAGATGGAAGCGATGATGGAGTTCCGGAGTTTGGTGGGAGAAGTACAATTCGAGAAAGTGAAATAAATTGCTATTAATATATTTACCACGGATGACACAGATATTTACACGGATTTTCACAGATATGTTATCAGTGAACATCAGTGCTTCTTCCGTGTCATCCGCGGTTAGTTATGGTATAAAGAGTTCTTAAAATGACATTATCATCTATCTATCAAAAAACACAAATCCAACAACGTCTCACCTCCGAAGAAGGACTCTTCCTTCTGAAGAATGCCGAACTGCTTGACCTCGGCGGGCTTGCGAACGAAATTCGTTTCAGGAAAAATCCAAAGCCGCAGGTTACATTCGTGATTGATACGAACCCGAACTACACGAACATCTGCAACATTGATTGCATCTTTTGCGCGTTCTATCGTCATGCCGGAGAGAAGGGAGAGTACACTTACTCCGTTGACCAAATGATTGAGAATTTCAAGCGAGCGGCGGCACAAGGCGTAACAACAATTTTGCTGCAAGGCGGAGTCAATCCGGCGCTTCCGTTTGAATATTACATCAAGATGGTGGAACGAACGGTGAAGGAGGTACCTGAAGTTACTCCGCATTTTTATTCGACGTCAGAAATACTTGGGATGTCTGAAGTTTCAGGCCTCACGGTTCAGGAGGTGTTACAAAAACTTTGGGATGCAGGACAGCGAACGATTCCCGGCGGCGGTGCGGAGATTCTTTCCGACAGAGTGAAGAAGAAAATTTCTCATCTGAAAGGAACGAGCTCAGATTGGTTGAACGTGATGCGTGAAGCGCACAAAGTCGGGTTCAAATCAACGGCGACGATGATGTACGGACATTTGGAAAACGATGATGACATCATCACGCATCTAGAAAGCATCAGGCAATTGCAGGATGAGTATCATGGGTTCACGGCGTTTGTCCCGTGGAGTTTCAAGCCGGGAAATACGCCGCTGGAAAAAATCATTCCGCACTACGCAACACCGACTCGTTATTTGCAGATGCTCGCCTTCTCCCGGATTTATCTCGATAACTTCGCTCACATTCAGGCGTCGTGGTTTTCGGAAGGAAAGAAGACGGGACAAATCGCTCTCCACTTCGGCGCAGATGATTTTGGTGGAACGCTGTTCGAGGAGAATGTTCACGCCGAAGCGAACTTCATCAACAAAACAAATGTGGACGAAGTGATACAAATGATCCGTGATGCAGGATTCACGCCGGTGCAGAGAACGACATTGTATGAGACGTTGAAGGTGTATGAGAAGAAGGAAGCGGCGTGAAATGATTGACGATTTATGATTGCTGATTTCTGAATTATTTTTTCATAAGGATTTCTGTTATGAAATATCAAATAAAAAAATCCAACTTTCCTTGGTGGATTTCCTTTTTGGTGCTCGCTCCTTACTTTGTCGGATTCTCTCCAACTGATTCCTCCTTCAGTGATATATCCGTCGGTCTTGGAGGCGGACATTTTGTTTATGAAGATTGCCATGGCACACACGAGAAAAATTTTGTGGACATCGGAGTCAGCGGCTCGTATAAATTCGATGGACCGTTCCGTGTCGGTGGAATGTTTGGCGTTGCAGATTTTTCTGAAGACGATGAACAAGTCCTTGCTCCTATTCTCTATCCCGATGTTGCGTTAGATTGGAAACCGTTTTCCATTGGTACAACCGGAATGCGTATCGGTAACCGTGACGAATTAAATGTTCAAATTGGTTGGCTGAACAGCGCGCCCGCATTTTCAGGCAAAGGATTTTTTCACACCGGCGTTGAGTTCGCTCCCGGCGAGCCGTTTTCCAAAGTGTATGTCGGTGCGAACGCGTTGCCGTATTTCAACTGGGGCGTTATTCTTCAACCGGAATTTCCTCTTTCAAATAACAATTATCTTTTTGTTACCGGACGATACGGAACCTATCATGAGTTAGATGAGTGGGGAATGTCGGTTGGAATCAGGATGAGAAAATAGCGGAACAGTTTATCCGTTTTTTCGGTGTTGTTCTTCCAAATGAAATTTGTGGAGGAACCGATGGAAGACAGGAACTAAAAGAATAGTGAATGAAGCAAGAAAAACAATACCGGCAAACAACGCGAAAAATGTTGCAAACAGTTTTCCCGCCAAGTTGTGAATTTCTCCTACCAGACCCATTCCTCCCAATAACATAGCAGAATTCAGGAGAGCATCATCCCACGCTTGTTCGGCAAGCCAATGGAAGCCGAACACTCCTAAAAGAAGTGAACTTAATAACAGGAGCAGGCTAAAGATAGCATGTCCTTGTATTCGTTGTTTGAATTGGCGTTTAGGGAGAAGCGGTTCAGTGCGATGTTCAAACATTTTTTTAGCCTATCTTCTCAGCGACAATTTCTAGCACAAGAGGCGTTATCATCAATGAAGACGGGTCAGCTTCTGCCTCGCGAAGTTCTCTGCGAACAGAATCTACCCACATCTCATCAACTTTGCCGAGTTCAAGCAGTCGCTGAAGGTGAGTTTCAATAAATGAAGAGGGCCACTGCCAGATAAAATTATTTCGCGGGATGGTAAAAATAATCGGAGTTGTTTGGCGCACGGCAAAGCCTGCGTTGTGCAACATGTGCGGAAGTTCCAATGCAATGTCCGGTTCACCTCCTGATTCGCGCCAATTTTTCATGACTTCATGAACGAATGATTCAATAGCAGGTTTACGTGGCGCAAGACGGTATGTTCGGTAATCAATGTATTCGTGAAAGATGGCAACGCCGCCGGGTTTCAGCACGTGGGCGAGAGAAGCAACCAACTTTGAAGGAGAGGAGACAAACGCCGCAACCCAACGACACCATGTTGCATCAAGTTCTGTAATATCGCTGAACGAGTCCAACATCAAATCAAGGTTGAGGAGTTGTACGTTTGTAAGTCCGCGCAACTTGCATTGTGCTTCAGTAAATTGAACAAATCGTTCCGACCGTTCGAGAGCAAAAACCTGTCCCATTGGTCCGACAATTTCCGCAAGGTCAATTGTTGCGTAGCCCGGACCGGCTCCGACATCCATAACACGCGAACCCGTCGTGATGCCTGCCTTGCGCCAGCACTCAAGCATCTTCGGTCGCCAGACTCTATGCTGTAAGCCGAGCCGTTCAATTTCTTCGTCGTGTGTGCCGAGGATGTAATCGCGTTCTGGATGAGTTGGCATAAAATAATTCTTTTTCAGAAATAATGTTTTGTGTTTTTCAATGCTATCAGTGAACTTATATTAGTATGAAATCGGGTAATTGTGGAATCAGATTTTTCTCCAATGCTTTCTCAAACAACAACTCCAACGCTCGCTTTCCCTTCTCACCCATATCAATTGTCAACTCGCTCACGTACATCTTCACAAACTTTTCTCCGAGCGAGTAATCAATCCCGCGTCCCCATTGCATAGCGTAGGGGATTGCTTCATCCTGATGCGCGTAACCATACGCGATGCTTTCTTTCAGACCGAGTGAAAGTTTTCTTGCCAACTCTTCTCCCAAATCTTTTCGCACGACATCAAGCCCAAGCGGAAGCGGAAGACCGTAGGTTTGTTTCTCCCACAACTCACCGAAATCTAAAATCTTATTGTAACCAAGCGATTGATACGTAATTTGTCCTTCGTGAATCAACAACCCGGCATCAACTGTTCCGTCATCAACCGCCTGCATGATTGCATCGAACGGCATGTCAACATTTGTTATCCCGTCGGTGAAGATTTTAAAAAGCAATGTAGCCGTTGTAAGCGGTCCGGGAGTGCCAACAGTTTTTCCTTTCAACTCATCAAGAGATTTATATTTTCTTGAAATAATGACAGGTCCGTATCCTTCGCCCATACTTGCGCCGGTTCTCATAATCCAATACTTATCAGCAACATACGGATATGAGTGTGCGGAGATTGCGGTAACTTCAAGTGGGGGAACGCTCTGAAATTTTCCTGTTTGCATCGCCCGTTCATTTAATGTTTGAATATCTTCCAGCAAATGTTCGATGATGATTCCATCGAGTTTCACCTTGCCGCTTGCCAATCCATAAAACATGAAGGCGTCGTCGGGGTCAGGGCTGTGGCCTACTTTAATAATTCGTTCTTGCATTAACTTTCTAACTTATTTTGAATGAAGATAATCAATTTGAGTGAGTCTCGAAAAAATGGTTGACTGTCTACGGCTCGTAGAGTTGGCGGTTCGTGGTTGGAGGTTTGAGGTTTGAGGTTTGAGGTTACTGTGTTGAAAAAGTGTTTACCATTTCGAAAAATTGTCTGAGTTTAATTTCGTCAAGCGTTCCGTTCGTTCTTACTCCACTACATATATCAACGCCAAACGGCTGTACTTGTTGAATTGCTTCCCGGACATTTTCAGGCTTCAATCCTCCGGCAAGAAATATCGGAACTGAAACTGTCTCCCGGATTTTTCGACTGATGTTCCAGTCGTGAACTCGTCCTGTCCCGCCGAGTTCTTTTACTGTAAGTGATGGATTTCCTGAATCAAGAAGCAACGCGTCAACAAGCGGTGCGATTGCTTGTGCTTCTTCGATTGATGATTCACTTTGCACATGAATCACCTGCACAATGCGAATGCCGGGCATTGCTTGATGTAGTTTTGAATATCCATCAATCGGAAAAGTGTCAACAAGTTGAATTGTATTCACTTTCGTTCGTCGTTGTTGAGCAATGACTTCTTCGGGAGTTTGCTTGCACGTGAGGAGAAACGTAGCAACACCAGGCGGAACAGTCGCCGCGATTTCTGTGATAAGGGATTCGGAAATCGGACCGGGACCGCTCGGCATTTCGGAAACAAGCCCAAGCGCTGAGGCGCCGTAGCGAATGGCAAGTTGCGCTTCATCAATGGTGGAGATACAACAGATTTTAACGCGTGGTTGAGTTTCTTTCATCAGCTATCAGGTTGAGCATTTTTGATGTTTTCATACAATAAAATGAGTGACAATTATACGAAAAACTTTCGTCAGTTTGTTTCGTATCCGTGAGTGTTATACTCACATATCTGAAATCACTAATAAAGATACCGAAGGAAATATTTTCGGTATCATACAGGATGATAAGAACGCGGGGATGTAATAAATCTGTTGAACGTCAGCCTGAGCGAAGTCGAAGGCTCAAGTCGGATCGCATTCATGCTTCGACTACGCTCATCATGACGAGGTTTTGTTTGAGGTTATCCGGATTATCTCAACGTCACATCAAAAAATCTGTTCTGCTCGAAGATAGTGACATACCGTTTGTTCCCATCTTCATCGAACGGGACGAGGAAGCCGATGAGGATTCCGATTTTTTTGTTCAATGAATAATCGAGTCCGAAATTTTCGTTTCGGGGTAATTCGATTTCGTACCGATAACCATCTCCTATTTTTTGCAATGACGTTTTCACAGAATACGTTTTTGCAAGTTCAGCATCCATGAAGGGCCACTGAGACGGGTCGGTTGTGTTGAAGATTTGCAGTTTGGATTCAAGCGTTCCATCATTTTTCGGCGTGAAATTGATGAGGAAATTATCTCTCCCAAAAAACCAACCATCCGTATCTGCATCAAGCATAAGTTTCATGGGGACAGATTTGTCGGTTTCAACAGTGAACTTCAATGAAGATGAATCCCACGAAGCAAGAACCGTCGCCCGAATTTTATTATCTTCAATCGAAGCAAAGTGTTTCACTTCACCGTTTGTAATTTCCGGCTTGATGTTCATACAGGGATACGGGTCAAGGTTGTCCGTTATAGTATCACCATCCGTATCTTTATGATTGAGATTCGGGAAGCGCGGAGTGCCCGCCATTGTTTCTCCCCAACCTTCCGTCAACCAGTTCGAAAACGATGTTTCATTCAAATCAGAAACGCCGTCGCCGTCGGTATCCAATTTTGTCGGGTCGCTTCCGAGACGGAATTCGTCGAGCGGCAGATGCGGAGCGTTGTCGGGAATTCCATCGCTATCGGTTGTCGTATCAATCGAAGTGAATTTCAAATCGAGCCATTCTTCATCCGGCACGATGTTGAGAATGTGCCGGTTTGCGTCGAAGTGTTCGCCGAAGTCTGCCGCAGTTCCAATCGTCGGCGAGATGTGGTTGAACCAGTATTCAGGATAACCGCTCATCATAAAAATATCATCAAGTTGATGATTGTATTCGTGAACCATCAGCCAGTTGTTTCCCGCGTTGTGATTTGCTTTCGTCACGTCCCACCATGAGATGCCATATCCTTTTCCTGTTCCGACACCGTTCGTGAACGCGCCTCCTTTTCCGGCAAGCATATATTTTTTCAATGTCGTATCGAACTGCTGTGTGCAAGTAAGATAGAGAACTGCTGAATAGTTTTTAATCTCCTTTCCGTTTTGTTTTAGAACTGTTTCGAGCATCGAATCAATCGGAGGGTACCACCATTCAGTTCCGTAGAGTTGATTCCGCTTGAACGGAATGTTCACAACGACGAATTCATTCTCAAGAAAAAAGTTGAAACGTGAATGAATCCAATAAAACTTAATGCCATCATCAATTTGTTGTTTGATGCGCTCGACTTCCTGCGCGGGCAATTGAGGAACAGCGTTGTCTCCTTGTTGCAGGAGTTTCTCATCCGTGACGTTTGTGAAAATAAGAGTCACCATCGGAAGTTTGGCAAACTGTTTCGTCGTTGGAGCGGCAGAAGTTCGGAGCGGGAAGAACCGGGAAAACTTAGAGCGGAGTGGCATCATCCAGTTTGCGGGTGAAATATGGTAACGATACGTCGTCGCCGCGTTCAGTTTGTTGATGGTAATTTTGTGTGATGTTGCTGGCTTCTGTTCTTTGAACGTTCCAATGGTATCTTCGCCGAGCGTGAGCAAGACCTGTCCGAGAGTTTTCTGTTGAGTCGTCCATTCAATAATTGCAGTTGAATTATCTTTGAAACTGACTTGCGGCGTGATGTCGGAAATTGACGGAGCCATCTGAACAATTCTGCCTCCGGTAAAATCGGAAGTATAGACATTGCCGGAAGTATCAACAACAATTCCCCACGGTGTCAGAAAGTTGATTGCCCGTCCGGAGAATGTATTGAGCAATGTTCCGCTCGTATCATAGTGTTTGATTTGATTGACGACGCTGAGATAGACATTTCCTTTTCGCACAGCGATGCCGCGACCTTCGCCGCCGCCGTAACTGAAAAATCCTTTCCATGTCGCTTTTGTTCCGTCCCAGGAAAATTTCTCCACCTGACTCAATCCCGTATTGACAACATAGACCATGTTCCCTTCAATAGCGAGGTCGAGCGGTTTCCTGAGTTTGTCTGCACCGAACTCAGTGAGAACCTTCAGACTTTCATCAAAAACTTGTACACGATGATTGGTTTCTTCAAGAGTGAAAATTTGCCGTTGATTGTTTATCGCTACAGAAACCAATCCATCGAACGTGCCGCGGTCTTTTCCTTTCCATCCCGTTGCGACTTTCCATGCGCCATCGAACGTGAAGAGATGAAGTTTGCCTGAACCTTTGTCTGCTACGACGAAGGTTTCCTTATCTAACAATGCAACGGCGACGGGCTGATGAAATTGTCCGTTCGAGGAGGCAGGCGAACCGATGATAGTGGATGTATTGCTGTCCGCAGAAAGAACCCTGACGATACCGTTCACTTCATCGGGAACGATGAACTGACGATTTGGCGTGATGGCAAATTTCTTCGTCCATGTTAAATCAAATGGACGAACACCCGGCTCGACACGGGACAACCGAAACTTTGTGAACTGCACTTCTCCGGCAGAACTCTGCAAGCCGCAGTAACCGGAACGATAGACGAGCGGCTCGTTCGTTTTCAAGAACTTACCATCGAGTTTTACCGAGTACACATCGTTCTCCCTGTCCACTTTCAGATGAAGCGTATGGACGATGTTGACATCGAACGAATCAACTTTCACGGAAGATGTTGCGGTGAATTCGCCGCCAGAAAAATATCCAAGCAGAAACACCGACTTCCCATCGAAGCGAATCATCTGCGCGTACTGTGTGCTTGTCCGTTGATATGAAGAGAACATCAAGCCCGCTCCAACATCTCCTTTGATGTGTTTGAATGTTACTTCAATCTCGAATGATTCGTTGAGGAATACATTGTACATGCTCGCGCAGTCGTAGTCTGATGCTTTTTGAAAATACGATTCGTTAATGACTTGCCATGAACCTTTGACCGGACTCCAAATGGGAGTTCCGTCCGACCCGTTTTTGTATGTGTTGAATCGGTCAAGAAAATAAATGCTCGATGTTATCTGCCCGAATGTGGTGCAGATGAAGAGGAGGAAGATGAGTGAAAGAGATAGTGTTCGCATGTTCATTCCGAAATAGTCGGAAGAAAATAGGAACGAGATTGGTGAATAGCAAATAGAGAGGGGGAAAGGATGTCAAAGAAAGAATGTTGAATATCCAATATCGAATGTATAATGAAAAACTATTTCAATAATCCGCAATTGGCAATCCGCAATGATTCGGGGAAATCTGGATATCCACTCAGTAAATGAACGGTATGAATTTGGACACCCGCAGTTTGTACCTTGCATAATCCGGGAATTGCTTCAAGAGGAATTCTTCTTCCTTGCGTGATTTGAGGTCAAAGCAGATGAAGAGGAACGATGAGTAGAGCAACGTCAGCCATCCGTGAACAATCAACGCGTAGCCGATGGTGAGCAAGAACAATCCTCCGTATATCGGATGACGAACGAAACGATATGGACCTTTTTCAACCAGCGTTGTATTCTCTTTCGGTTTCGGGAGCGGAGTAATATTTTTCCCAAGAGCGACGATTCCACATATGAGCAAAACCATACCTGCTATTGCAAATATTTTTCCTGCAATTGCAGCAACCTGTGCGACCGAAGAATTCCACGCAGGCAAGCCCGGAAATGTGCGCGGTCCCAGAAAAACGAGAAGACCGAATATATCCTGAGCAACGACATACCACTCTCCCCGCAATCCTCGCCACCATCTGTTTGTTTTCATTTTGTTTACACCGTTAGAACTTTCATCCAGACGGAAAGAATCATACCCGTATCTCCAGAGTAATGGTTATTACCACACCCTCGACGATGTTTTCCTTTTTCCGCACTTCTGCTTTCACAGGAAGAAGGAACGCTCCGGATTTCTTATCAGGAAAAATGGAAGTTCTCCAACTTGTGTTTCCGATGGTAGCAAGAACCGGTAATGAACCCCACGGTTTTTGCATATCTCCGAAAGTCGCTTTTATTTCTGCCGACTGCTTTTTCGGTAACGTTACAAAATGCCAGCCGCCAACTCCGGCATACTGCCATACTTTTGCTTTGAGTTTGTAGAAGGTTTGAGACATGGTTGGCGAAGAATCTTTTGGGTTTAAGAACTAATGTACTTATTACTACATTTTGCTTGGAGAGGTTAACTCTCTCACAGACGAAAGAGTAAAAAAGTTGTTCGCATATTCAATCCAAAATCGTTGGAAGAAAATAGGAACGAGATTGGTGATTAGCAAATAAGGAGAAGAAAAGAATTTTCGAGAATGAATTTTCAATATTCAACATCGAATTTAGAATAATGGACTATGTCATAATCCGCAATCGACAATTCGCAATCCGAAATAAGATGGTGCAGAAGGTGGGAGTTGAACCCACACCCGGGGTAAGCCGGACTGGATTTTGAGTCCAGCGCGTCTGCCAGTTCCGCCACTTCTGCATATTCTGTTGGAAAGGCAGGGCAAATATAGAAACTTTGAGGCATAAATCAAAAACAGATTTTCATGTTAAAAAATGTTAATGAATGTAACTTTCTTTTTCTGCAAACCGTATTCAGTGTGGAACAATTTTCAAATGATAGTACGAAGAAAGGAAAAGAATTTATGAAAACGGTTTTTGCCATTGCATTGGTTTTGTTGTTCGTCGGATGTAATCCGAACCAGTGGGGAACGAAGGAAGTCATTGACGGTTCGTCGCTTCAACGAGGGGAACAAATTACTATTGAGCAACATACTGGAGAAACTACTTCGGGTGAGTTTCTCGGGACAACAACATTATCTCCCGAACAGTATCAGGAATATTATGTGCGAGCAACACAGCAAAACGGAACTTCCTATTTGTTGCCAATTCCGGGCGAGCAAATCCGGTTTGCCACTTCTTTATCGAAAGAAAAATTATGGGAAGGAACATATGCAGGATTTGATGAACATTCATTGAAAGTGAAGTTCGATGAAAACTCTGAAGAGGAAATTTATTTATCAAGTATTACAAAAATGTCAGGTCGTGAAGGAGAAGTCCTTGAGCGGATGAGACTTCGTTCCCTTTTTCAGAACGGAGAAATTCCAATCATGACTGCATTTGTTATGAAGGGAACGAAGGGAGATGTGATGGTTCCTCTTTCCTCCATCAAAGCGCTTATTGTTCATCCTTCAGGTAACGGCGTGAAGCAAGTTACGTTGAGCGGTGAAATGCTCAGAAATGCGGTTGCTCAACAATAGAATGTTAGTGGATGATAGAATGTAACGTAGCAAGCATATCTTCCAACAGTAACTCCGGTTGATTTCAATCGGAGTTTTTTTTTGTGTCAAAAACGGTTTCTCCGTTCAGTGAAAAATTCGTATTTTCATCCGCACTTTTACCAACGGAAAAAGAAATTTCATGGACAAATACAAACACACCCCTAACCCCTCTCAAGAGGGGAATTTAAACAGCAACTCAACTACACTTCAACTCAAACTCCCGAATTTCAACTACCATGACCTCTTCAAGCCGGAAAAACTTGCCGACCTGACGCATCTTTTTTTTGAAGATGTCAAAGCAAAAAATCTGGATGTGTATCAGCGATTTGATGAATACAGAAAGACGAAAGGCGAAGGATTAACCGATGTACAAATTTCGAGCCGTCTCACCGAGATGGCTCCGTACCTCAGTGAGTTTGTGGCTCACTTGTTTGGAGTGGAGACCGAAGCGAAGACGCACAAAATCCGGGCTGAACGGGAACAAATCATTTTCACATTCAAGAAAGAGTTTTTCACACGTCGTGCGCTGAAGAAAGTGACAAAAGAGGCTGCGTTGAATGTTGAGATTGAATCACTTGATGTTCAGGTGCAATCTTTGAAGAACGCGTTCACGGAAATCCCTTCTGATGACGATGAACTTGCCATCGCCGCAATTGTGATGGAATTGGTTCGGATGGATATTAAATGTAAATCAAGTTTCCCTGATGATGTGAAGGAACGGCTCACGGCAATTTGTTCAAACCTGAAATCTGAAAAGAGTATTCAACCGATTCTTCCAATGACATTGGATGAAGCATCGCTCAGGAAATTTCTTGCTTCGTTGTTGGTGATGTTCGAGCAGTGGCTCGTTGCACATTATTATCGTAAAACTGAATCAATGAACGATTGGGTAACATTCAAACAACCTCATCCGCTTGATTACGAGCATCTCGTCGAATTGAAAGTGTTGAACAGCCCTGTTCCAAATATGAATTTCGGACCGGAGGAACATTACCGACGGCGCGAAGGATTTGATTTGACGGACACGCGCTACTCACCGCGCGAAGTGATGAGCGAAGTTGATTATTGTATCTTCTGTCATGAGCGTAGCAAAGATTCATGCTCGAAAGGGTTTCAGGAAAACAACGACTACAAAAAAAATCCGCTTGGCTACACGCTTGCCGGTTGCCCACTCGACCAGAAAATTTCTGAATCGCACGCGCTGAAACAACATGGCGATGTCATCGGCGCGCTCGCTATCATCGCGATAGATAATCCGATGTGTCCCGGAACCGGTCACCGTATTTGCAACGATTGTATGAAGGCGTGTATTTACCAGAAGCAAGACCCGGTGAATATTCCTCAGATTGAAACCGGAATATTAACAGATGTTCTCAGTCTGCCGTGGGGATTTGAAATTTATTCGTTGTTGACGAGATGGAATCCGCTTAATGTCGAGCGTCCGCACGCGCAACTGTTCAACGGGAAGAAAATTCTTGTCGTCGGAATGGGACCTGCGGGATATACGCTCTCACATTATTTTCTGAATGAGGGATTCGGTGTTGTCGGCATTGACGGATTAAAGATTGAGCCGTTGCCGGTCGAATTCACCGGAGATGAGACAACGCCGTTCAAACCAATCAAGGATGCATCTGTTCTCTTCAGCAAATTAAGCGAACGTGTGCTTCTTGGTTTCGGCGGAGTTTCGGAATACGGCATCACGGTTCGTTGGGATAAAAACTTTCTTGGCATTATCTATTTGAATTTGCTTCGCCGCGAATATTTCCGTTTATATGATGGTGTTCGTTTCGGCGGAACGCTGACGCTCGAAGATATTTGGGAACTTGGCTTCGACCATGTTTCGCTTGCAACAGGCGCGGGCAAACCGACATTTGTTTCGATGAAGAACAATCTTATTCGTGGTATCAGGAAAGCAAGCGATTTCCTGATGGCGCTTCAATTGACGGGCGCGGGGAAGAAGGATTCGATGGCGAATTTACAGGTTCGACTTCCTGCAATTGTTATCGGTGGCGGCTTGACAGCGATTGATACCGCGACGGAATTGATTGCGTATTATCCGATTCAAGTTATGAAAGTCAAACAGCGATATGATGAGCTATGTTTGAAGTCCGGTAAAGCGGCGATTGATTCATCACTCAGTGAAGAAGACAAAATCATTCTCTCAACATTTCTTGAACACGCAGAGGCAATTGTTCAGGAACGGAAACGGGCGGAGTCGGCTGGCGAACAACCAAACTACATTCCGCTCATTCGGAAGTGGGGCGGAGTGCATTTGTACTATCGCAAGTCTATGAACGATGCGCCTGCGTACCGGCTCAATCACGAAGAAATCATCAAAGCATTTGAGGAAGGAATTTCGTTTGTCGAAAATATGAGTCCGGTTGAAGCGGTGCAGGATGAGTTTGGCGCGTTGAGGGAAATGGTCTTCGAGCGAATGATGAAGGAGAACGGAAAGTGGAAATCTTCTGCTGAGTTGTTTCATGTACCTGCCCGCTCGATGTTTGTCGCCGCGGGAACTTCTCCGAACATTATGTATGAACGCGAATATCCCGGCTCGTTCAAGTTGGATAAGTGGGATGAGTTTTACGAAAGTTACGCCGTGAAGATGAAGGATGAAGGGAAGTTTGAAATTCAAAAAGCGGAAGAGGAAGAACTCGGCTTCTTCACCTCGCATGAGCATGAAGGAAAGTTTGTCAGTTTCTACGGCGATAATCATCCTGACTTTGAGGGGAATGTTGTGAAGGCGATGGCATCCGCGAAGCAGGGATACAAGCGCGTACTTGGCTTGTTTGAGGGACAACTGAATCCTGCCAGCGAAATCGAACGTGAAGATTGGGAAACGCTCGTGCAGGAACTCGATAACGAATTGCAACCGCATGTTGTTCGTGTTGACCGATTGACGCCGACGATTGTCGAGGTAATTATTCACGCACCGCAGGCGGCGCGTAAGTTTCATCCCGGACAATTTTACCGCTTGCAGAATTACGAAGTTGACTCTCCGAAGATTGAAAACACGCTGTTGATGATGGAAGGAATTGCGCTCACCGGCGCGTGGGTTGATAAAGCGAAAGGATTGCTCTCGCTGATTGCGCTCGAAATGGGAGCGAGTTCCCGCATGATTGGAATGTTGAAACCCGGACAGCGTGTTGTGGTGATGGGACCAACCGGCGCACCGACGGAAGTTCCAGAAAACTCGACGGTGTTATTGCTTGGCGGCGGATTGGGAAATGCCGTGTTGTTCTCCATCGCAAAAGCGGCGAAGGAAAAGAACAACAAGGTGATTTACTTTGCGGGCTATAAGAAAGCAGAAGATATTTTTAAACGGGAAGAGATTGAAGCGGCAACCGACGTTGTTATTTTCAGCGTTGATAGCGGTCAGCCGATTCCCGCACAGAGACCGCAGGACAAATCATTTGTCGGCAATATCATTCAGGCGATGATTGCGTATGCTTCAGGACAACTTGGTGAAATTCCGATTCCGCTCAACGAAGCATCGCGAGTGATTGCTATCGGCTCTGACCGAATGATGGAAGCAGTAACGAAAGCGCGTCACGAAAGTCTCAAGCCATATCTCAATGAGTGTCACGAAGGAATCGCTTCGATTAATTCGCCGATGCAGTGTATGATGAAAGCAGTTTGCGCGCAGTGTCTGCAACGCCACGTCATTCCCGGCACGAACGAAGAGGTCTTCGTTTTTACCTGCTTCAATCAAGACCAAAAAATGGACGAAGTGGATTTCGCCAACCTCAACTCACGGCTGAAAGCAAACAGTTTGATGGAGAAGATTAGTAATAAGTGGTTGGATTATATTATTGAGAAACATTCGTTGGTGAAAGTCTGATTTTTTCTTTGTGTCTCCGTGGTGAAAAGAAAAACCACGGAGACACGGAGTTATGCATTCTCACAACATCTCTCTCATACCTCTCCTTGTATTTGTTTCATGGTGAACACAATGATGGTCAGATTCAATTGAAACTTGTCACTTCCTCCTAAAACCCCGATATTCTTCCCACCATGAACCAAGTCAAACGTATCCTCCTCTCCCGCATGAAATTCATTGGTGATGTTTTGTTGACAACGCCAATCATTCGTGCTATGCGGGAAAAATATCCTGATGCGTTCATTGCATATCTCGGTGAGAAACATGCCGCCTCGCTCCTTGAACAAAATCCATATCTGAATGAAATCATTCCATACGACTTTACTCATCCATCAATTCTTGAATCGGCAAAGGTCGCTTTGCAACTTCGAAAACGAAAATTTGACGCTGTGGTTGATTTGTTTTCCAATCCGCGTTCCGCATTGCTTATGTACGCAAGCGGTTCTCCGATTCGCATCGGGAAGAAAGTTCAGGGACGGGGAAATCTATTCACGCATCAAATCGAAGATGATGGCAAGCCAAAGACCGCAATCGAGTTTCATTATCAATATGTGAAGCCGCTTGGCGTTGAACCGACTCATGTTCAAACAGAAATTATTCTATCCGACATCGAAAAAAAAGAAGCAAAGCGATTTCTCACATGGCAGTTTGAATCGGATGAAACGTACTCACAGCAATCTCAGCGACCGCTCATCGGTATCAATCCCGGAGCAACGTGGCCCTCAAAAATCTGGCTGAAAGAAAACTTCGCCGGACTTGCATTTCTCCTGAACAAACATCTCAACGCGCACGTCGTTCTCATTCAGGGACCGAAGGACAAACAACTTTGTGATGATGTTGCCAAACATTCACTCGCCAATGTTTCCATTCTCCCGCCGATGCAACTCCGGCAACTTGCGGCTGTGCTTTCACAACTCAATCTCTACATCACGAACGATAACGGCACGATGCACATCGCTGTTGCTGTCGGAACAACAACCATCGGCATTTTCGGACCCGGAGAAGAGAACATCTGGTTTCCGTATTCATCGCCACACCTCGCTCTTCGGAAAGATGTTCCTTGTCATCCCTGCCATCTTGATTTTTGTAATCGAACGGGAACGGAATATATGGAGTGCATGAAGCGGCTGAGTGTGAATGATGTGTTTGAAGTCATTAAAGCACGATTACAGGTTTGAGGTTACTGATTACAAAACACGAAGTTGTTGGTTATTAGTCATTGGTCAATAGTCATTTGTCATTAGGAAATTACATTGTCAATCTGGAACCATAAATCGAGTAACGGATAACAGATAACGGAGAACTTTTTCATTTTGTCACAGCATTTCCGATATTCACTACACTTTTTTTTTGAAAACTAATCTATGGAGAAACTATGACTACTATTATTGATGCTTACGCCCGTGAGATTTTGGATTCACGGGGAAACCCTACTATTGAAGTTGAAGTGATGCTGGAATCCGGCGTGTCCGGACGGGCGGCTGTGCCGAGCGGCGCATCCACCGGCGAACACGAAGCGATGGAACTTCGCGACGGCGACAAAAAACGCTACAACGGCAAAGGCGTTCTGAAAGCCGTGAAGAACGTGAACGACATCATCGCCGAGAAACTCATCGGCTTCGATGCGACGAATCAGGTCGGTGTTGATATGATGCTCTGCGCCCTCGACGGAACCGACAACAAAGCAAAACTCGGAGCGAATGCGATGCTCGGTGTTTCGCTTGCAACTGCCAAGGCGGCGGCAAATGTGTTACAACTTCCGCTCTATCGGTATCTCGGTGGCGTGAATGCAAAAGTGCTTCCCGTTCCGATGATGAACATACTCAACGGCGGAAAGCATGCGGACAACAATGTTGATTGCCAGGAGTTTATGATTGTTCCGACCGGCGCGGAAAGTTTTGCCGATGCATTACGCATGGGAACGGAAGTTTTTCACTCGCTCAAATCTGTCTTGAACAAGAAAGGGTACAACACTGCGGTTGGCGATGAAGGGGGATTTGCGCCAAGTCTGAAATCGAATGACGAAGCCATCGAAGTGATTCTTCAGGCAATTACCAACGCTGGCTACAAAGCAGGAAAAGATATTTACCTCGCACTTGATGTCGCATCAAGCGAAATGTGGCAAAAAGGAAAATACGTTTTCTACAAGTCGGACAAGTCATCAAAGAACGCTGAACAGATGGTGAAGTTTTATGAGAAATGGGTAAAGCAGTATCCCATCATCTCCATCGAAGACGGAATGGCGGAGAACGATTGGAAGGGTTGGGAAATGCTCACCGATGCTCTTGCCGATAAAGTGCAACTCGTCGGTGATGATTTGTTTGTCACCAACACGGAAATTCTTGCCAGAGGAATTGAGCAGGGCGTTGCAAATTCGATTCTCATCAAAGTCAACCAAATCGGCACACTGACCGAAACGCTTGATTGCATCGAACTCGCGAAGCGAAACGGTTACACGACAATCATCAGTCACCGGAGCGGCGAAACGGAAGACACAACAATTGCCGACATCGCTGTTGCAACCAACGCCGGACAAATCAAAACCGGTTCAGCAAGTCGTACCGACCGGGTTGCAAAGTATAACCAACTCCTCCGCATCGAGGAAGAGTTGGATATTACCGCGATTTATCCGGGGATGAGCGCGTTCTGAGAAAATGATATGCAGAAAATTGATATCGCAAGATGCGACTTCAAGTAACTACAATAAAGTAACTGTTTGATGCTGTAACATGAAACGTCAAACGGTGAACTGTGTAAAATTTATTTAAACAATCAAAGAGACTGAGATGATGAATTTTCTTTTCCACAAGACCATTTTCCTGTTGGTACTTTTTTTCTTGTGCTTTGCCTCAATACAAGCTCAAGAAAAAGATTCATCCTCAGTCTCCGAGACTGTGCAATCGTTTCTGGGATTGAATCAACCGAAGGTGGGAGTGCTTGCACAACTTTCAGGCGGATTATTCAACGATGGAACAGAAACCAGACTTACCGGTACATGGAGGAAGCGAACACGGCTTTTTCTTTTCACTTCGCCAACTCAAAAATTTTCTTTCTTCACACAATTAGATATTAATCGGTCGTTCGATCTGCTTGATGTAAAACTTTCGTACAATTTTCGGGAATACCTAAGCTTTGATGCAGGGCAATTCAAGATCCCATTCGGAAAAGAGTATTTGAATAAAGACGCTAATTTACTTTTTATCAATCGGTCCCTTGCAAGTGAAAATATCAATGCAGGTCGACAACAGGGAGTTCAAGTTCGGGGGAAAATGCTCGACCAACAACTTTCATACGTTTTGAATCTTTCAGCAGGCGGAGGAACCTCCAACGTTGATGATAATCTTTCACTCTACTCCGGGAAAATATCTTTCATTCCTTACCAAAGGAAAACAATTGATGAAAAATTAAATATCGAACTACAAGGTAGTTTTGCATACTCGAATGACTACAACGATTTTAATTATGACGATTACAGTTTTGACGAAAGCATTTTCTGGGAAGCAGATTGTAAGATAGATTACAATGACAATTGGCTCGAAATTGAATATCTAAAAGTACATGGACTCACTTCACTTCCAACTTCCGGCTTCCATGTTGATGTTGGAAAGAAAACTTCCGATGAGATCGAATTTGCTGCTCGATTCGATTGGTGGAATTACTACGATTCCAGATATCTCGGAGGTGGAAAATACATCGAAACGTATCCTATAAATAGAAGTTACCATGTAGGTATGAACTGGTACCTGGAAAAAGAAATCAAGATGCAACTGAACTTCCAGCATAATCAGACATTCGATTATTCTACTGTTGTGTTGCTCTTTCAGTATGCATTAAACGCCGGAAGTTAGTTTTTTATTTTTCACCTTTCTTCATATTTTCTTTCATGACAACACAAATCAAATTCGGAACTGACGGCTGGCGCGGAGTTATTGCGGAAGATTACACGTTCGATAACGTCCGACGATGCACGCAGGGCTTTGCAAGCTATCTCAAATCTGTTTACTCATCTGAACAACTCACGCGTGGCGTTGTTGTTGGTGGCGACAGGCGATTTCACTCGGAGAATTTCGCGGCAACGGCGGCAGAAGTTCTTGCGGCAAATGGAATTCCCGTTCACTTCTGCGGCGGAGGAATTCCGACTCCTGTCATTTCGTTCAGCGTAAAAGCACGGAAAGCGCTCGGTGCTATCAACATCACGGCGAGTCATAATCCACCAACCGATAATGGTTTCAAAGTACGTGATGAAAACGGCGGCGCAATTGACCCGGAAGGTTTGGTGAAAATCGAAGCGCTCATTCCCGATAGCGTCAGCGATGTACGGCGAATGAAATTTGCCGACGGAATTTCATCTAACTTGATTATGAAGTTCGACCCGGTTCCCGCGTATGATGAACAACTTCGACGCATGGTTGATTTTGAAACAATCAAACAGGCAGGATTCAAAGTGCTTGTAGAACCGATGTGGGGCAACGGCGCTGGTTGGTTCTCCCGATTGCTTGCCGGTGGAAAAACTCAGGTCATCGAAATTCACAGCGAGCGAAATCCAATCTTCCCGGAAATGAGTCGCCCGGAACCAATTATTCCCAACATCAATGTCGGGTTACAAAAAGTCCGTGAACACAACGCAGATGTTCTTCTCATCACCGATGGCGATGCAGACCGATGCGGCTTCGCAGATGAGAACGGGCAATTCATTGACCAACTTCGAGCGTACGCATTGCTTGCAATGTATTTACTTGAAGTGAAAGGGGAGCGCGGCGCAATCGTCAAAACACTTTCCACAACTTCCATGCTTGATTCGCTTGGGAAGTTGTACAACATTCCGGTTCATGAAACCGGAGTTGGTTTTAAGTTTGTCGCGCCAAAGATGATGGAAACCGACGCGCTCATCGGCGGAGAAGAAAGTGGCGGCTATGCGTTCCGCAATCACGTGCCGGAGCGGGATGGAATTCTCGCCGGATTGTTCTTTCTCGATTTCATGTGCCGCACGAAAAAGAAACCGTCGGAACTTGTGCAGTGGCTCTTCTCTAAAGTCGGCGAGCATCATTACGACAGAATTGATACGGTCATTGATGCAAACCAGAAGGAAACAATTCTAACAAGACTCAAAACACAAACCCCGAAACAAGTCGCCGGATTGAATGTCGCACAACTTAACCAGACCGATGGCTTCAAATACATCCTCGAAGACGGAAGTTGGTTGCTCATTCGTTTTTCCGGCACCGAACCGCTTGTTCGCATTTACTCGGAAGCAGGAAGCAAGGAATTGGTCAAAAGTATTTTAGAAGATGGGCGGAAATTAGTTCTCGGAAACTGAGACGTTCAATATTCGCTCCGCTTCTTCATCATTCATTTACTAAAGGAGTTTTGTGAAAGGCACACTGCGCATTTATTTTTTCTTTTTTGTGTTGATTACGACATCGTATGCACAACTATCAACCAACAAAGAAACAGTCGTCGAACGATTTCTTCGTTATGTAAAGATTGACACGCAGTCTGACGAAAATTCCTCAACCGTTCCCACAACGCAGAAGCAATTCACACTTGCCCGATTACTCGTTGAAGAACTTCACCGACTCGGACTAAGCGATGCTTTCGTTGATAGTTTTTGCATCGTGTATGCAACGCTTCCCGCCAATGTTCCGGATGCTCTGGCAACGAACATACCGGTCATCGGGTTGCTTGCTCACATGGATACCTCTCCATCGGTAAGCGGAAGTAACGTCAATCCAATTATTCACAAAAATTATCAGGGAGGAAGCATCGTTCTTCCGAATGATTCTTCACAAATACTTTCCATCGAAAAAAATCCACGCATGAAGGAGTACATCAACAGCGACATCATTACAGCAGACGGAATGACACTCCTTGGTGCGGATGATAAAGCAGGAATTGCGGAAATCATGTCGGCGCTTGAAATTCTCAGGGACAATCCTTCCATCAAACATGGAACACTCAAGATTGCATTTACGCCTGACGAAGAGACCGGCGCAGGTATTGAAAAATTTGATGTGAAAAAATTTGGAGCGAGTTACGCGTACACAATTGATGGCGGCGAACTTGGAGAAATCAGTAATGAAACGTGGAGTGCGGATGCGGCGACTATTACGGTGCATGGAAAAAGTTTTCATCCGGGAGAAGCGAAGGGATTGATGGTCAATTCGCTCTACGCGACATCATATTTTATCTCGCATATACCTGAAATGATGAGACCGGAAACCACGGAAAAACGGGAGGGATTTCTCCACCCATACAGCGGAACACTTGAGACTGAAAAATCAACCATAAGAATTCTCTTACGGGATTTTGAGTTGAGCGGATTGGAGAAACAACGGCAGATGTTGTATTCACTCAAAGAAGAGACGGAAAAGAAATTTCCCGGCACTATTATAGACGTTGATATAAAACCATCGTACCGGAATATGAAATTGGAACTTGATAAAGTTCCGTTTGTCATAGAGTATGCTCTCGAAGCATGCAAGCGTTCCGGCATCAAACCGAAACTTACCTCCGTTCGCGCAGGTACTGATGGCTCGAATTTAACTGAAATGGGTTTGCCCTGCCCGAATATTTTCACCGGCGGAGAGAACTTCCACAGCAAACTCGAATGGATTCCTGTGAAAGGAATGGAAAAAACTACCGAGATGATTTTGAATTTGATACAAGTTTGGACCGAAAACAAAACGAAGTAACCATGTACTTCGTGGTTTGAGATTTCCGATTTTGATATTACATTAAGCCATGAACAATGAAATGAACTATTAACTTTTATTGGAGGTACAATGCGCGCGCTAAAAACTCTCGCTCTTCTTTTCATTCCGTTTCTGCTGGTAGCTCAAGTTCAGCAATTTCCTTTCACAGAACATTTTGACGCTGACACATTGTTGCCAGTTGGCTGGAGTTCTTCACGAAATCGTGATACATCAAAAAACGATTTTACTATTTCCACTTCTTCTGTTCGTTCAACTCCGCACGCGGTCATCAGTACAAATGCAACTGTAAGCCAAAATCTTTACTCTCCTTTTTTTGATTTTTCAAACGAACAACCGGAGACTCTTTCCTTTTATGAGCGGCGTTCCGGCACTCATAACTCCGTACTTCTCATTGAAGCATCGAACGATAGCGGACAAACTTTTTTTTCCATCTCAGATACATTGAAAAATGTCAGTTCATCGTACGTTCTTCGCGCTGTCGCTCTGCCCGATTCGCTTGCAGGAAAAAACAATGTTCGGTTTCGTTGGCGAATAGTTGGCGATGGAACGGGAACAACGGGGACCATTCGCTTCGATGATATTTCTGTAACGACTGCAACTCAGATTGATGTTGCAGTAACGTCTGTTTCATTTCTACCCCTCACTCCTTTTGTTGATGATTCAATTACTATCAGTGCGACTGTCAAAAACATCGGTAACGATTCCGTACAGAATCTTCTCCTTTCATTTTATCTCGATGCAAACAACGACTCATTGCCTCAATCTTCGGAATTGATTTCAACGAGGCTTGTCAATGCGGTTCTTCATCAAAATGATTCGGCAACTGTTCAAACAATAATCACTTTCCCGACTGCAGGGATGTACAGAATAATCTCCAAAGCGAAAGTTACAGGCGACGAAGACTCGACGAACGACAGTCAGATGATTTCAATTTCGGTTGGATGGAAACCTCGCTCGCTTGTTGTGAATGAAATTATGTATGCACCGACTTCTCCGGAACCGGAATGGATTGAACTCACTTCAACCATTTCCGATTCCATCAATCTGCGAGGCTGGAAAATTTCCGATAAGACAACGACTACTCGTTACACAATTACAAATTCGGATTTATGGGTTCATCAGAATGAATATCTTGTTTTGACAAAGGACTCGTCGGCTTTGTTAGAACCATATCCTTTTATTCAACATTATCTCCAACTTCCGTCAATGCCAACGCAAAACAACGACAGCGATGCGGTTGTAATCTTCGACCAACGCGGTGTCGTGATGGAGAGCGTCTATTATCATTCTACGTGGGGAGGAAAAAATAACCGCTCGCTCGAACGGATTGAAACTACAGATTCATCAAACAGTAACGCTAATTGGGGAACATCGAACAGCATCAATCGCGCAACTCCGGGAATGAAAAACTCACACACACCAAAAGATTTCGACCTTCTTGTTCGGTCGCTCTCTTTCATTCCTCCTTTCCCAAGTGTCGGAGATAGCATTCAAATTCAGGCAACAATTTTTAACAATGGAAAGAACAATGCGGCTTCGTTTGATGTCAGTTTTTTTGAAGATACAAACAACGATTCACTCTTCACTGCTGATGAGTTGTTTCAAACAGTCACGCTTCATTCCTTGACTACAGGTGATTCAGTCACTATACAGGAATTAAGAACTGATATTTCGTTTGGCAATCATTTGTTTCAGGTTCGGATTACCTTTGTATCGGACGAGGATACAACGAACAACACTCAGACTGCGCTTGTTGTTGCTGGATACCAACCGCAAACAATTATCATCAACGAAATCATGTACGCCCCGCCAAGTAGTGAACCGGAGTGGATTGAATTGTACAACAACTCAGCGTTCATTGTTGACCTGAAAGATTGGAAACTGAGCAACAAAAATTCAGGAACGAAATATCTTATCAGTAATCAGCATGTTTATTTGAATCCACAGCAATACATCATTATTACAAAAGATGCGGCGCGATTGAGCAATTTGTATCCAATCATCCCTGCCGTGATGCTTGATGTACCGACACTGCCAACATATCATTTCACCAATTCAAATGATGCTGTCGCGTTGTTCGATTCCCGCAATGCTCTAATGGATTCGGTGTTCTATTCTTCAAGTTGGGGAGGAACGAACAACCGTTCGCTCGAAAGGCTTGAACCGGATGGCATTTCGCTAACACAATCTAATTGGGGAACGTCAACAAATCCGAACAGGGCAACGCCGGGAATGAAAAACTCGCTCACGAGAAAAGAGTTTGATGTAACGATAAGACGAATAAGTTTTTCTCCTGTAAATTCTAACGCGGGAGAAAGCGTACAACTTCAAGCTGTCATCTTCAACAAAGGAAAACAAGCTTTGAACGGATTTGATGTTGCGTTTTATGAAGATACAAACGGCGATTCGCTCTTCTCAACAGATGAACAATTTTCACTTCAACAACTCAATAACTCCATCACTCCGCTTGATTCAACAAATGTAATTGCTACCTCCGCATCGTTGGCGATTGGAACTCACAACTTTCTTCTCCGTGTAACAACGGCGAATGATGAAGACACACTGAATAATTCACTGAAAATACAACTTGTTGTTGGCGTTCAACCACAAACGGTTGTCGTAAATGAAATCATGTACGCACCTTCGGGCAGTGAACCGGAATGGATTGAACTCTACAACCAATCAAGTTTGGTAATTGATTTGAATGGATGGAAAATCAGCAACAAAACAACTTCATCGAAATATACCATTGCGTCCTCATCCCGATTGCTTAATTCACTTGAATATATTGTTCTGACAAAAGATACTGCCAGATTCAACACGGCTCATTCGGGAACTTCCAACGTTATTGAAGTCTCAGCGATGCCGACATTCTTATTCGGTAACAATGGGGATGCAGTAGTGTTGTATGATAATAGAAACACGACGATTGACAGTGTACGATATTTTCCATCGTGGGGCGGAACAAACTCGCATTCGCTTGAAAGAATCGAAGCCACACTTTCTTCAAGCGATTCAACAAATTGGGGAACGTCGGAAGATTCTTTGTTCAGCACTCCCTCATTCCAAAACTCCATCACTCCGCGAGAGTACGACCTTGCTATTTCTCGAATCTTCACAACGCTCAATAGTTCTTCAATCAACCTGAATGTTGTCGTACAGAATGTGGGACGACAATCCGCAATGACTTGGAGCGTTTCATTCTTCTTTGATGCAAACTACGATTCTATCACTCAATCATCTGAACTATTGTCGCTCCAAAACTCTTCAGATCCGCTACTCACGAACGATTCAACAATAATAATGTTTGCTTGGAATAATCCACCTTCGGGAGAGCAACGCATTATTGTTCGAATTGATTTTGAACAGGATTTGCGTTTATCAAACAATATGCTCAACGAATTGCTCGGAGTTTCTTTTCCAACAAAATCTTTGGTTATCAATGAAATAATGTACGATCCACTTCCAGGTAGAAGTGAATGGATTGAATTATATAATCCAACTCAAACACCAGTGAACGTAAAGAACTGGGGGCTACACGATCTTGGTGGTACATTGACTTACTCTGTTATTACTTTCGGAGTAGATGCGATCGTGCCACCGAATGGATTCCTTCTCCTCCTCGTAACAAACGATACTTCTTATATATTCAATCGTTTCCCATATTTACTTCAACCAGATTCATTAACAATAATATTCTGTCTGAATAGATCTGTATTGTCAATATTTAATAACGAAGGAGATGAGGTAGTACTTTTCGATTTAAGCGGCAAAACAATTGACAGCGTTCGATACAATTCTGATTGGCATAATTCTTTGCTCGATAATGTTTCTGAACGTTCGCTTGAGCGCATCAATCCGAATCATGAAAGTACGGATAAACGAAATTGGAGTACAAGCGCTAATGCAAACGGTGGAACTCCGGGAAAACCAAATAGTATTTTTACAACGGTTGTTCCGAGCGAAGGTTCGCTTTCTGTTTCACCGAATCCATTTTCTCCAGACGCTGATGGTTTTGAAGATTTCGTTCTGATTTCCTATAAGGTTCCAACTACAACCGCGTTGCTTCGCGTGCGATTGTATGATTCCAAAGGAAGATTAGTTCGCACACTTGCTGACCATGAGCCAAGTGGTTCGAACGGTGAACTAATTTGGGATGGGATGAATGATGAACGTGAGAAAGTCCCAATGGGAATTTATGTTATTTTGTTTGAAGCGCTTGATGGTGGCGGAAATCAAGTGCAAGCGATGAAGACTGTTGTGGTAGTGGCAGTGAAATTGTGAAACTCATTCACCACAGATTGACACAGTAAAAGCACTGATAAACACAGATAATGTATCGGTGAAAAATCCGTGTCAGCATCAGTGTAAATCCGCGGTTAATTCTGAATCGCCTTCACTCCATACTCATACCCTCGATTAAACGCGTTCATGTTCAACTCTTCCGTTCCTTTCGGGACGGAGACTAACACGGCTTTCCGCATCGCTTCAACATCAACCAACCCGGTAACGGCGGTAGTAAAACCCATCATCACGATATTCAGCACCATGCGTTTGCCAAGTTCTTCCGCAATGCGAGTGGCGGGAATGGAGAAATGCTTTACATCTTTCCTGAGATTGTGCGGAGAAACCATTTCTTCTTCCGTGATCAGCAATCCTCCCGATGCAAGTTCTGGAGTGAATTTTGTGTATGCTTCCTGCGACATCACAATCATAATTTCCGGTGAGGTGATGTACGGGTACGCAATTGCTTCAGGAGAAACAATCACCCCTGCGCTGCACGAACTGCCCCGCGCTTCCGGTCCAAACGCCTGAATCATCGTTGCAAATTTGTTATCATAAATCGAAGCGGCGCGACCGATGATGTACCCGCTGAGAATAACACCCTGTCCGCCGAATCCGCCAATCTTAATTTCTGTTCTCATAGTTTATCCGTTGTAGGGAACGAACTTATCGCCCAATCGTTTCGAGTAATATTCATTCATTGCATCAAGGTATGTCGGTCGTTCAATATCAACAAACTTCCCGACAACAATCTTTCCTTGAAAATCCAAGCCGACGGTTTTCGTATCCGCTCCATGTTTGATTTCACTGCTTTCCTGATAGTAAATCATCTGGTCAAGTCCGTCACCGATTTTGTTGCGACGACTGTAAAGTGTCGGACATGGTGAGAGGACTTCGATGAACGAAAATCCTTTTTTTGCCAATGCTTCTTTAATAGCTTTGGTAAGATGACGAACATGATACGTCGTCCATCTCGCGACATACACCGCGCCGCACGACTCGGCAAGATAGGGAAGATTGAATGACTGCTCGAAGTTGCCGTACGGAGTTGTTGTTGCAGTTGCCGTGAGTGGCGTTGTCGGCGCAACTTGTCCGCCAGTCATTCCATACGTAAAATTGTTGATGAGAATAACTGTCATGTCGAGATTACGGCGGCAGGCATGAATGAAATGGTTTCCACCGATGGCAGTCAAATCACCATCGCCGCTGTACACGACAACTTTTAGATTGGGATTCGCGAGTTTCAACCCGGTCGCAAACGGAATAGCACGTCCGTGCGTTGTGTGAAACGAATCCAAGTTCACATAACCTGCAACTCTTCCCGTACAACCAATACCGGAAACGACAGCCACTTTCTGTAAATCCAATCCGCTCGTTTCGAGAGCGTGTCCAAAACAATTCACCGACGTTCCGATTCCGCATCCCGGACACCAGATATGCGGCATCCGCTCCATGCGAAGATATTCTTCGACGGTATTTCCCGGAACTTCAGTTTCTATTTCATATAATTCTTCAGGCATAAACTCCTATTTCTCTATTTCTACTTATTTATCATTCTGACTGCTTGATAGGAAAATTCGAATTTCTAATTTCTAAATCCTAAACAAATCCTAAATATTAATTTATCAACAAGAATAATCAGTTTTTGAATTTTGACATTCGGGTTTGTTTAGGATTTCGGATTTTTTCAGTCTATTTATTTAAGGAAACTATTGCATTGTAGATGTCTTTTGGATTGTGAACAGTCCCACCGACATGTGGAACCAACTTCACAGGAACTTTCCCTGCGGCACATCGTTCCACTTCAAGTACAATCTGCCCCTGATTGAGTTCTGGAACAACGATCGCTTTTACTTTCGATGCGAGCGAACGGATATATTTTTCAGGGAAGGGCCATACAACAATTAAGCGAAGATGTCCGACTTTCAATCCTTCTTTCCGCGCTTGTTCGATTGCAGGAATCGCAGTGCGTGAAGTTATTCCATACGTAACAACCACAATGTCCGCCCCTTCGATTTGGTCTTCGCGGTAATCGGCAATCTTTTCTTCGTTGAGTTTAATTTTATTAATGAGTCGCGGAATTAATTTTTCCTGCGTCGCAACAGTCATACTTGGATAGCCGCGTTCATCATGCGTCAATCCTGTTACGTGAATATTGTAACCGTCTCCCGCCTTCACCATCGGTGGAATCATTTCACCGTTTGCGTGATACGGCATGTAGTTCTCTTTCGTTCCTTCATAAAATTTTCTTGGAACGACCTCAATCTCATCTGCCGATGGAATCATGACTCGCTCAATCATGTGTCCGACACATTCATCCATCATAAACATGACCGGCACACGGTATTGCTCGGAAAGATTGAACGCTTTGATGGTCAAATCAAAACATTCCTGCGGCGAGTTTGGAGAAAGTGCAATGATGCTGTAATCGCCATGTGAACCCCAGCGGGCTTGCATCATATCACCTTGTGCAGGTTGCGTCGGAAGTCCGGTTGATGGACCTGCGCGCTGGACATCCACAAACACACATGGAGTTTCTGTCATCGCTGCGTAGCCGATGTGTTCCATCATCAACGAAAAACCGGGACCGCTTGTTACCGTCATGGCTTTCTTGCCGCCCCACACTGCGCCTTGAATCGCGATAGAAGATGCAATCTCATCTTCCATCTGAATAAATACTCCGCCGATATGAGGAAATCGTTCAGCAATTCGTTCCACTACTTCGGTTGATGGAGTGATGGGGTAGCCGGCGACAAATCTACAACCAGCCGCGAGAGCGCCTTCGCTGCATGCATGGTCGCCATCAATAAAATGCGCGCCTGTCAGTACGCCTTTCGGGTCTGCTTTCATGCCGCTTTTGCTCCCTTCTTGTTGAACATAAATCCATAAATTGCAAAGTCGGGACACATCAAGCCACAGATGTTGCAACCGTTGCACAACTCTTCCGAGATAAGAATCGGCGGGTGATAGCCCTTCTTGTTGTATTGCTTCGAAAGTTCGAGTGCATCAGTCGGGCAAAACTCGACGCAAAAACTACAGCCTTTGCATCTCTCTGCCGTAATGACAATCGTCCCTTTCGGTTTCTTTTCTTTTTTCGTTTCAGCCATTGTATTGATAATTTTTCGTTTTGATTCTATCATATATCCTGCCAGAAATTAGAGTCATATTTCTCCGATAGAACAACGCACTCAACCGTAAATATCAGATTTGAAAAACTCAGTTTGATTTCTTCTTAGATTTGAATTACAAATTCAAAATGGTGTTTACGACTTCATTGGATTTCACTTCTTTTTCCGTTAATTTGTTCACGTTCAGTTCATTCATTTTACATCATACATGTTCACATTTACACAATTGTTCAAGTTCTTTACTGTCATATTTTTCCTGACAGGGTTGATTTCGTCGAAGGCGATGAGTCAATTCCGCATTGATACGCTCGCCAAAGCGCCCGATATTGCCTTTCCCGTTTGCATTGCCTTTCCTCCCGATGGAAGCAACCGCGTTTTCTTCACAGAAAAAAATACCGGCAAAGTTCGTGTCATCAGGAATGATTCATTGCTTGCAACTCCGTTCCTGACCGTATCTGTAACGGGCAGTGGCGAGCAGGGATTGTTAGGAATTACTTTTCATCCGCAATACCCTGACTCTCCGTTTGTGTACATCTATTATACAAGAAGCGGTGACCGTGCAAACCAACTTATTCGATATGAAGACCAAAATGGAATTGGTGTTAATCCTGATACGCTGATGATAATTCCCCGACTTCCCAATACGGCAACAAATCATAACGGAGGCAATATTCATTTTGGTCCCGATGGGAAATTATACGTGACGGTTGGTGAGTATGCTGTAACCTCAAATTCACAAGATACAAGCAACGGAAACAAGCGCGGAAAAATTCACCGGCTCAATCCTGATGGAAGTATTCCTGCAGACAATCCATTTCCCGGGAACTCCATCTTCGCGTACGGTTGCAGAAACAGTTTTGATTTTACATTTGATGAATTAACCGGAAAGATGTATGCATCCGAAAACGGACCTTCATGTGATGATGAAATCAATTACATTGTGAGCGGAGGGAATTACGGTTGGCCCATCGAAGGAAATTGTTCGTACAGCAACGACCCGCAATACAAACGTCCGATGTATTACTGGTCTTCGGGACTTCCGTCCGTTACAGGCATTGCAGTGTATCGTGGCAACATGTTTCCTGACCTCTATGGAAAACTCTTCGTAACAGGGAATAATTCTCCCGGAAATATTTACCAGTTTACTCTGACAGCAAATGGAGATTCGGTCACCGGTTCTCCGACAATATTTCTGAACTACGGCTCCGGGTTAACTGATATTGAAACAGGTCCGGACGGATTTATTTACGTAGCGAACGGAACCTACGGCGGTGCAAGCCGAATCCTTCGTCTACGTCCATCAATATCGCTTCCTCCAACCCCGGCTCAAAGTTCTCCTTCAAATAATTCTATCAACCAACCAAGACGTCCCACACTTGTTTGGCAGAAAGCGACCGATGCGACTTCATATCATCTTCAACTTTCTGTTGATTCATTGTTCGCTTCGCTTGTGTTTGATGATTCAACACTGACGGACACAACAAAACTGATGAGTCCGCTTTCGTACAACACGAAATATTTTTGGAAAGTGAAAGCAAAGAACTCGCTCGGAACAAGCGCGTTTTCCCCGGTTTGGAATTTCACGACGGTTGTTGCAACTCCTCAAGCGCCGATTCTTGAATCACCGGAAAACAATTCAACACATACAACTACTACATTGCCATTACGATGGCATGTTTCTCCGACAACGGAAACGTATCAGGTTCAAATCGCAAACGACTCATTATTCACTTCGCTCGTTGTTGATTCTTCATCAATCTTGGATACGCTGCTGACGTTCACATCCGCTTCGCACTACGCTCATTATTTCTGGAGAGTTCGTGCTACAAATGTCGGTGGAACGAGCGGCTATTCTCAGGCATGGAAGTTTTCTATCGTTAATTATGTTACTGCATCCATCTTCGTGAACAACCGGTGGAATCTTCTTTCTGTTCCGGTGCAGGTTCCCGATCAACGAAAGCAAATTGTATTTCCTGACGCTTCTTCTCAGGCATTCACGTTCGTTCCGTTGACAGGATACGTTACGGAAGATTCACTCGAAAACGGAACAGGGTATTGGCTGAAGTTTGATTCAACGGAAACAATACCAATAGTCGGCGGCGCCATCACACAAGATACGCTCGAAGTGAGTGAAGGATGGAATCTTATCGGCTCGATTACTGACACCGTCGAAATAAATCTGGTTCAAACAATTCCCGAAAATCTTCTCAACTCGAATTTCTTTGGGTACGACTCCGGCTTTGTCGAATCAAACATCATTCTTCCCGGAAGCGGATATTGGATAAAGACGAATAGTTCCGGCAAAATTATTTTAACATCATCCACACGGAGAGAATTGAATGGAAGAAAATAAATCATTCCACATGTCCCCCGATGAATTCCGTCGTCACGGCTACGCCGTCATAGATTGGATTGCAGAGTACTACAAGAACATCGAATCGTTCCCGGTTCTTTCACAGGTTCAACCGGGAGAAATACGCGCATCGCTTCCTTCTTCTCCGCCGCAACACGGAGAATCGTTCGAGACAATTCTCAACGACGTAAACAAACTAATTCTTTCCGGAATCACGCACTGGCAATCGCCGAATTTCTTCGCATACTTTCCAGCAAATGCTTCGGCGCCTGCAATCCTCGGCGATTTGCTTTCGTCGGGACTTGGTGTGCAGGGAATGTTGTGGGCAACAAGTCCCGCCTGTACTGAGTTGGAAACGCACGTCTTTGATTGGTTGGTTGACATGCTTGGGCTTCCCGAACAATTCAAATCAACAAACGCAGGCGGCGGAGTAATTCAGGATACGGCTTCAAGCGCAACGTTGTGCGCTGTACTTGCCGCGCGTGAACGTGCGACGAACTTCAAAACAAATGAATTCGGTTGCGATGGAAAACTTGTCGCATACACTTCTTCGCAAGCACATTCATCAGTCGAGAAAGCAGGGAAGATTGCAGGAATCGGAAAGAATAATCTCCGCTTGATTGATGTTGATGAACGATTCGCGATGCGTCCTGAACTTCTCACGAAACAAATCAAAAAAGATAAGGAAGCGGGATTGATTCCGTTTTTCGTCTGTGCAACGGTTGGAACAACTTCATCGAACGCAATGGACCCGGTAGAAACCATTGGCAGGATTTGCCGAGATGAAAATCTCTGGCTTCATGTTGATGCGGCGATGTCGGGAACGGCGGCGTTGTGTCCGGAGTTTCGGTTCATTCACAACGGCGTTGAACTTGCTGATAGTTACAGCTTCAATCCGCACAAATGGATGTTCACCAATTTCGATTGCAATTGTTTTTATGTTGCCGACCGTACAACGCTGATTAAAACGCTCAGCATCTTACCGGAATATTTGAAGAATCAGACAACCGAATCCGGCTCGGTGATTGATTATCGGGATTGGCACATTCAACTCGGGAGAAGATTTCGCTCATTGAAACTCTGGTTCGTCATTCGTCATTACGGAGTTGAAGGATTGCAATTTCACATCCGGCGACATGTTGAACTCGCACAACAATTTGCAACGTGGGTTCTAGCAGACGAGCGATTTGAACTCGTTGTTCCTCCACCATTAAATCTCGTCTGCTTCCGTTTGAAAAACGGAGACGCTCCCAACAAACAACTTCTTGAGACATTAAACAAAAGCGGGAAGATGTATGTAACTCACACCGTGCTGAATGGAAAATTTACCTTGCGGTTTTGCGTAGGGCAGACGAATACAGAAGAAAAGCATGTGAAGGAGGCATGGGTGAGAATTCAAGACTCCGTGTCTTAGTGTCCGGTGATTTTGCAACACCACGTAGAATCACTGCACAGAAACAACTCCTTCAGAATTGTATTGAATCAACCCAAAGAAAACTGAAGCAATAAATGGAAAGGTGAGTCGCACAATTATCAATCCTTGATTGGTAAAGAGAGAACAATTTGCTACTTTAATGTGGAAACCAAGTTACAAGTCATCCATGGCAACTAAGCAAAAACTTTATCTTGAAACAACAATCCCAAGTTATCTGACCTCAACTCCGAGCAGGGATTTGGTTGTTGCCGCTCATCAGCAGATTACGAGAGAATGGTGGGAGAAACGAAGAGAACATTTTGATATTTATATTTCCGAATTAGTTCTTGAGGAAGCCAAGGCTGGCGATGAGACAGCCGCGGCAAAACGATTAGATGTCTTAAAGTTGTTTCCACTGTTAGAAGTTACAAACGAAGTTAATGAACTTGCCAAAGAATTACTTATCACACGCACAATTCCTCAGAAAGCAGCGCGGGATGCAGCTCATATTGCATATGCAACAATTCATCATATGAATTTCCTTATGACGTGGAATTGTGTTCATATTGCTAATGCTGTTATTATCCAATCAGTTGCCAAAATTTGCAGGCGCTATGGTTATGAGTTACCCTTTATTTGTACCCCGGAAGAATTATTAGGTGAATAAACTATGTTCAAAGATCCAATTGTAGAAGAAGTTCGGGCAATCCGAGAAAAACTATCGGCAAAATTCAATTTTGATATAGACGCAATACTCGCTGACGCTAAAAAGAGAGAGAAGAAATCAGGAAGGAAGGTTGTCTCGTTTGCCAAGACGAAAAAGAAAACGGCGTAGTGTGTTCTGAGAACCTTGCGAAGGTTTCTCGTTGGGAAAAGTTGTTGCGTCCGTTTTTGGTAAGACAACCAATGATGGAAACGTTGATTATTCGTTCGTTC
The DNA here is from genome assembly GCA_016212665.1 of Ignavibacteriota bacterium. Lineage (NCBI taxonomy): Bacteria > Pseudomonadati > Ignavibacteriota > Ignavibacteriota bacterium. Next base: position 164,224 of record JACREZ010000016.1, read on the forward strand.
CTCACTGATGCAGGTAAACGTGCGTACCAACTGATGTATAATACGAAGCGGAATTATCTTTGTGCTTGAACTGCTCGGTTTGTGATTGAACCCAACTCCTTCATAAAAAACATCTTCCCGTAAGTTGAATTTATGAGTTAAGGGTAGAATGTTTCTCGTAACAAGTACGTCGGCTCAGAAGATGGTCAGGAAGTCAATGATTGGTATAGGAGAAGTCTGTGTAAGTTCTATTCTGTTACTAAGTCTAACTTCTCTAATTAAAATGAAAGGGGGTTCATGAGTTATTACACTTTTGGGGTTGATGACCAGTGTACAACTAAATGGAACAAATGGGATGAATATCGGATGTATGAACATTGGTGAATCTGCGGAAATGCAAGGACGTCTGGCATAAATGCAAGGATACAATGAGGGCTGTATTGTCGTAAGAGTAGAGTCAGTAAAATCATTCTGAATTAGAGGTGTTTTCATTCCACGGACTGTTGGCACATCAATTGTAGTATAGCATATCACATGAAAATAGGAACTGACGTATGAACCAATTTAAATTTATTTTGAAGTTTTTAACAATTTTCTTTGTAATACTTTTAATTGGTTCAATTACCTATTACTTCCTTGAACAGTCTGAAAATATCTTGTCGGTTGATGAGCAACTCGTGCCACAACTGCAAAACCCCCTGCTTTACAAACGTCTTGACTCCCTTGGTATAAAGTATACATCCCCAGACCACAATGAAAATGAGAAGGTCGGCATTAACGATTTGACCACTTCAAGCGAAGAAATGATAAACCGTAACGAAGTATCTGGACTAGAGGAATTGATTAATGGATATCCTGCGCACATAATAGGTGTTTTGGGTTGGGAGATGAAAACATCTATTCTGGGTGATTCTATACAAGGTTATATTGTAAAAGTCGAACCAACGGCAAGCATTGTATTTTGGAGCAATAATTTTAGACCAATTAATTTTCGTTCCGTTCGTGACTCGGTCATTACCCGTGATGACCATGAATATGTTCGTAGGGCTACGCCAGATAATGCACATGCACATAGCATTCTTATGACACGGACTCAGAACTTCGATGAAAACACCTACTTGTATATGGTTCGCATACGAGCCGAAATTACAGATACGACCTACTATCATTTCAAAAATGTCGATGGTCAGTCTCGTTTCGAGTGTGTGTTAATTGTTTATTATTCGTTGAAGACACAACCACATTTTATTGCTAATCTTATCGTACTTGTCATTATTTTTATTGTGCTTTTATTAGTTTACTCTAAAGGTTGGATTGTGAATAAGAAATTTCACAAGTACTTCCTTGGCGCAGTTTTAGTGATGATTATTGTATTTACGGGATTTTTATTGCCCAACATTATCCAACGACCTATTCCTGAAATGCGATTCATCGTAAATGTCCTTCGATTACTGCCGGACAATGCTTTATTCTTTATTGCTGGGCTTTACCTTTTGACTGGAAAAGCAAAAATAAAAACTAAATGGTTTGTACTGCTTGTAATGATACATGTCCTGACCTACGGTTGGGAGATGAAATATACAATTCCAATTCTGTTTAAGTACGAGTCTATGCTTTTCGTTCCAGATCAAGTTCTACGTGAATTACCTCCCCAAATATTTGGTGGGATCGCGTTCGTAATAATTGGTATTGGAATTATTAAACGAATCAAAGATCGCCTTGAAACATTGAAAATAATTAATCCTCCTGAAATGTATATCTGGATATCTGTCGTTATTGCGAGTGTGTTTATAATTTACGGGATACTTCAGGTATTTTATCCCATCATTGAGAATAGAGTATTTTTCACCATTGCTTTAATAGCTAAAGCAGTTTCATTTTCTGGTATATTGCTTTTTAGTAACATGTACTTAGTATTGGGTAAGCTTAATCAACAAAGTTTATTTGCAGATACAATTATCGATGCATCACCACAAGCGATGATAGTATTCAGGGACAGTGGTATGATTGAACGTGTTTCCAAAACGACTAATATGTTATTGAAAATTACGGATGGACAAACTGGACATATGAAAGACATTCTTGCTGATGATGCTGAATTGAAATACCTGCTTCAGTTGACGACAACAAAATTAGAGAAGGAGGGATTTCTGTTAAACTTCAAGGATGCGGAAGGTAAGAAATTAGATTGCCTGGTTTCCTACGTTCCAATAAAGGAGAATAATTGTCACATGATTACATTTAGACTTTTGGACAGGGCGGTCCTTGATGAAGTTGCGGATTCAATCCATAGTCACTCAATAAAGGGGAAAGCTATTGCAGCTCTTAATTTCCTTGATCAATTACTCAAACCAATCAAGGAAGTGTACGGTTTCAAAGAAATTGAAAACGATGAGAAATTTATCAAGATGAAGCAACATTTAAATTATATTGTTAATAGCCTGAAGGATAAGGAAAGTTTTTATAAAGACCGCCACGGCCGAGCGAACATTACCACATTGAATAAGGTCATAGAAAGGATAAAAGAAGCAGAAAAATGTGGTGAATTTGATAACATTTATATCACTTACGACCCTCTTTTTCTTAATGGTACTATTTATGTACGACATGACGAGGAAATCCTTTATCAGGACATTAAAGAGTTATTATCAAATTCTGACTATAAATTTAAGCAAAAAGGTGAACGGGGAGATGTAAAAATCAGTTGTTTCAGCCCAAATGATTCAGAATTAGTGAAAATTGTTATTCAAGATTCCGGTGATCCTATCCAAGAGGATAGTGACAAATTTAAAAAATTTCGTAATTCATTGCCATCTTTCCTGCATACACCCAGACGAGGTCTTGAATCAACAAAAAGTAGTATGAATATGTTTGGCGGTGACCTCACTGCTGTTAATATGGAAATGAATGGTACGAAAATACCAACATTCACACTTATATTATGGAAAACAAAGGAGAAATAATATGTCATCAAGAACAAAACTGAGAATATTAATTATCGATGATCAACCTGACGAAGTTGATCCATTAGTAACGTTGCTCAACGATAACAGTACCCAGTATGAAATGTCTGCGGAAAAAGCAGTAAGTAAAGTTGAAGCATTTGGATTCTTAGAAAATCAGGACTTTAATCTAATCTTCCTCGACATTATATGGGAAGATGGTGAAATGAAACCGACAGGGATTCAAATTTTGGAAGAAATCAAATCGTCAGTTTATGGAAACATTCCAGTAATAATGCTAACTAATTATTCACAACGTGGATATCAGAAGATAAGTCTGGATCTTGGATGTGACGGTTTTTTGGCAAAAGACAGAGATTTAAAAATCGCAAGGCTTGGTTCAGTCGAATATATGATTGAAAAGGCTCTACGTATGGGAGAAATGCGTAAAACTAATTTAATCTATCAACAGCCAGATGAAATAATACTAAAAGGAGGGAAAAAATCGGTTTTCCCATATAGAAAACCGATAGCTCTTTTTTTCGAAAAAGGAAAGCCCTCTGATACAGATTATCAGAAGATTGCAATATATGGTACCTCAAAGCCTATGACTGAATTGTTTCTACATATAATCCGTATTTCAGCAGAACCAGCATCACCCAACGTGTTGATAATTGGTGAAACCGGTGTGGGAAAATCAACTGTGGCTCGATTGATCCATTTTCTATGTGATCGTTCAAAAGGACCGTTTCATGAGGTTGTCTTGAATGCTATTCCAACAGAACTAATAGAATCAACACTATTTGGGATTGAAGCGAAGGTTGCTACGGGAGTACAAGCTAATACGGGTCTTATCGAAGAATGTGAAAAAGGAACTCTTTTCCTTGATGAAATCGGCGAGCTTCCATTGTCTATTCAAGTCAAGTTGTTGAGAGCAATCAGAGATAAAGTAATCACTAGAGTCGGTGGTAAGACAGATATTAAAGTAGACTTCAAGTTAATTTCTGCCACCAACCAGAATCTAAGAACGCTTGTTAAGGAAGGCAAATTCCGGTTGGATCTTTTTCAACGTCTCTGTGGAGTCGAGTTATCAATTCCAACTTTGCGAAGACGATTTCAAGAAGATCATTCAGAGTTGGATGATCTATTGCAAAGAGAGATGGCACAGCGGAGATTCACATTTGATTTTACTCAAGAGGCAAAGAATTGCATGTTAAAACATGATTGGCCCGGGAACTATGCTGAACTTAAGACTTTATTGGATAATATATCTTTAGAGAGTGCCTCGTTTGTAGATGAAAACATGGTGGCTCCTCGATTGTTGAGAATAGACGAGGCTGCCATGCAAGCATCCAGAACTCTAACTGAGATGTTAGATATTCCTAATCATAAACTTGCGGTCAATGTATTCAAAAGAGAACACGTGGACTATTGGATTGAGAAGTCTGGAAGTTTGAAAAGAGCTGCAACTGTACTGGATATTGACGAGTCGACCATCCATCGAATTTTAGGGAAAGATCAAGAACAGCAATAGTTAATCACCAGAAAGTAAATTGCTATGATAAAGAAAAATGAGACACTTCAACCTTTTTCCACAGAGGTTGCACCCAACGGTTTTTATTTGGCATATCGCCGTTTTTTTGATCAAGTATTCATCCAAGATGAATTTGAGCATGACAAACTTCGAAACCTTTATATTTATGACAGACACACATTCTCCGACCCTAAATATATTCCTGGCAAAGGTTGGGAAAAAATTGTGGTGTTGAATGATCCAGAATTGCAGAGCGAGTTCGATATGGATAATAACTTTGGCACATACGAGAAAGAACTACTCTCGTTTATATTGGTAAATACTAAGCCAAAGATATTAAAAATCGTTGGGGAAATTGGAAGTGGAAAATCTACTTTTCTGCAGCATATGTTTCTCAATTTTCTGCCTGATCAGAGGTTTGCTGGGAGGGGATTATGGTATCTGCATTTTGATCTTGAAAAAGTGTTTCAGCAATATGAAAATTATGGTTATGAGCAAGTAATTCAACTTCTTGAACAAGAATTTCCACGTATGACAAAAAATTCCTCCTTCATCTCAGGTCACGGATTTCCAAATTGTCCCAGCAAAATGCAGGATATTATTGATTTTTTAAAGGATTTGGTGTACCAACTGCAATCAAACAAAGTTATTATATGTTTCGATAATGTTGATGTATTTAGACCTTCTTTCCAGAAGACTTTTTGGCAGATAGCAGAAGGACTTGCTAAAGCAACGGGTGCTACATTCATAATTTCCATGAGAGAAATTAACTCAAGATATTTTGAAACCATTTCTAATGCAAGATACATATCATATTTTATGATGGAACAACGTCCGCCAGTTCTATCGAAAGTAATTGAGAGACGCCTGCTCCACTTTGCATATGATGACCCGCTGGTGAAGAACGTACGTAGACTGCGGATAAAAACAGACGAAATTACAGTTGCATTTTCTGACTTTGAGGAATTTATCAAGAATTTCATAAAGATAATTTTTAGCAACGAAATCATTAGTGCGTTGGACAACTTAACAAATTACAACGTTCGAGTCGGATTACGTTGGGTTTTGAGTTTTATCCAGAGTTGGAATTTGAATGTTGTTCAAATGGTATCGAAGCTAACTAAGTCAATCTGGGTCGGTACAACTGTTGAACATTTTGCAACCTTTGATACATTGTTAAACGCCATAGGCCTCTGGAATCATAAAACATACTTTTCACGGTGTTCCTCTATTGAGAATATTTTTTCTGCAAACCTAAAAAATTCAGCAAATGACCTTTTAATTAAGTACAGGTGTTTAAAGTATTGTCAGGTTCATGGTGATGGAACAACAAAAGAAGGTTTGGTAACACACTTGAAGAAAATATCTTATTTAGATACTGAGATAAGAGAAGCCGTAGACCAATTATTAACACACCCCCGGAGGCTGTTGTTTTCAAATGATGGTAATGAGTTTGATGATATAGTCACAGTCGGAATTAACCAAGCTGGAAAATATTATCTGAGTAAACTGCTTTACTATCTTGATTACTTCGAATTGATTTCAGGCGACTGTTTTCTACCTATACGGAATACTAAAATATCAGATGATGATACAAGTTATATCAGCCGTATCATTGAAGCGATAAAACTGATCAAGTATATTGGCAAAATAGAATTAAGTGAAATAGAAAATGCAACTGGAAATCAAAAACTATCTCTTGAAGAGTATCGGAGAATTTATGGAAGCGAATTATTGGCGGTTAGTATTCTGCAAAATATCAAAAGTAATATTAAAATTATCTTCGGATCTATGCGTTCCCACACACTGGCACAGCATCAATGCATTAGAACGCTTCGGATGGTTGATTCAATTATCTCAGAACTCTCAAAAAAATATGAAGCAGGTATTTTAGTTTATCCCCAACGGGATAACAATGGAAAGGTGTCAAATTAATGAACAGATACGAAGCACAAGATCTGTTTAGAGATGTTTCCATCATGCGGTGGAATCGTTATTCTAAAAGACCAACATCGGGAATAGAAATACATGAGCGATCCCCGCCGGATACCTTATTCAGGTTACATGAGTTCCTCTCCATTCGTTACGCGGTTCCATATATTCTTAGTCCTTAATGGAGTCCCAAGTCCCTATCGAACAAGGTCGACAGTAGAACAGTCCCCCTCATTATTCAGAATTCAAACCAATCTTTAACCCTAAACCTTTAACCATTTCTACCTTACATCATACCTCAAAAACCCAATAAACGCTCCGGAAAATGCAATGACAGAAAAGAAAACCAATAACCCGAAATCAAGCATCGGAAATGAGGCGTGCGTCTGTGGATGTTCATAGCTCGGCATGTCGGAAATGTTCAGCGTGCCTTTCTCACGGGGAGTTGAAAACGAAAATCCTTTTTCCGAATCCATCGTAATACGAATTCCTCCGGCTTCACCCGATTGCTTTTGCTTCTTGTCGGTGTATTGGTTGAACACATCGCGGTACGAAAGTAAACTCTGTTCATATCGTGACTTGAGATAAATATCTGTTTGTGCGAGGTTCATCACCGCAAGTTGGTAGGATGATGCGGGTGAGAAGCGAGAGAGAATAAATCCCAATTGTTCCTGTACGGCTTTCCGGTTGCGGAGATCTTCATTCAACTTCACGGAATAGTTGTTGATGTCCCGTTCGACCTGCTTTCTCAGCGAATCCTCCATCACCATTATCGTCCACATGTTATCGTCCTGATATTTTTCCTGTTCCTCTTCGCTCATGCCGGACATTTGCGCCTGTCGTTCCTGAAATCGTTTCTCCGAATCCTCTTTGAATTGTTCCCACCGGTCTTTTGCAAAACTATCCCGCTGTCCTTCAATCTCCGCCGCATTCGGTACGGTAACGAGTTGCCCCGCAGTAATAATTCCGACACGGGGAATAATCAGCACGAGCAAAATCCAAATAACGAAACTCAGAAGAAACGAGACATTCGAGTGTTTCGTCATAGCGGAAATAAAAATTCCGAGAGCCATGAAGAATGTAAAGTACAATAACGAAATCCCGGTGAGTTGAAACAGACTGAACCAATGGTACGCGGTAAACGGAATTTGATAGAGCATCACGAGAAGCAAACTGATGGCAAGCGGAATGGTGAGCGGAAGGACAAGTCCGAGCCACGAGCCGACAAACTTTGCCGTAATATATTGCACACGCGGAACTGCATTGGAAAAAACCAATTTCAACATTCCCGATTCCCGCTCGCCATTGATGGAATCGTACGTGAACAAAATAGCAAACAGCGATAACACGATTTGTACGATGAAAGTGAAATCCACAAAACGGAAGAGAGCGAAAATCGGGTCGTCCGAGTAACTGCTGTGTCGCAGTTTCACCGTGTTGAAGTGGTCAACGCTCGACCATCTGCCGATATCGTTGGTAATTCCCGTAACAAAAATGCTGAGCGGGTCCGGCTTCCGGTAAATGCGGTTGCTAACCGCCATCCAATCGGTTTTCTCGCGGAGTTCCCGGTCAACAAGTTGCACTGCTGTTTCATGTTGCTTCACTGATGAGCGGTACTCCTGAATTCCGATGAACGTGCTGAGCAACATCAGGAGTGAACAAACCGCAAAGGTTGCTGTGAACTTTGGACTGAGAAGAATGGACTTGAGTTCTTTTATGATGAGAGTTGTAAGCATAATATTATTTCGGATTTCGAATTGCCAAATGCGAATTAGACTTTATTTGATTGACGATTTACGTCTATGACCCGTAGGGATTGCAGATTGAGTCAATTTATCATGATGATAACAGGAGACTGAAAACTGTAAACAGGAAACTGCGCTGTTAACGAACATCATAACGAATGAAGGCGATGTACGCTCCCACGAAGAAGAGCAGATTGAAAACAACGAGCAGTCCAAAATCAATCATGCTTGAATTAAAGACCTCGTTGAGTGTGAACGGGTGATACTCGAACACAGGCATTTCGTACGGGTCAATCTGTTTTGCTTTTTCACCATTAACTTCCATGCGAAAGACCATCATGCGTCCGCCGGGTACCATTCCTGTTTTTGCTTTGATGAAGTTCGCGTACGATTGCTGATACGCTGTCGCTTCGCTACGGAATTTATCTTTCAGTTGAAGCGATGTTCCTGAAAGTGTCATCGCCAGAAGTGAGAACGTTGTCGCGGGTGAAACGCGTGCAAGATTCAGTGCAAGATTCTGCTGAACGGTTTGACGGTTTGCTCTGTCTTCATTCAACTTGCCGGAAAATTCCTGCATCTTTTTATCACGCTCGTCATTTTGTTTTCCCATGAATTGCTGAAACTCTTCCATCTGTTTCATCGGTTCAGTGGCAGTTGATTTGAACGCAGCCATTTTTTCGCGGTCTTCTTTCCACAATTGTGAGGCGAAGCGATTCTTCTGTGAAGCAAGTTCATCAACGGAAGGAACATCAACGGCACGACCGGCAAGCAGAACCGATGCACGCGGAATTATCAACACACTCAATATCCAGATGACGAGCAACATCAAAAAAGAATGAGACGAAGAATGCGTGAGTGCGGAAACAAAAATGGAGAGAGAGAGAAACAATCCGAAGTACAACAATCCCGCGCCGATAACGAGCGTGAGGCGAAGCCATTCATCTGCATTCAACGAGATACCAAGAAGCGGAAGCGTCAGGCAACCGATGAGGATTGCGATGATGAGAGGAAGACCGAGTGCGAGAAACGAACCGAGTAATTTTCCGAGAATATATTGCTCGCGCGGTACGGCATTGGCAAACGAAAGCCGGAGTGTGCCGCGCTCTTTCTCTCCGTTGATGGAGTCGAACGCGAAGACGATGGCAAAGAGGGAAAGAACGATTTGAAAAATAAATTCCAAATCAAGAAAGCGGAAAATGGCAAACATCGGTTCGTCGTTGTAGCGACTGTCATCGGCGGTGAGTTCGCCGCGTCCCTGCATTTCAATGGTACGACCGATGTCGTTGGAAACGCCGTTCACTAAACTTGCAAGCGGTTGCGGCGGAAGAAAGATGCGATGATTGCGCACGCTGAACCAATCGGTCAAACCCTCCATCTGCTGGATGTTTTCGCGCTTTGCCGCTTCATACTGTGCGACGCTCACGTGATAATTCTTCGCGCCGATAGTGAACGAGAGAAGAATCAGTAAAGCGCACACGCCGAAACTCACAGCAAATTTCGTCGAGCTGATGATTTCACGTAATTCTTTTTCGATGATGAGTCGTGTCATGGTTTCTCCTTACGCTGCCTGTTCGAGATGTCCCGCCATGTAGTGCATGTACAACTCGACGAGATTGGTTTCTGCCAACTCCCGCGCGGGTTGCTGCATGATGAGTGAACCTTTGCTCATGATGCCGACGATGTCGGCAATTTCTTTCGCGCGAAAAATATCGTGCGTGGACATGAGAATTGCTTTGCCTTCGCTTCGAAGCGAATCGAGCAACTTCATAAATTCATATCCGGCTTGCGGGTCAAGTCCGCTTGTCGGTTCATCAAGCAGGATTGCAGGCGCGTCTTTGAGAATCGCAATTGCAATTCCGCTTTTTTGCCTCATTCCTTTCGAGAATCCTTTGAGCCGTTTATGATGCGCTTCTTCCTGCAAGCCGACTCGAAGCAGAACTTCGCGGTAATCATTTTTTGTGTACGATGTTTTTCCTCCGAGCCGCGCGAAGAAATCAAGATTTTGAATTGCAGTAAAGTTCGGGTACAACATCACATTCTCCGACACATACGCGAGTTTCCCTTTCGCTCTCAACGGTTCTTTGTGTGTAACAATTCCATCAACTCTCGCTTCGCCTTCTGTCGGTTCAATGAAGTTGAGAAAGAGATTAATGGTTGTTGTCTTGCCCGCTCCGTTCCCGCCAAGCATCGCGTAAATTTCACCTTGTTTGATACCGAAAGAAACATGGTCGAGAGCGAGAATTCCGTCCTCATAACGTTTCGTCAGGTTCACGGCTTCGAGTAATAGGTTTCGGGTTTCGGGTTTGGGGTTACTGTTCGATAATTCTTGGTTCATTGTTTATTTATTTATTGTTGTTTGATTTTTTTTCTCTGTGCCTCTGTGTCTCGGTAGTTAAATATAACCACTGAGGCACGGAGACACTGAGTTTTTTTATCTCTTCGATAATTTAATTCCGAAAATCACCATGCCTGCAACAAGTCCGACGATGAGCAACACGAGCAGGGAAGTTCCGAGAATGTTCGTCTCAGCAACAACTTCCATGACGACGGTTTTATCTTCACCGACGACCGGTTGATTGTCGGAAAGGGAAGTCGTACGGATGCGCGCTTCGTATCTTCCGATGCTCACATCGTTCGGGGGAGTGAAGCGAAGCGTTACCCGTTTTTCTTCGCCGACCTCAAGCGAGGAAATGACATTCGGTTCAATGACTTTTGTCCAGTTGAGCGGCGGGTCAACATTGATTTCGACATTGTCGAGCCGGCGTGAGCCTTCGTTCACAATTTCAATACTCATTTCCACCGATTCATCTGCTTTGATAGAGTGGAAGAGTTGTTGAGCGCGAACGAGTAATCGCCCCTTGCCGCGAGGAAGTATTTCAAGTTTCACAAATCCGATTTTAAGATTTTCGATTTCTTCCTGCGTCCATTGGCGCGATTGAAGATTGGTTAGTTCTTTCGTTTGTTCTGTCGGAATCACAAGGACAAAAAACTGTATCGGTTTGTCCATCTCAACCGCATTGGCTGCGCGGTCGGGAAGCGTTACATCGAGCGCGGCTTTCCGTGTGTTCACATTTTCCATGAACTTAAACTGACTGAGTCGCGCCTGCGTTGACGGGTCTTTGAAAAAGCGATTGAGTTGCGTCGGTAAATTCACAACTTCAAGATTGAACGTCTTTCCGATGCCTCCGAACAATTCCAGTGTCAAATCGAATGAGGCAGTGTTGCCGAGTTCCGCTTCCTGAGAAAACTGTTGTGATTGAACAATCACTTTGTTCACAGTAACATCTTTTTCCAAGAACACTTTCAGACTTCGTTGCGAACCGTTTCCGTAAATCATATTCACGGTGACCGCATCAAGGTCTTGCAAAAGCGTGAAGTCCAAAATCTTCGGTTCACCGAATCGCAACTCGGCAATCTTCGCTTCATACGGCTGACTGATGACGGAACTTTCATTGTTGAGCAGAGAAATATACACGTTGTTCACAATGTCTGGTTGAAGAGAACGGAAAAGTTCATCATCAATATTCAGCAACTTCCGGAACTCAGCGCTTCCGCCCGAAGCATTTTCCACATGAAGCCGAACGCGTTTGCTTCCGTCATTCGCCTGATACTTCATCGCTTTGCTGATGGTTACATATTGCTGTTCGAACAACACGGCAAGAAGCGATTGCTGATAATTCACTTCCGCATCAGAAAAATTAGCCTGAACACGGTCGAGTTCTGCGTGCGAGATAAGTCCTTTGGTGAACAATTCTTTCTGCCGCTCGAAATCTTTCCTTGCCGCTTCAAACGCTTCCTTTGCGCGCTTCAATCCGAGAACGCGGTATTGGTCGTCGCGTTGGTTGTAGTACGTTCCGGTTTGACTCAAACTATCATAAGTAACCAGTAACCAGAAACCGGTAACCAGTAACCAACAAAAGATAAAACGTAGATGATTCATGATTGAAGATTTAGGATTGAGTTAGTCGCCAATCGTCTTCCGAATAACTTTCATCCCGCCTTCTTCTTTCGGTTTCTTAAACGTAATCGTGTAGGTTTTTCCTGAACGCAATGTCGCAAGTACAACCTTCTCGCCGACATCGAGTTTCCCGTATGCTTTGGAGAAATCTTTGAAGGAAGAAATTTCTTTACCATTCAGTTTGGTAATGACGTCTCCTTTTTTCACATCGGCATCGGGAAGTTTTTCTTCTATATCATCAAACACTTCTGAAATAAACACTTCCTTCCCTTTCGAGCCGATGAGTAATCCCACTTGCGGAATTCCCATCATATCCATTTCGCCGCCATCCATTGTTTTGACAATCATCTTCCGTTTCGGAAGTTTCTCCGGGTCGGCTTTATCGAACGAAGCGAGCAACATGTCTTCGCCGCGCTTCATGCCGAGTTTAATTGTTGTTCCCGGCTTTGCTTCTTTATAAAGGTTTTGCAAATCGCGGATCGTTTTCATCCTCTTCCCGTTCGCCATCAGAATGACATCGTTCAATTGAACGTCAATGTCTTCGTATCCTTTCGGTCGTGCGTTCTCCTCCATGACATTGGTGATGACGAGGTCATCTCCTTCTTGTGTGATGAACACAGCAAGTTCGGGAACGTCAAAGATGTCGCCTTCTTCATTGACCCACGTTCCGCCACCTTCTTTCTTGATAATCTTTTTTTCTTGCGCAGAAAGAATGGTTGTTGCCGCAATCAGTAGTGCAAAGAATAGTGTGAGATATTTATTATGTTTCATAAAATAAATCCTTGTGGTATAGTTTAAAAAGTAACTGTCATTACGAGGAGTCCCGATGAAATCGAGACGACGAAGTAATCTCTTACAATGATTTCAGATTCGCCATGAGATTGCTTCGCCTCGCTGAAGCGTGGCTCGCAATGACTTGGTGGTCTTTGTTTTGTACACGCATAACTTACCGAAACTGTTTCGATTCTCCGAGTTAAAAAACGTTATTTAGTGTTAACAAATGTTAATGCACGTGGTTGTTTACTCTGAAACTCGTACATTTGTGCAATGAAACTAAGAACTCAAACCGTGCAACTTATTATAGCCCTGCTGGTTCTCTCGCTTGCGGGCTTGGTGTGGTTGCAATACAATTTGCTGAGTGATGCTTTTGCTTTGAAAGAGCAAACATTCCGGCAAAGCGTTCACGCGGCGATGAATCGCGTTGCTGAGCGGCTCGAAGCAACGGAAGCCGCGGGCAATGTGTTCAAGTTCATTGTGAACACGCACAAACGCTCTCCGGTGAATGTTGTTCGCGTTGATGTTGACACGACCATCGAACACAAGAGTGAACGCGACAGTGTTATTGTTTTTGCCGGTATTAAAGTTACGGAGCCGCCACTGTGGGTTGAACGGGATACGATTCGGTACAGATTGGATAAACCACAGCACGTCAAACTTCGCGTGTATGATGCGTTGGGAAGACAGGATACCGTGTTGGTTGATTCTTCACTGAACGAGGGTGAATATTCCGTTTTGACAAACAAATCGAAATATTCGCAGGGAGATTTTTTTTACAAATTGATTCTTGACAGCATGACGTTCACGTTGAAGACGAACGAAGGCGATGCAAGCGGAGTTTTTTCCGGCGATGAAAAGTTTGAACGAAAACAACGATTGGTGGGAAAGGTGATAGAAAATCTCTCGGTCGCAGAACGTGAACCGATTGAGAGGAGAATCAATCCTATATTATTAGACTCGCTCATCAAACTCAGTCTGCATGAAAACGGCATCGAATTGCCATACGAATTCGGCGTTCGTTCTGAACGTAACGATTCACTGAGAATTGCTCAACCTTCAAACTATTCACCGGAAATTCTGACGACGGAGTTTCAGAACCAATTGTTCCCGGGTGATTTTCTTTCGAGCACAAATCAGTTGCTCTTGTATTTTCCCGGGCAGAAAATGTTTATGCTGAAGCAAGTCGGTGTACAACTTGCACTAACGATAGTGTTGATGACGATTTTGATTCTCTGTTTCGTGGTTGCTGTCCGAACAATCATCAAACAAAAACATTTTGCAGTACGGCTGACAGATTTCATCAACAATATGACGCACGAATTCAAAACTCCCATTTCAACAATCTCGGTAGCAACCGAAACAATCATGCGGGAAGATGTCATCGAGAATAAAGAAAAGGTTCAGCGTTACGGCAGTGTCATCCGGGATGAAAATCTGAGGATGAAAAAACAAGTTGATAAAATTCTCCAGATGGCTGTGATTGAAGAGGGAGATTTTGAATTGAAATGTTCCCCGATTGAAGTTCATGAACTGATTGAAAGAGCAACCGCGAACATTGCGTTGCAAGTGGAAGCAAAACAGGGAACCATTTCGTGCAACTATGGTGCGCTTCATTCTGTCGTTAATGGAGAGCGCGTTCATGTTGAAAATATCCTTCACAATATTCTTGATAACGCGAACAAATATTCGCCGGAAAAGCCGTCAATTGAAGTCCATACTTCCAACTCGTTCAGTAAAAATGCTTTCATACTCCACAAAACTGTCATTCCGAACCCCGCTTCAGCGGGTGAGGAATCTCGTGCCTCGATTATTGCTGATTCTTCACCACAGTATTTGATAGTAACAATTGAAGACCATGGAATCGGTATCAACGAAGAGGAATTAAAGAAAGTGTTCGATAAATATTACCGTGTCCCGACCTGCAACAGGCATGATGTAAAAGGATTCGGGCTTGGACTCAGTTATGTGAAACTGATGATGAACGCGCACGGAGGAGATGTAATAATTGCAAGCGAACCCGGAAAAGGGACAACGGTTCAATTGATATTTCCTTTGCTTGATGGAGAGATGAATGGCTGAAAAAAAAATATTATTGTTAGAAGACGACCCGAATCTCGGATTCATGCTTCAGGAGAACTTGGAACTGCGCGGCTACGAAGTGAAACTCTGCACAAACGGCGATGACGGTATGAAAGCCTATACTGCCGAACGATTCGATTTATGTCTCGTTGATGTGATGATGCCGAAGAAAGACGGTTTCACTTTTGCACGGGAAGTCCGCGAGCGCGACCAACAAACGCCGCTTATTTTTCTCACGGCAAAATCATTGAAGGAAGATAGAATCGAAGGATTGAAAATCGGCGCGGACGATTACATCACGAAACCGTTCAGCATGGAAGAACTTGCGTTAAGAATTCAGGCGGTTCTGAAACGAAGTGTTGCACCTTCTCACCATTCACACGACGGAACAACCTTCACCATCGGGAATTATGTGTTTGATTACGAACGGCAAACGCTTCAAATAAAAAATAAAAAACAAAAGTTGACAGCAAAAGAAGCAGAGTTGCTGAAGTTGTTTTGTCTTCATCTCAACGCAACGCTCGAACGTGAACTTGCACTGAAAGAAATATGGGGCGACGACAGTTACTTCAACGGTCGAAGCATGGATGTTTTTATTTCACGACTCCGTTCCTATCTCAAAAGCGATTCACGGATTGAGATTCTGAATGTTCATGGGAAGGGATTTAAGTTAGTGGTAACTGAATGATAGAATCTTTATCTTTGACTTGATGAAGATTCTCATTATTTTATAGAAATAAATTATCACAATATATGTCCGATACATTAATTTATAGTAAACTCTCAACTTTGCCGGATAATCTCAAACATGAGGTCGTAGACTTTATTGATTTTCTCATAGCAAAAAAGGAGAAAGAATCAGCCCCTTTCGAGGGTCCCAAATTTGGATGTGCTAAAGGGCAAATTATGATGTCTGATGATTTTGATGCTCCACTTGAGGACTTCAAGGAATACATGGAATGAAATTGTTGCTTGATAGCCATGCTTTGTTGTGGTTCTTTAATGGTGACGAAAAATTATCAACAACAGCACGTGCAGAGATTGAAAACAAGTCAAACATAAAATTTGTTAGCAGTGCTTCTATTTGGGAAATGGCAATAAAAATCCACCTGAAAAAATTATCTTTTTCTTCTGATGTTCAGGGGATACTTTCACTAATAAGACAGAACGGATTTGCAGTCTTGCAATTGGAATCAGAACACTTTATTCATTTGACCACACTTCCATTCTACCATCGCGACCCGTTCGACCGAATGATAATCACTCAGGCAATCTGTGAGGACATGACCATTGTTACAAAAGATAAGCAATTCACTCCTTATGAAGTGAAGATTTTATGGGATTGAAATAGGGGGTTGTGTAGCACCATTTATGATTCCTTCTTTCTTGGAATTTTATCAGCACAATAGGTGTTTGGTAATCGGTCTCAAACTTTCTACATTTATTAAGAATTTTTCAAAAACAATTTAATTTTAGGGAACTATCCTGTCATGAAACGCCAAGTATCAATCTGGACTGCCTCTGCTCTTATTCTTCTTTCGCTCGTTATCGGCTTCGGTGTTGACCGTGTCATCTCGGGTGATTCGCTCTTCGAACAGATGAAAAAATTCCAAGACGTTCTTTCACTCACTCAAAAATTTTATGTTGACGAAGTTGATGTTGCTAAACTTAACGAAGCGGCAATCAACGGCTTGCTCGGTCAACTTGACCCGCACTCTATCTATATGCCGCCGCGTGTCACCGAGCGGGAAGCGGAACAATTTCAGGGCTCGTATCAGGGCGTGGGCTTGCAAATTGTTTCTTTGAATGATACGATTACGGTTGCCGAACCTATGGGCGGAAGTCCCGCAGCGCGGCTTGGTATTTTATCAAACGATAAGATTGTGAAGATTGGTGATTCGACAGCGGTGGGAATTACGACCGAACAGGCATCAAAAAAATTACGCGGACCGAAAGGGACGAAAGTAACAGTAACGATTTCACGAACCGGAGTTCCCGAACCGCTCGTCTATGAAATTACGAGAGACCTTATTGCATTGACAAGTCTCGATGTTGCCATAATGCTTGATGAAACAACCGGCTATGTGAGCATCAATCGTTTCAGCGCGACGACAACAAAAGAATTGGTAGAAGCGTTGGCGAAGTTGAAAAGTCAAGGGATGAGCCAACTTGTGCTTGATTTGCGCGATAACCCCGGCGGCTACATGCACGAAGCAGTGAAGATGTCCGATTTGTTTATCGAAGGGGCGAAGGATGATGAGCAACGGAAAATTGTTTATACAAAATCACGGAGCGGTGGGATGGATGAATCGTACTTTGCAAAGAGCGGAGATGAATATGAGAAACTTCCCCTCATTGTTCTTATCAGTCACGCCTCTGCAAGCGCAAGCGAAATTGTTTCCGGCGCAATTCAGGATTGGGACAGAGGATTGGTGGTCGGTGAAACGAGTTTCGGGAAAGGTCTCGTTCAGCGGCAGTGGGATTTGAACGATGGTTCCGCCGTTCGGTTGACGATTGCGCGCTATTATACTCCGAGCGGACGATTGATTCAACGTCCCTATTCCGGAAAAGGGAAAGGACAATACATAAAAGAAGCGGCGCAACGAGATGAAGAAGAGGGGGACAACATCGGACATGAAATTGATTCAACTATTACAAGCGATTCAACGAAGCCGAAGTATAAAACAGACGGCGGGCGCATTGTCTATGGCGGCGGCGGCATCACTCCGGATTATATCGTGAAGCCGATGGAACTGACAGAACTGACGAAGAATATGATGCGACGCGATGTGTATTATCAATTCATCTCCGCGTATCTCGATGGTGACGGACAATCGTTGCGTGGAACGTACGGCTCAGACTTACGAGGCTTTGCAAAATCATTTGAAGTTTCAGAAGACATGTTCAAGAAGTTCAAAGAGTTTGTTGGCAAGAAAGATGTGAAAATTGATGATGAGCAGTTTGCGAAAGACGAATTCTTCAACAAGGTTCGATTGAAATCGTACATTGCACGTTCGTTCTGGAGCGATGAGGGCTGGTACACAATCACCCAAAACATTGATACGCAACTGAAAAAAGCAGTCACACTCTTTCCTGAAGCGGAGAAGATTGCAGGATTTGTTGAACAGAAAAGTAAATCGAAAAACTGAGAGTTGATTATTCGTTATCTGTTATCCGTTACTCGTTGTTCGTACGAGTAACGGATAACAGGTAACGTATCACTTCGCGCACGTGAATCGCGCAACAGTCTCAATATGGTCGGTGTGCGGAAACATATCAACCGGCTGAATAACATCGAGCGAGAACCCACCATCAGCAAGCATTTTAGCGTCGCGTGCTTGTGTTGATGGATTGCAACTGACGTACACAATTCTCTCTGGCTTCAATCTGATAATCTGGTCAATAACTTTCGGGTGAACGCCGCTTCGGGGCGGGTCCAGCACAACGACATTTGGTTTCGGGTGTTCGTGAAGCCACCCGGCTTTTGTCTGCTCTTCATCTTTTTTCGAGTACAATCCTTCCGTGAGATTTCCCTTCAGGAAAAAGCAATTCACCACTTTGTTTAGTTCTGCATTTCGTTGTGCATCGGCAATTGCGCTTTCAACCACTTCAATTCCGACAACACGTTCACACGCATCCGAGAGAAACAACGCAATCGTTCCTGTGCCGCTGTACAAATCATACACAACATCGGTTGGTTGAAGTGCGACAAATTCTTTTGCAATCGAATACAATTTTTCCGTTTGCAATGTATTCGTCTGAAAGAATGAGTTTGCGGAAATATGAAATGTGTAAGTTCCAATCTTCTCGGTTATGTAGCCGTTGCCGTAATACACTTTTTCCTTGTCACCGAACGCCACCATTGATTTTCTCTCAGTGATGTTATTGACGATCGTTGTCGTATCAGGAAATTCTTTCAACAACAACGTAGTCATTTTCTGCATTGCTTCCTGCCAATCGTTTGTCGTGACGAGGTTAATCATCCGCTCTCCGGTATGCTTTGCTTCGCGAATAACCAAATGGCGCAAGTACCCGGTGTGTGTTTTGGTTGAGTAGGCATTCATCTCCCACAACTGACAAATCTCCCGTACGGTATTAAGAATTCGTGTGCTGGTTTCCGATTGCAGGTAACACTCCTCGACATTCAGAACTTTATCGTACCGTTCGGGAATGTGTAATCCAACTGCAACTTCCCGTTTGATTTCATCTTTGTGTTCCATCTCCTCGCTCGTTAGCCATCGCTCGTTTGAAAAAGTAAACTCCATCTTGTTTCTATAAAAGTATGGCGGTTCACAGCCAATCACGGGACGAACATCGAGGTTTTCAAATCCACCGATACGTTTGAACACATCAACAATATTCTTGTGCTTGAACTGAAGTTGCGCTTCGTACGCAAGCGATTGCCACCGGCAACCGCCGCACGTACCGAAATGTTTGCATTTTGCTTCAATTCGATGCGGCGACGGAGTGAGAATCTCCACTGCACGCGCTTCTGCGTAATTCTTCTTGAGTTTCCAGATTTTTGCTTTGACAATATCACCCGGTACCGCGTCCTCAACAAAGAAAACTAAGCCCTCATGATGTGCAACTGTTTTTCCGTCGCCGGAAAGACTTTCAATAGTTAATACAATTTCAGAATTTTTTTCCATAGCGGGATGAATATACGGAAATGCGGGACGAGATTCATCTTTCGTATGAGACAACAGGGATGAGATGCGTCTCTATGAATCATGGTCGCTTTTTGGTATATTTTCCCCGCATGAAACGCTTTTCTTGTTTTATCTTCGATTTAGACGGCACACTTACCCAAACGAATGAACTGATTTTTGCTACGTTCAATCATGTCACCGAAAAATATGTTGGCAAAAGTTTCACACCGAAGGAAATTACCGGCATGTTCGGTCCGCCGGAAGAAATCGCCATTGAGCGGATTGTCGGGAAGGAACGGGTTGAGGAAGCGTTGGACGATTTCTTCACATTTTATGAATCCCATCATTCGTCAATGGCGAATGCGTATGATGGCATCCAAGAGATTTTAGAATATCTCAAAGAGCAGGGAATTCTTCTGGCAATTTTTACCGGTAAAGGAAGACGAAGCACACTTATCACGCTGAATGCACTTGGCATACAACACAACTTCGATTTGATTGTAACAGGAACCGATGTTGTGAATCATAAACCATCATCAGAAGGTATTAAGAAAGTTCTTGGCGCGTTCGGAATAGAACCCAGTGAAGCGTTGATGGTTGGTGATGCAGTCAATGATATAAAAGCGGCAAATGAAGCAGGAGTTCAGATGGCGGCGGTTGTTTGGGATTCATACGGAAAAGAACAAGTCATGCAGATGGATGTGGAATATCTTTTTCATAGCGTCGAAGAGTTTGGGGAGTGGATTCGTTCGATTGTTCACAATTCTGCTCTAAACACGGTCAATATTTAACCGCAAAGAGCGCAAAGAAGACGCGGAGTGACGCGAAGAAATTCAGGATATCATGTTCTCATTATTTTCATCAGATACGAAGAAGAATGTTAGTCGGGATACGTTTGTAAAAATGCTGGCAATCGTCGGAGTGCCGGTCGTTGTCATCGTTTTTTATATCACGGCAAGTTTGCATTTCAGTTACACTCCGGATGACACGTTCATCTATCTTCAGTTTGCGCGAAACGTTATTGCGGGAGATGGAATGTCATTCAACGCAGGAGAGCCGACATACGGATTTACAAGTCCGCTCTGGTTACTTCTGGTTTCGCTCGGCGGGAAGATGGGAATTGATTTGTACATCGCCGCGAAAACGTTGGATTTAGTTCTCGCTTCTGCCGCAATAGTTGTCTTCTTTATTCTTGCGATTGAAATGATTCGGAATATTGTCACAGCATTTCTCGCGACGATAGTGTTTTCTTCAAGCGCTTGGTTTATTCGTTGGGCTGGGAGCGGAATGGAAACTTCGCTCGCCGTGCTTCTTGTTTTACTCACGTTTTTGTATTGCATGAGAAATGAATATTTGCTTGCAACCGTGTTTACTGCGTTGCTCACGTTTGTTCGCCCGGAAGCATTTCTTCTGATGACTCTCATTCTTGTTGATGTTATCATCAATTCTCATGATAAACAGCGGGCGATGAGGTTGAACGTAAAACTGATATTGATGTACGTTGCATTTCTAACGCCGTGGCTCATTTATGCGCAGGGTATATTCGGAACGATGATTCCCAACACGGCGCTTGCAAAATCGGGATTGAACTTCGATGTGAAAGACATGTGGCAAACACTCGTCAAAACATTCGGGACCATCGGAATTACAGAAGGTGCAACACTTGCCGTGCTGATTGTTTGTCTCATCATTTTCTTTTTCAAAAAAAATCAAAAGGAACGGACAGAAGAGGAACACCTCGAACGATTTTTTGTTTTCCGACAGAGTTTCCTCGGGTTGATGTGGTGTGTGTTATTAATTCTTTATTATAGTGTTACCGGCGTGAATGTTTTCTCGCGGTATTTGGTCATCGTCGTTCCGTTTATTATTCTCAATGCGTTTTTATTGTTCTCGTATGTTTTGAGAAATTCACCTGCACAGCGATTTATGTTTGCCGGGATGGTAGTTCTCGCTCTTGCGGGTTCGCTCGAAAACAGAATTGTGTATCATCAGATAGTGTTGCCGCGAGCAGAGTCGTTCCAGCGGGGAATTATGGATTACTGTTTCGTTTCGATTGGAAAATGGCTGAGAGATAACACACCCGAAGGCTCGACGGTTGTCATGCCGGATATCGGGGCAGTCGGATATTTTTCACAACGGAAAATTTTTGATACTGCCGGGTTGATTTCTCCCGAAGTGATTCCGCTTCTTCATCAGGGAAACACGCCGTACGGAATCATCGGAAAAAAATACTATCAGTCATTTTGCAAAGCAGATTACCTTGTGCATAATGCGGAGCGACCGTTTGCGTTGAACGACAGCACGTTGATTCCGTTATTCACAAAAATGGTCGGCAGTTTACGCATCGGTGAAACTGCGCCGCAGTATTATTCAGTCTATCAGGTTCGTCATTCGGAGATTCAGTAATGGAAAATAAACTTAAGGTTGGTGTCATTGGCGTTGGTCATCTCGGTTCGCTTCATGCGAAGATGTACGCGGGAATCGATTCGGCGCAACTTGTCGGTTTGTTTGATGTTGATTCAGCGCGGGCAAATGAACGCGCCCGTGAGTACAACTGTAAAGCGTTTCTTTCGGTTGAGGAATTGCTCGATGCAACTGACGCAGTGAGTGTTACGACTCCGACAACATTACATTGTGGAATTGCAAGTGAGGCAATCAAACGCGGTAAGCATGTCTTTATCGAAAAGCCAATTACGACAACGATTGAAGAAGCGAAAGAGTTAGTCAAACTTTCCCGTAAGCACAACGTGAAGATTCAGGTCGGACATATCGAGCGGTTCAACCCGGCGTTGCTTGCGTTGGAGAAATATCGGATTCGCCCGATGTTTGTGGAATCGCACCGGCTTGCGCAGTTCAACCCGCGCGGGACGGATGTTGCCGTTGTACTCGATTTGATGATTCACGACATTGATATTATCTTAAGTCTCGTGCAATCAAAAGTGAAAAATATTCAGGCAAACGGCGTTGCGGTTGTTTCCGATACGGCGGATATTGCCAACGCGAGAATTCAGTTTGAAAACGGATGCGTTGCCAATGTTACGGCGAGCCGCATCTCTCAAAAAAAGATGAGAAAAATGCGGTTGTTCCAACGCGACGCATATATCTCCGTTGATTTTTCCGATGGCGTAGCGGAAGTGTTCCGGCTTGTGGATGAGGATGATGAAAGCGCAAAGCACACGATGCGTCTCGGCGCAATCACACAGGGGAAAGTGCAACGAAAGATTGTCTATGAGCAACCGGAAATCAAAGAAGTGAATGCGCTGAAGTATGAACTTGAACTGTTCGTTGATGCCGTGTTGAATGACAAACAGCCGCCCGTGACGGCGGAAGAAGGTTTGCAGGCGCTGGAAGTTGCACAGCAGATTGTTGAGACAATCAATCAGAATAAAATGTAGTGAATTTTGTTTTGAGTCAATTGTTGTCATGGAAATTTCTTTGTAGTAGCATTGCCGTAAACGGCAACGCTACAGTTCGGCAAGCATTCTTGAAGAATGCTTTTTCCGTTCAGTCGGATTTATCCGACTTGGAAACTTTAGCGTCACCGTTTACGGTGATGCGGTTGAGTCATCAATCAGTTTAATTGTTCTTTTGCATGAAAGTAGAATCAATAAAAATTACAAATGAAACGCTTCTCCGCATCGGGAAGATTGCGGATGAATTAAATGTCAAAACGTATGTTGTCGGCGGGTACGTGCGCGATAAACTACTCGGCAAAGAAGTGCAGGATATTGACATCGTTGTCGTCGGTGACGGCGTGAATTTTGCACGCCAAGTTGCAGAACGATTCGGAACGAAGAATGTTATCGTGTTTGAGAAGTTCGGAACGGCAATGCTTCCGCTTGAATCAGGGAAAATTGAGTTTGTCGCCGCGCGGGAAGAAAGTTACTCGAAGGATTCACGCAAACCTGTTGTAAAACCCGCTTCGCTTGAAAGCGATTTATCGCGTCGTGATTTTACCATCAATGCGCTTGCGGCTTCCATCAACAGAGAGAAATTCGGAGAAGTGCTCGACCCGTTCGATGGGCAGACTGATTTGGAAAACAAAATCATCAAAACGCCTCTTGACCCCGAGCGAACGTTTGACGATGACCCGCTCCGGATGATGAGAGCGTTGCGTTTTGCTTCACAATTGGATTTTTTCATTGAAGCGACGACGCTGAATGCCGTCCGAAATATGGCGGAACGGATTGCCATTGTTTCCAAGGAGCGAGTGAGCGATGAGTTCTTCAAAATACTCGCATCGCCGAAACCATCCGTCGGATTGAAGTTATTTCAAAAAACCGGACTCTCGAAATACCTCATGCCGGAACTTGACGACATGGTCGGCATCGAGCAGAGAAAAGATTTTCACCACAAAGATGTTTTCCTTCACACAATGAAAGTGATTGATAACATCAGCGAGACGACAGAAAATGTGTGGCTGAGATTTGCCGCGCTTGCACACGACATCGCCAAGCCCCGAACGAAAGCATTTAAGGATGGCATAGGATGGACGTTTCATGGTCATGAAGAAATCGGGGCGCGGATGATGAAATCCATATTTCGCCGGATGAAATTTCCGATGGAACATCTCGCCTACGTTGAAACGTTAGTCCGTCTCCATCTTCGCCCGATGGTGTTGGTGAGTGAAGAAGTTACAGACTCTGCGGTTCGCCGTCTGATGTTTGATGCCGGAGATGCGGTTGACGATTTAATGCTACTCTGCCGCGCAGACATAACCTCGCAAAATCCTCAGCGGGTAGCAAAGTTTCTTCAGAATTATGATGTCGTCATTCAGAAAATGAAGGAGGTGGAGGAGAAGGATAAAATCCGGAATTGGCAACCGCCGGTTCGAGGGGAAGAAATCATGCAGGTGTGCGGTATCGGTCCGAGCAGGTTAGTTGGCGATTTGAAAGAAGCGATTGAAGAAGCGATTCTTGATGGACATATTCCGAACGAACATGACCCGGCGTTGGCGTTTCTTCTTTCGGTGAAAGATAAAATTATTGAAGAGTATCAACGTTCGAATTCTACAATATAAACGTTACATACTTCGACTTCGCTGTTGTTACTAATGACATCTCCACAAAAGGTCTGATTTCGATTCCCATAAAACGGGATTGATTTTGTCCGAGTCTGATTTATCGGACTTGGAATAATTTGATGAAAAGCGGACAGAATTTAAAATGATTTACAAACGGTCAACTTGAAAACCTTAGTAACCATTACGACAAATGAATAAATACCTTATTACCTTGTAAAGCACAGCGCTATGAAAGTAGAATATTATAACCTTTACACACACTTCATACTAATAACAAAAAACCGACAGCCAATGATTCTGGAGTTTCATCGGGAGAGAATTGAGAAATACGTAACGGGAATTATCCAGAATAATGAATCGAAACTTTATAGTATTTATGCAAATCCCGAACACGTGCATTTTCTTGTTTCCCGTTCTCCTCATTTGTCGGAAGAAGCTTTCGTTACTATCATTGCTGACAGTTCTACAAAGTTTATTAATGACAATAAATTATCTCAGGGAAGATTTGATTGGCAACAATCGTGTTCTGCCTTTTCTGTTTCTAAATCTGATGTTGATAAAGTTTGCAAATATATTCTCAATCAACGAGAACATCATAGAAAAACTTCTTTTATGGAGGAGTATGATACATTTATGAAGCACTATCAGAGAACACTGAAATGGGAAAGAAGGGAATAAGGTAAAAATTCTTTTTTTTCCAATGTTACTAAGGTTTGAAATTGTAAAGATGTAAATCAGTGAAATCGAACGAGTAAAAGAATCGAAAATGAAATGTGAAACCGGGGAACGATAACAACAAATGAATAAACGCTTAGTAACTATTTCGTCGTTCAGCAATAAATTTAAAACACATTTTTAAAACATTACAATGTCATCAATTTGAATAACAATGACAATCTATAGTCGACCTCAGCATGACGAGTATTTTTAATCAGATGAAACAGGATGATTGAGTTAGAAGTCTAAGTGAATACAAAACTTCAAAACCTCCATCAAAAAATACCCTGTTTTTCTTGTAACTTTTTTTTCCACTATTCCGTTAAACAAGGTGCTTACTTTATGAAACATTACCCTAACTTCTTATTACAGGAGAACTTACGCATGAATCGAATCGTGCTATTGTTGTTGTTCGTTGCATTGGCGGCAAGCGTTGTCACTGCGCAAACAACACTCACGCTCGACAAAGCCGTCAAACTTGTCACCGAACGAAATACCGTTGTGGTGCAGGCGCGCAATACACTCGATGCAAAACGCAGCGCAGTCCAAGCGGCATACGGCAATCTTTTTCCTACCGTCGGCATCAGCGGCGATTACTCGACGAGCCGGACGAAATCAACATTTTACAACGGCATTCAACTCGGAACATCGTCTGATGTTCAAACTAACTCACAATACTCGACCGGAGTTGGCGCGAACGTGACGTTGTTCGATGGCTTTGCAAACACATCAGGCATCGAACTGGCAGAACAACAGGAAGGCGCGTCGCTTCAGGATTTGAATCAATCAGAGAAAAATGCTATTTACCGGACGCACTTACTCTTTTTAGATGTCTTCCGAAAATATCAATTATTAAAAGTGAGTGAGGACAATCTGAAGCGAAGTCAACAGCAACTGACGCGCATTTCCGAAGCGAATAAAGTCGGTTCGGTGGCGTTGGCAGATGTCTATCGTCAGCGCGTGCAGGTCGGAAGCGATGAACTCGCTGTGATTCAATCACAAAATGATTTTGACAATACGAAGGCTGACCTTCTTGCATATCTCGCTGTGGATAATCCAACGGAATATACTGTAGATTTTGCAGGCATAGCAACGGATGTTGATGCCAACGAATTTCAGGAAGTCAACGCGAAGTACTCAAACTTCGATAACCTTCTCAAACAAGCAATCACAAACCGCCCGGATTATCTTTCTGCGGTCTATTCATTCAATGCCTCAGAAGCAGGAGTTACATCGGCAAAAGCAAGCAACTATCCAACGGTTTCTGCAAGTGCAAGTTACGGGTACAGCAGTAGTGAACTGAGCAAATTGTTTGATAACAATTCACTCCGTTTCGGACTTTCGTTGAACTACAGCCTTTTCAACGGATTTCAAACAACATCGCGCATTGAACAGGCGCAAGTCGGAAAACGAAATGCAGAAGAGCAACTCAATCAAACCAAACGACAAATACAAGTGGAGTTGAGGAAAGCATTGCTCGATTTGGAAGCGGCTCAAAAGCAAGCGGTGGTAACAAAGACAAGTGTTGAATCGGCGGAGATGGACCATAAAATTGCACAGGAAAAATATAATTTAGGCGCAGGAACATTACTTGATGTTCTTATTGCGCAGGCAAACTATACAAACGCCTTGAGCAACAAGGTCAATGCGGTCATCGGATATTTACTCTCGAAAAAGCAAGTGGAATTTGCACTCGGAACGATTAGTCAATAACGGAATTTACAAAAGGTAGCATTATGGCAAACGGAAAAAAATCAAAGAAAAAAATCATCATCTTCTCCATCATGGGCGTAGTGTTGATTGGACTCGCGCTCTTTGTTCTCCTTGGAACGAAGAAGGAAAATGTTGTAACAATTCAAACGGAAAAAGTACAGCACCGGACAATAACACAGTCAGTAACAGCAACAGGAAAAATTTATCCTGAGATTCAGGTCATCATCACGCCGGAAGTAAGCGGAGAAATTATAGCACTACCGGTGAAAGAAGGAAATCGTGTTCAACGCGGCGACCTTCTCATGAAAATTAAACCGGATATTTATGCTGCGATGCGGGACCAGGCATCTTCAGGCTTGTCATCTGCAAGAGCAAGTTTGACGAAAAGCCAGACTGACTACAAACGTGCGCAGGAATTGTTTAACAAGGGTTTGATTTCGAGCGCAGAGTTAGAACAGGTGAACACAACGCTCGAAGTTTCCAGAGCGCAATACGAACAAGCAGAAGCGGAAGTGAAACGTGCGACGGAAAGTTTATCGAAGACGACTATTTATTCTCCGATGGAAGGAACAGTCAGTCAGTTGAAGGTGGAACTTGGAGAGCGTGTTCTTGGAACGAGTCAGTTTCAGGGAACGACCGTGATGACGGTTGCCGACCTTTCGCGGATGGAAGCCCGTGTTGATGTCGGTGAGAATGATATTGTGTTGATTTCCGTCGGCGATACGGCACGTGTGGAAGTTGACGCGTTTCAGGAACGAAAACTGACCGGCGTTGTGTACGAAATCGGAAACTCGGCAAAGACTTCCGGGCTCGGAACTCAACAGGAAGTGACAAACTTCGAGGTGAGGATCCGGATACTTGATAAAGATGTCATTCTCCGCCCCGGTATGTCTATGACGGCAACAATCGAGACAGAGACGAAACAAGATGTTATTTGTGTTCCGGTTCAGAGCGTCACGACTCGTTCACCCAATAAAGATAAGGGGAAGGATGGCGGACCGCAGGAATCGAATGAGAGCGACGAGATGGCGGCGAACGACTCAAAAATCAAACAGAAAACAGAGAAGCCCAAAGAAGTTGTGTTTGTTGTTGAGAACGGCGAGGTGAAAATGGTAGAAGTGAAACGGGGCATCGCTGATGATTCTTACACGGAAATTGTGGCGGGTCTGAAGGAAGGACGTGAAGTTGTTTCCGGCAGTTACAAAGCCATCAACCGTGAATTGGAAGAGGGAACAAAAGTAAAAGTCGAAAACGAAAAGAAGAAGAAACCTGAAACGACGGCTTCAAACTAAAAAGAGAAAAGAAAACATCAATGAATAATTCGGTTGTCATTAATCTTCAGCAGATTAAGAAAAGTTATGATATGGGCGGAGCGGAACAGGTGCAAGCGCTTCGCGGTGTCTCACTTGCAATTCATAAAAACGAATATGTCGCAATTATGGGACCGTCGGGCTCCGGGAAGTCAACACTGATGAACATCATCGGTTGTCTTGATACGCCATCATCAGGACTGTATGAATTCAACGGAGTGAATGTGAGCGAGATGAATGATAATTCACTTGCACGCGTTCGTAATAAAGAAATCGGTTTTGTGTTTCAGACGTTCAACCTTCTTGCCCGCTCCGATTCGTTGCACAATGTTGAACTGCCCCTTATCTATGGCGGCGTCTCTTCGTCGCTGAGAAAGAAAATGGCACATGAAGCGCTGGAGCAAGTCGGACTTGGCGACCGTGTTCACCACAAGCCGAATGAACTTTCGGGCGGACAACGTCAACGCGTTGCAATTGCCCGCGCGCTCGTGAACAAGCCTTCTATTCTGCTGGCTGATGAACCGACGGGAAACCTCGATTCAAAAACCGGTGATGAAATTATGATATTGTTTGAAGAACTTCACGCTCAGGGAAACACGATCATTCTTGTAACGCATGAAGAATACATCGCTGAACACGCACATCGTATTATCCGTATTCGCGACGGCGTCATTGCAAGTGATGAGACTGTTGCGAACAGAAAACTACTTAGTCCGACATTAGCGTAAACTCCCATGCACTTTTGGTTTGAAGTAAAAGAAGGATTAGTGATTGCATTCAGGGCAATCCGCGCAAATAAAATGCGTTCCGTTCTGACAACGCTTGGCATCATCATTGGAATTGTTTCGGTGACGTTGATGGCAACGGCGATCGAAGGAGTGAACCGCGCGTTTGAAAACAGCGCGTCGGCGTTTGGCTCAAAGGTTCTCTACATTCAGAAATTCCCCTGGGTTGGCGGAGATGATTGGTGGAAATACCGGAATAGGAAAGAACTGAAGCCGGAAATGTCAACCTATATTGAACGACATGCAACCCTCATTGATGCTGTCGCGCCCGATGTTACGACTTCGAAAGATGCGACCTACGGAACGCGCTCAATGATTGGTTGCTGGGTGACAGGAACCACCGATGCGTATCAACAAGCATCGGGGACAACCATCATGGACGGAAGATTTTTCAACGAAGATGAATCGGACGGCGGACGACCTGTGTGCGCAATCGGTGCGAACGTTTCGGAGACGTTGTTTCCCGCCGTTGACCCGATTGGTCAGACCATCAAAGTTGCCGGCTATCCTTACAAAGTCGTTGCCGTGTTTGAAAAGCAGGGCGGAATGTTTGGGGAGTTCACTTCAGACAATAGAATTTACATTCCCATCAAATCTTTCATGGACCATTTTGGCTCGCACCATGATGTAACACTGAATGTGAAAGTCGCCAAAGAGGCAGATACTGAGGATGCAAAAGAAGAATTGCGCGGTATTATGAGAAAAGCCCGTCGCCTTACTCCTGTGCAGGAAGATGACTTTAACATCAACGAGCAGGAACTTCTTATGCAGGTGTTCGGAACGATTACCGGAGTTATTGCCGGAGTTGGATTTTTCATTACCGGATTGTCCCTCTTTGTTGGTGGCATCGGAATTATGAATATCATGTTCGTTTCGGTAACGGAACGAACGAAAGAAATCGGAATCCGGAAGGCGATTGGCGCACGGAGAAGAACGATTCTTTTTCAATTCTTAGTCGAGTCGGCAATTATTTGTTTGATTGGCGGTATCATCGGATTGATGATTGCGTATCCGCTCAGCCTACTTGCCGACCAAATTCTCCCGACTGCGATGCCATTATCGGTTGTGTTTCTTGCGTTGTTTGTTTCACTTCTTGTCGGTGTTATTTCCGGTTTTTTGCCCGCGTACAAAGCGGCGAAAATGGATCCTGTTGACGCTTTACGCTACGAATAAAAAGTTCAAAGTTCAAAATTAAAAGTTAAAAATAATTCATGAGGTCTTTTATGACAAATCAAAAAGAAGGGATACAAGAGAGAACGTATGATTTTTCTTTGCGGATAATCAAACTCTGCAAAAGTATTCCAACAACACGCGAGGGGAATATACTTGCAAAGCAAGTGATGCGTTCTGGAACCTCCATCGGAGCAAACGTAGAAGAAGCGACAGGTGCGTTCAGTAAAGATGATTTTACATACAAGATGAACACTGCCTTAAAGGAAGCACGAGAAACTCATTACTGGCTCAGACTCATTCGTGACTCTGAACTTCTTCCGGCAAAACGTATGTCGGATATTATTCAAGAGATTGAAGAAGTGAAGAAAATTCTTGGTGCTATTGTAAGAACATCAAAAAAGAAATAACTTTTCACTTTTCATTTTTAACTTTAAACTCACGTGTATCACTCAGTCGAAACCATCATACTTAACCTGAAGGAAAGTTTCTTCATGGCTCTGAATGCTATTCGCACGAACAAGTTGCGTTCAATCCTGACGCTGCTTGGAATTGCGGTTGGAGTGTTTTCCATTATTGGCGTGATGACTGCGATGGGCGTTTTGTTGAACAGCATTCAGGGGGAGATGAGCGCGCTCGGAGTGAACACATTTCAGGTTCAGAAGTACCCGATGTTCCAAACAGGAAGTGCGAAAGAACAGGCGAGTCTCCGGAACAGAAGAGACATTACGTACGAACAGGCACTGCGAGTCAAAGAAGATGCTTCGCTTGCAAAACTTGTCGGTATGTTTTGTTCTGATTGGGGAAAGATTATTCAATCACCGAGCGGACTGAAAACGAATCCGAACATTTCTCTTTCAGGGCGAGACATCGAAGGATTTACTGCAAACAGTTGGACGATTGGAGATGGAAGATTATATACGCAAAGCGAACTTGAGTCGGGAAAACGAGTGGTCGTGCTTGGGATAGATGTTGTGAAGAAAATTTTTCCACGAGTGAATCCCATCGGAGAAAAAGTCAGAATTGACGGGCATGAGTTTGAAGTTGTCGGCGTTGTTCAGCCGAGAGGAAACATGCTCGGTGGAAACGGGGACAACTTTGCTGTCATTCCTATCACGACGTATTTTGACATCTACGGAAAAAACGAGACGATTCAAATCAAAGTACAATCGAGAGATGCAGAGTCGTATGACGATTGCATGGAACAAACACGCGGCATTTTGCGCGCCGCGCGTCATGTAACTCCCGGCGCTGATGATGATTTTTATTTCTGGTCGAACGATTCGATGATTCAGCAATTCAATGATTTGACAAAGTATGTTCGTCTCGGAATAATGCTGGTGAGCGCAATTGCGCTTCTTGCCGCCGGGGTTGGCATCATGAACATCATGCTGGTCTCTGTTACCGAGCGAACGAGGGAAATCGGAATCCGCAAAGCAATCGGAGCGAAGAAGAGTAATATCCTCACACAGTTTGTTCTCGAAGCGGTCTTACTCAGTGAGTTTGGCGGCGTGGTCGGAATTGTTGTGGGAGTCCTTGCCGGAAACATACTTGCGTTTTCGATGGGAATTCCTCCCGTCGTTCCGTATGATTGGGTGGCAATCGGGTTTCTCAGTTGTTCTGTTGTAGGAATTGTCTTTGGCGTGTATCCTGCATGGAAGGCATCGAACCTTGACCCGATTGAATCGCTCCGTTATGAGTAACGGAGTTAAAAGTTATCAGTTAAAAGTTAAAAGTGTTTGAACACATTTTAACTGAAATCATTTGAAGAAATTTTAACTTTTCATTTTTAACTTTTAACTATCAGTATGAATCGCTCTCTCCACACATTTTTCCTCGAAGTAAAAGAAAGTCTTGTGATGGCGCTTGTTGCCATCCGGACGAACAAACTTCGGTCTTCGTTGACGTTGCTGGGAATAACAGTCGGTGTGTTCTCGATTATTTCCGTGATGACGGCGATGGGAGTATTGGTGAACAGCATCGAGAGCGGGATGAACGATTTGGGAGTAAATACATTTCAAGTACAAAAGAACCCGCGCTTTGGCGGAGGCGGACATGCGCGTGACCGTTCAAAATTCAGAAATCGAAAGAACATTACCTTTGAACAAGGACAGCGAGTGCAGGAACAAACCCCGCTTGCAAAATTAGTCGGTTTGGAATCGTTCAACTTCGGGCGAGTAGTTGTGTCGGATTTCGCGAAGACGAATCCGAACAGTTTGTTGTATGGTGAAAATGTTGAAGGCATTTCGACAAACAACTGGATTGTGGGTGAAGGTCGCGCGTTTACACAGGATGAAGTGAACAGCGCAAGACCTGTTATTATTCTTGGTGACGAAATTGTCAAAAAAGTATTTCCGAAAGTTGATGCGGTCGGGAAATCCGTTCGTGTTGATGGACAAAATTATCAGGTGATTGGCGTGTTTCAACCGAAGGGACAGGCGTTCGGCGGCGGCGGAAATATTATCGTCATCCCGATTACGACATTTTTTTCCGAATACGGAAAAGACCGCTCGGTCAATATCATGGTGCAATCAACGAGTAAAGAGACATACGATGATTGCATCGAACAAGTACGGGGAATTCTCCGGGCGTCGCGCGGCGTACCTCCCGGAGCGGAAGATGATTTCGACATCTGGTCGAATGATTCTCAAATCCGTGAGTTCAACAACGTCACGAAATATGTTCGGATGGGAATTCTCATCATCAGCGCGATTGCTTTGCTTGCCGCCGGCGTCGGTGTGATGAATATTATGCTCGTTTCAGTAACGGAACGGACACGGGAAATCGGAATTCGGAAAGCAATCGGTGCACGAAAGAGTAACATTCTCACGCAGTTTATTCTGGAGGCGATTGTCCTGAGTGAACTCGGGGGATTGCTCGGAATTATTCTCGGAGTTGTCGGAGGAAATGTTGCCGCAATCATGATGGAAGTTCCTCCGGTTATTCCGTGGGATTGGGCGGCAATCGGATTTGGTATTTGCTCACTCATCGGGATTGTATTCGGCGTCTATCCTGCGTGGAAGGCATCGAACCTTGACCCGATTGAATCCCTGCGTTATGAATAACGCAGAGTTAAAAGTTATCAGTGAAAAGTTAAAAGTGTCTGAACACAATTTTAACTGAAATCATTTGAAGAAATTTTAACTTTTCATTTTTAACTTTTAACTGTACTATATGCATCACTCCTTAGAATCAATATTTCTCAGCATCAAAGAAAGCCTCGTCATGGCGTTAGTCGCCATCAAGACGAACAAACTTCGTTCGTTTCTCACGTTGCTGGGGATCGCTGTCGGTGTTTTTTCTATTATCGGCGTTATGACAGCGATGGGCGTGCTGGTGAATTCAATCGAAAACGGGATGACGCAACTTGGCGCTCACACATTTCAGGTTCAGAAATATCCCGCATTCGGGCATGGCGGACCGCGTGAACGAGTCAAGTACCGCAACAGACGTAACATTTCGTATGAAGAGGGATTACGCGTGAAAGAAAATGCATCATTGGCAAATGTTGTCGGACTGGAAGTATGGTCAGGCAGAAAGATTGTGAAAAGCCCGGAAGGGACAAAGACAAATCCCAATGTCGGCGTTGCCGGTGAAGACCTTGATGGAATGACGACGAACAATTGGCTTATCGGCGAAGGACGCATGTACACGAGTGAAGAATATGCGTCGGCGAAAAGTGTTGCCATTCTTGGGATGGAGGTTGTGAGAAAATTATTTCCGCACGGCAACGCAATCAATCAGAAGATTCAAATTGATGGCGAACAGTATGAGGTCATCGGTACGATTGAAGAAAAAGGAGGAATGCTCGGTGGGAATCAGGATAATTTTCTTATTATTCCGCTTACTGCGTTTTTTCAGAAGTACGGCAAAGACCGCAACGTAAATATCATGGTGCAGTCAACAAGTGTGGAAACATTCGATGATTGTGTTGAGCAGGTGCGGGGTATTTTACGCGCCGCCCGCAAAGTTGACCCGGGCGATGATGATGATTTCGAAATCTTCTCGAATGATTCAATGATTGCACAGTTCTCCGAGATGACAAAATATGTACGGCTTGGAATTTTACTTATCAGTGCGATTGCGCTTCTTGCCGCAGGTATCGGCATCATGAACATCATGCTCGTTTCCGTAACAGAACGAACGAGAGAAATCGGCATCCGGAAGGCGATTGGCGCGCGGAAGAGCAACATCCTGACGCAGTTTATTCTTGAAGCAATCATGTTGAGTGAAATCGGAGGTATTATCGGAATTGTTCTTGGTGTAGTGCTTGGAAATATTCTTGCAGTTCAACTTGAAGTACCTCCCATTATTCCGTGGAACTGGGTTGCAATTGGTTTTGTCGCCTGCTCAGTTATTGGAATTACGTTTGGGGTCTATCCCGCGTGGAAAGCATCGAACCTTGACCCGATTGAGTCGTTGAGGTATGAATGATGGTTTATGTTAACCAATCCTCAAATGTAATATCATTTCCTGCTATGTCTTTTAGTGGATTCATTTTGTCGTGAGTGACGAAAATTAGATTATATGTCATGGCTACAGCGCAAAGCCAAACGTCGTTTTCTTGTACCTGCAATTCTTTAGAAGTTGTAGGGTTAATCCATTCTTCAACTCTGTTCTTTTTAGATTTCCCCTTTTTATCTTTAGGTGCATATTTATCAAAAAGTCTTCCTCGAAGAATACCATATGTTTCGGTGACATAAGGATTAATATCTAAGATAGGGAATTGATTAACTGTATATCTTATAAGTTGATGTTGTTCTGCGTTAGGAGTTGGTGAGATGTTTAGACCATATTCTATTTCCCCTTTAGTAATAACAGATAGGAAAATTTTTGAAGAAGTTTGAAGTCCTTTTATTTTGCTTTGAAGTTTCAAACATTCGGGTGAAATACAACCGTTTTTCATCTCAAGATAACAAGGAATAATGTTTGTATCTATTAAGTAGTCGCGCATTAACCTTCAATGTCCACAGTTTTCAAATGCTTGATTAATCTTTTGTCTATATTTGGAAGTCGTTCAAAGATTTTCTTGGGTGTACTTTCTTGATATTGCCGAGAAAGATAAATGTGAAGTGGGATCCATGATTTGAATTCTGGAGGGTAATAACCTTTGAATTCAAAAGGAACGGGGCGTTGTCTTCCCCAAAAAATATCTAATAGTTTTCTTTCTAAACGTGGGGGAAGAGCATACAATTTTAGAACCTCTGCGTCAATTTGTAATAATATATCCTTTGCGTCGTTAATTAAATCCGATGGAACGTTAATATATTCTGACACTAAAGAAGAAATAGTATTGAGTTGAATGTTATGAATCTGGGGAATTGGTATACCGGAATACGCTCGCTTAGGAATACCGCGCTGTGAACTGAAACCATATATGAAAGCTTGAGCTAAAGGTGAGTTTAACAATGCAGCTAGTATTTCGACATTTATCTGGTCATTTTTTGGCCAGACAGCATAAAAATCTCTTGAAATTATTCTACTCTCGTTATCAATAATAGCAGCATAACGCCATGCGTGGCGGGACATTCTTCCTGCGGGGATAACCACCTTTGGTTTTTTCCAGTCAAGCTCCCATGCACCAAGTGCTCGATAACGGCGAAGTTCTTTCTCTGTCGCCATATAAACTGTATCCTGACAGAAGAATTGAAAGAATTTATTTGTTACATTAACAATAGCCGGTGATGAATTTTCAAAAGGCTTCTGTTTTATATAATTATTAATTTTCCCATCAACAATTCTAGGTTCGTATTGTACACCTATTTTTATATCAGCAATACTACTGAGGGTTGGGAGCCACTGTAGATTATCCCAAATTTCCTTTAGAAATGGAACGACAAGTTGTCCCTTCATTTGTTGTGTAAAGTATATGGATGGTACTGTCTCCTCCCAAGTCGTTTGATAATTTTTTTCAAAATCCTTTCTATTTTGATCGCGGACTTCGCGATAAACAGTTGTTATTATTCTCTGCTTTTCGGTTCGTTTGGCAACCACAACTGCCGTCTCTGAATCCGCATGTTTGAATATTTTATCGGGTAACGTTGTAATAGAAATGATTTCAAAACCATTTAGAATACTTTCGCGTTCTTTTCGATAATCAGAGCCATCAAGGAATGAGCGTGGTAATACTAGACCTATAAAACTTCCTTTGGATAATTTGGGAAACACTCTACGTAACAAAAGAGCAGGTTTGGGAACATTATGACCGGATTCCTTTTGTACCTCAAAAGGAGGGTTCCCAACAAGTATCGAAATATTCGATACCAATTTCTCAAGATTATTATTTTCGAATACATCCTGGCATTGAATATTCCAACCATTTGATTCAGGGAAATCTGCTAATGTTAGGCACATTCTTGCAACTTGCGTTGCAAATTCATCTTTGTCGTTTCCAATAAGGTGTTCAATGAAAAATTTGTGCCTTTGTTTTCCACTCCAGTCTCTTGGCAATAATCCTCTCATTCTTCTCATAGCGGCAATTAAGAAGATACTATGGCCACACATAATATCTCCCACATTCCATTTCGCACGCGGTATATCCTCAAAGGGAATTTGCCCTAAAATGTAGTCAGCAAGGTAGGGTGGCGTACTATGTATGCCAAGCTCTTTTCGTGCTTCGGAAGTTACGAGAGTATTTTCATAAACATACGTGAGCGAATCAACTGACAAATTTCTAAAAGAAAAACTATCACCAATCTCGGTTGAGATATCTTTCAATAATGATGAAGGTATGTTTAGAGAGAGAGTATTAAATTTATCGTTGTAATAATCCTGAACGGATTTCAGTGTTTCACGAGGCTGTGAAAAATCAATATCAAGATTAGGTACTATCTTGCTATCTTTCAAGAGTTTTGCCGTAAGTAACTTGAAGATAAGATCAAAAATCCCTCTATCAGGAATTTTTGTTTTGGAGAGTTTTTGATGGTTTACAATTATATTAAGAACGCGTTTGATAAGCGTATCTATTTTCCCCGATGCTTCATGCTCTAAGGCTTGGAGTAAGCCTAAATCAATAAAATCATATTGTTGAGGAATCGGCTTTAAGTTTCCAAGTCCGAGTTTATATCGAATCAGTGCGTCCGGATTCCACGTCTTTCTATGCTCTTTAATTAACTTTACTAAATTATCAGTTGGAAAACGTTCAATAAAGACAGGGGCTCTTTCAGCATTTACCCACCGCTCGGTTTGCCCATTTATGATAATAAAATATTGGGTAGCTCCGAAAGAGCGAAAATTTTTCGCAACTGACTCTGTGTCAGTAGCGTTATCTGAAAAATGGATACCAAAGCAAGCGGAACGGTAATTCAATGGTTCTTGACCATAAATACCAAGATGTATTTTTCTTAATAAAGCATTTTGAGAAAAAAAATCCGTAAACTCACAATCTTTTTTGATCAAATTGCGGGTATATCCGATATCAGTAAAAGCGTTGACAATATGTTGAACGTTATGTTCCAAATCTGGAAAATGTTGTATAAAAAATAATCTGAATGAGGTTTCTATATTAAAAGGGAGACAGTTATAGCCTGAATGACTGTTTGAAATATAGCCATTCACAAGATTAACACAAAGAATAACCACTGAATTATTTCAGTTTGATAAATTGAACAGTGGCAAGGTTTCGTATTAGTGGTATTGCAACTTAAACTTCTTATTTTAAAGGGATTCCATAATCATTATTAAAAAATAATTCATTGGCTCATTCTACACTTGTCAATGCTTAAACCTTCTCCAGTGCCTGCCCAATATCCCAAATCAAATCTTCCGCATTTTCTACGCCGACAGAGAGACGAACAAGTTTCTCGGAAATCGAGAGCATCTTTTTTTCTTCCGGTTCGACATCAATGTGTGTCATGGTCGCAGGATGCTCGGCGAGGGATTCCGTGCTTCCGAGACTGACGGCAAGTTTAATCAATTTCAAATTGTTCAGAAATGTAAACGCTTCTTTCTCTCCGCCTTTGATATCAAAGGAAATCATCGCGCCGGGGGAGAGACATTGCTTTTTGTAGATTGCATATTGCGGGTCAGTTTCTTTCAACAATCCTAAGTAATAGACTTTTTCAACTTTGGGATGATGAACAAGAAACTCAGCAACTTTTTGTGCGTTGTTCATTTGTTGTTCCATTCGCACCTTCAATGTTTCAAGACTGCGAAGCAACAGCCAGCCTGTCCACGGTCCTGCCATGTTTCCAAGGAATGTTCGGAGAACGCGAACACGAAGGATAAGCGGCGCAGAACCGAGAGCCGCGCCTGCAATCACATCGCTGTGTCCGCCGATGTATTTCGTGGCTGAGTAGAGAACAATATCCACTCCGTGTTTCAGCGGATGTTGGTACAACGGACCTAAGTACGTGTTATCAACAGCGACATAACATTTCTTTTCTGTGGTTGAAAATTCATCAGCAATTTCTCTGCACAGTTCAAAGTCAATAAGAGCGTTGGTTGGATTTGCCGGTGTTTCCACATAGATGAACGCGAGTTTGTTCGCCTTGCCTGTCGCCTTCACTCTGTTGATGATCGTTTCTTTTGATTCTCCCGCATAAAACTCCACCGATTCGATTCCGTATTTCACCAACACTTTTTTGATGAAGTGGTCAGTTCCTCCGTACAAGGGACAACTGTACAAGAGTAAATCGCCGGGATAGAGGAACTCCAAGAGGACAGTTGTAATCGCCGCCATGCCGCTTTCAAAGACGGCGCAATCTTCCGCGCTATCCCAGAGTGAGAGACGGTTTTCTAAAATTTCAAGGTCGGGATTATTGATGCGGCTGTAAATCAGTCCGAGTTCTTCAGTGGCACCTTTCTCGCGCAAACCGTAGGCGACTTCAAAAAACGCCTTACCTTCCTCCGCAGATTTGAAAACAAATGTTGATGTTTGAAAGATGGGACATTTAATTGCGCCTTCAGATAAGGATGGCTTGTATCCATACGACATCATCAGGCTTTCGGGGTTCAAATTTTTCTTTTCCATGAATATTTCTCTTTCTGTATTTCAGTGTTTTGTAAATTGTCATTTGCCTACGGCTCGTAGAGTCAATAGTCATTGGTCATTAGTCATTAGTACTCTGTTCTCTGTACTTAGCGCATTGATGTCCAACTGTAAACAGAAAACTGTCAACCGTCAACTACTCATACCTGTCTAACTTAAATTTTTCTCCAAGATACAACCGTCTCGCTTCCGGGTCGTTAGCAAGTAGTTCTGCACTGCCGGACATGAGAATCCTTCCTTCAAACAAAAGATATGAGCGGTCGGTGATGGAAAGTGTTTCGTGCACGTTGTGGTCGGTGACGAGGACGCCAATGCCGCGGTTTTTCAAATCATGCACAATGCGCATGATTTCTTCGACAGCAATCGGGTCAATGCCGGCAAAGGGTTCATCGAGCAGAATGAATTTCGGTTCGGTGGCAAGCGTGCGTGCGATTTCCGTTCGTCGGCGTTCGCCGCCGGAAAGCATGTAGCCCTTACTTTTTGCAAGATGGCTGATGCCAAATTCTTCCAGCAACTGGTCGCACCGTTCCTCGCGGCGTTTGCGGCTCATGCTCATCATTTCAAGAATTGCCATGATGTTTTGTCGCACTGTAAGTTTCCGGAAGATGGATGCTTCCTGCGGCAGATAACCAATGCCCATGCGGGCGCGTTTGTACATTGCCTTGCGGGAAATTTCCTCTTCACCAAGAAACACTTTCCCTTCCGTCGGACGAATCATTCCGACAATCATATAAAATGTCGTGGTTTTTCCGGCTCCGTTCGGTCCCAGCAACCCGACGACTTCGCCCTGTTTTACATCAACACTGACATCGTTGACGACGAGCCGCTTTTTGAATCGCTTCTGTAATCCTTTTGTCCAGAGAGTTTTGTTCTCGTTTTGTAATTCTTCTGACACGTGTTATCGTTTGATTATTGTTTTCAACTTCCGGTTAAATCCGGTAAGATTGTATTCTTCTTCTTTCCCCGTGACCAATCGTTCGGGAACATATTTTCCCTCAACACCGCCGACGACTTTCAGTTGGTCAATTCTGCCATCGAAAAAAGAAATCGTTACATGGTCGCCTGTCGTATTATTGAATCCGTTCGGAGTTGTATCATCGAACAAAAAATAAAGAATTGTTGCGGTTCTGTCAACTTCGATGCGCTCAATTTTTTTTGAATGGAAAAACATCGTGAGGTCCTGTCCGCTCAGTTGATGGAACCGTTTCGGGAGCGTAAGGTCTGCTTCCGAGATGGCAAAGGAATGTCCCCGAACGTACATCGTTTTTAATTGTCGCTTGTCCAACTTGATGAACATCGAATCGCCGGATGATTGTGTTGTTGTGCCGTTGGTTTGCGTGTACCAGACGAACGGTGAACGGCGGAGTTGAATGCTGTCGAGTTTCGTGTAGAAAATTCCGCTCCCGGCTTCTGCGGCAATTTCGCTTCTGTTCATGACGACATTTCCGGTGGCAACCAATCGTTGAAGCGTATCCTGATATGTTTCCATCGTATCGGCAACGATGATGAGGGTATCGGAAATTCCGTTGGATGTATCAACGCTGAACGCCCGCGGGTGTTCGAGCATCCTGCTGTATTTTGTGCTACGGTAATTTTCAAAATGGTCGCCGGTGATGGTCATGTTACTTTCATTTCCTTTGATGGAAACATTTCCCTCGGCGATTGTTTTTTGCTCGTTCCGGTAGTACGTCAACACATCAGAAAACATTACGCTCGAGGTATCATAC
This sequence comes from Ignavibacteriota bacterium, assembly GCA_016212665.1. Classification (NCBI taxonomy): domain Bacteria; kingdom Pseudomonadati; phylum Ignavibacteriota; species Ignavibacteriota bacterium. The sequence continues at coordinate 205,253 of JACREZ010000016.1, forward strand.
ACCTTGACGTTCTCTTTGAAGTATGCTATTTTGTCGTTGGAGTAATACGTTCCTTGGTCAGCGTAGAGTGTCATTGTTCTATCGTCAAGCCGGACTCGCCCGTATGCTTCGGCAACACGGGTGTTCCCGTAGTACACTCCCTGATTGGCAACCATCGTCATGCTGTCTTCCGTAACAACGACTTCCCCTTCAAGCGTTGCCTTGTTGCTTTGCAAAAACTGAATCGCTTTTCTGCATGTCACGGTTGTTCGTCCGTGAGTGAATTTTACATTGCCGATAAGTTGCCGCGCCCGTTCGCCGTTGATATCCATCCCGATCAAACTGTCTGCGTGATGAAGATAAATCAGGTTATCGCTCTGCGCATTTGCATGAGACACAAGCAGAAACGCGGCGACGAGAATTACTCCAATCCTCCAATCCTCCAAAATTCCAGTCAGTAGTTCCAGTTTCATTGGTCGGTTTTTGCTTGCCCTGTTACTCTGAAGATAGTATAATTCCGAAGCCCTCGGTCGGATTCAAATCCGTGTCCCTGAATGTGTTCGGTTGGTGAAGTGATATCCACAAATTTTTGTGTGTGAACTTTCTTCCGGTAATTACTCCAGAAGAGTTCATCTGTTTTCAAGACGGTTCCGCTATCGGAAACAACGACGACATCCCCGTGTGCTTCGAGGTCTTTCGTTACATCGTCCACTTTCCCGGTCTTTGCCGTCATAACGGAAGTGTGTCGTTCCTGTTCATCATAAAAATCAACTACAATGTTTGAATCGAACAATGTGTAACGCTTGTCGGCGTAGGAGGCAATGTGTCCCGCTTTCAGGATTGCCACTAATTTTCCTGAGTCGGTGAATGTGATGGTCGTGTTCCAACTTTCCTGAGTCGGAAGGTCTTTGCCGACGATAGTGTTCGTTACTGCCGGTTTGAGTTTTTCTTCACAGCCGGTAAGTGCGATGAGCGTTGAGCAGAGAGCGAGGATGAAGAGATTTGAGATTTGCGTTTTGAGATTTGCGTAGAAAGCAGGATGAAGTAAATCATAATTATATTTATGATTGTTTTGCATTTTGCATTTTGATTTTTTCATTGATTCTCGTTTCCGAATCCTGCCTTCACTAATTCATGAAGGTGAATCATGCCGACGGGGCGATTGCCGGAATCAACGACAATGAGTTGCGTGATGGAGAATGCTTCCATCTCGTTCAACGCAAGTTCGGCGAGAAGGTCTTTGGAGATAGTTTTCGGTCGTTTCGTCATCGCCATTTCGGCGGTGATGTTGGTAACGTCCGTCGTTTTCTGAAGCAAACGCCGTAAGTCTCCGTCGGTAATGATTCCGATAAGATTGTCATTCGCATCAACGACACACGTCGCGCCGAGTCGTTTAGAGGTTATTTCAAGAATCGCATCGCGGAGCGGGACAGTATTCTGAACTTTCGGGACAGCATCCCCCGTCATCATCAATTCTTCAACTTTCAAGAGTAACCGCTTCCCGAGATTTCCGCCCGGATGGAACATGGCAAAATCTTCCCGCGTGAAGTTTCGCTTATCTAACAAGGCAATTGCCAGCGCATCGCCCATGACAAGCATCGCTGTTGTTGAAGCAGTCGGAGCGAGGTCGAACGGACACGCTTCTTCACGTACGCTCACATCCAGCACAACGGAAGAATGTTGCGCGAGTTTGGAACCGGGATTTCCCGTCATTAAAATTATCGGAACACCGATGCGTTTGAATAACGGAATCAATTGTTGAAGTTCATTCGTGTCGCCGCTTTTGGAAAGACACAACACAACGTCCTCGCTTCGAACCATCCCAAGGTCTCCGTGAATTGCATCGGACGGATGGAGAAACATCGAAGGTGTTCCGGTAGAGTTGAACGTGGCGACAATTTTTCTTGCAATCAACCCGGATTTTCCCATTCCCGATACGACAATTCTCCCTTTGCAAGTGAACATCGTCTCGACTGCAATGGCAAAATTCTCGTCAATCCGATTTTGTAACTCCGTCACGGCATCTAATTCGATGCGAACGACTTCTTTTCCTTTTTTGATTGCTTGTTGATGCCCGGTCATATCAGGTTCTTTGCTTTCAAAATCATATCGAGAACTTCGCGCACTGCGCCGCGCCCGCCTTCTTTTTTTAATACAATGTGAACATGCTTTTTGACTTCATCCATCGCATTTGCCGGAGCGAAGGAAAGCCCGACGGTGTTCAACAACGGCACATCAAATTCATCATCGCCGATGAAACAGGCTTCGTAATCTTCGAGATGATATTTCTGTTTGATTTCTTTGTACGCCGCGACTTTATCCATCCTGCTTTGATACACGTCGGCAATCTTCAATCGCTGTGCGCGATGGTCAACCGATTTTGAGGTGCGACCGGAAATGATGGCAAACAAAATTCCATGCTCACGTGCCCGTGCAATTCCATAGCCATCGTGAACATCGAAACTCTTGTACTCAATTCCCCGCGCGTCAATGATGATGCGTCCGTCCGTCAGCACACCGTCAACATCCATGATGACGATGCGAATCTGTTTCAGTTTTTCTTTCAGTGTTGTTGAAGAAGGTTTCTTCGCCGGCATGTTACTTCTTTACAACTTCATCAATAGCGATAACTTGCCTCAGCAATTCTTCGAGCAAATCAAGTTTCAACTGACTTGCCGCATCGCTTTTTGCTTTCGCCGGGTTCGGATGTGTTTCGATGAACAACCCGTCGAGCCCGACCGCCGCGCCGGCACGCGCAAGCGGGAAAATAAATTCCGGCTGTCCGCCCGATTTGCTATTCGCTCCCCCGGGAAGTTGTACCGAATGAGTTGCATCTAAAATTACGGGATACCCAAGCGAACGCATAATCACCAGTGAACGCATATCAACGACTAAATTGTGGTAGCCGAATGTTGTGCCCCGTTCGGTGAGCATGATGTTGTTGTTCCCGGTCGCTTCAATTTTTTTTGCCTGATGTTTCATATCTTCCGGCGCCATGAATTGACCTTTTTTGATGTTGACAATTTTCCCGGTCTTACCCGCCGCCTGAAGCAAATCCGTTTGCCTGCAGAGAAACGCGGGAATCTGAATGACATCGGCAACTTCCGCCGCGATGGCAACTTCCTGCTCCGTGTGAACATCGGTAAGAATCGGAACTTCAAACTCGCGTTTTACATCCGAGAGAATCTTCAACGATGTTTCCATTTCAAGCCCGACGAATGAGTCGCCGCTTGTTCTGTTTGCTTTTTTGTAGGACGATTTGAAAATGAACGGGACGTGAAGCCGTTCGGTGATTTGTTTAATCCGCCCGGCAGTTTTAAAAGTAATTTCTTTTCCTTCAATGACACAAGGACCGGCGACCAAAACGACCGGATGACCGTCGCCAATAGAAAAATCGTCCAGACGAATAAAGGGTTGTTTGTTCTTCATGGAATAATAATGATACCGTGTTCCGTCACTCCGCGTGTTGCTGAAAACTCAAATCCGCCGATATGATATTGCAACGTACCGGCAGGGAGCGTGAACGTGCTGTCCCATATTCCCGATTCATTTGCAGTAATACTGAACATTGTATCGGGTGTTTGGCTGAATAACCGGAGTGAAGTTGTTTGAAACGAACGTTCTGCTTTGCTTCGATTTAAAAATTGAAATCGCAGTCTGTAGTTCTCGGTAAGTGTTGTATCGGAGATGACTCGAATAGTTTTTCTGAAACTGCCGTAATTCCCGATGACGGCAATTTGATATGTACCGTGCCGCGAGAATTTTACCGAAGCCGAAACAGTCTGCACGCTGTACACTGCCGGGCAGACTTGCTGTGGAACTTGATGAATAATAGGTTGAAGGTTCACATTACCGGAGGAATCGTACGTGACAATGAGTTTCTTAAATGTCCCGCCGCAGATGTTTGGGAAACTGAGTTTGACCGGAACCTGTGTGTTTTCCTGAGCGGTGTCGGGTGTTACAAGCGCAAGCACATCGCCGACGACATCCGTTTCATTTGAAGTTTCAGGAAATGAAAGCGGTTCGCACCCGGACAAGAAAATGAGAACAAGGGTGAGAATGAGAAAAACGTATTTCATTGCTGAATAAAGTACAAAAATGAGAGCGAAGTACCAAAGAGAAATCGTTCTCAATTTATTTCATAACAATGAGTTTTATTGTTTGATGATGACGTTCGGCTCCGTCTTTTTCTGTGACTTTCATTGTCGCAATATAAATGCCGCTCGGTAATTTGTCGGCATCGAAATGTTCGATGTAGGTTCCAGCCGGACGGAATTCTTTTGTCAGGACAGAGACTTCTCTTCCAAGCATATCATACACTGCAAGTTTTACAAAGCCCGCTTCCGCAAGTTGCATCTCAATATGCGTGACAGGATTGAACGGGTTCGGATAATTTTGTTTGAGTAAAAACCGTTCCGGAAGAGTTTGTTCATCGTGTTGAATACCAACAGGACTTGATTGATACCCGCGGATTTCTATGTCATCAATGTACCAGCCATCGCGATGGTCAGTGCCGTTGGATAAAAGACGAAACCGTATCCAGACGGAGTCATCAATAAATTCTGTCACATCAAATTCCTGCCGCACCCATTCCATCCCCGGCGTGTAGCCATCGTATCCCCACAACCCGGAACTTTGCCTGTCTCTGCCTGAAGATCTTCGGGAGAGAGAGGAGTGAAGTGAATACCATGTTTCATTATCGGTAGAAACTTCTACCAAGCCATAGTCAAACAACGGTTGAATTGCCCATGTCGTCCATAACGACAATGTCACGCGGGAATAATTACTCAAGTCTAACGGTGTTGCGAGTTGAAGAATGCTGTTTGCCATAGAAGGATAATTTCCAAAAGGACTATCGGCAAATGAAGAAGGCGAACTGTGGAATGTTGTAGTCATTCCCCAATTATTCGTGTTCCAGTTTTGGAGGTCGTTCGAACCGTCGTCTGAAAAAATCAACGTCGAAGGTTCAACGCGGAGAGTGAACGTATCGAGAAGAGCATAGCCGCTTGTGTCAGCAATCGAAATAAAAATCCTGAACTCGTTTCCGGCGGAGACAGAATCATGAACTTCACCGGAAAAATTAACCGGCATGGTAATCAGCGATGGAAAGTACTCGATGGTTTTCGAAGGGGAACTCCAGTGCAGTTCGGTTTCGGAATTGATGGAAATAGTCAAATCAAAAATATCTTCTAATCCTTTGTTTCTTACTGTCACCGAAAAATCAAACGGTTCTCCGGCTTCAAGGGAACCATTGTTGTTTTGGTCCAGAACCTGCACATCAAGAATGACCGGGTATTTTCCTGCAACATACGCGATGTTAATATTCGAGTTCAGGTTTTCCTTTGCAAAAGGAAGAATCAAAGAAGTTGAGGGCCAGAAAGAAGTTCCGACTTCCGGCGTCATGGCATAGGTGATGGGTTTAGAAACGTCACCGTACATATAGTCATCTGAATTTCCTCTTGTTCCGTAATGGACTGTCTGCAAATCTGTTCCCGTGAGGTATCGGTTCTCTGCTGTCATATCGAACGCGAATTCGCGAAACACTATCGAATCAGCCGATTCCCGTGTAAGAAATCCCCAAGGATAAATTAAATATTCACCAAATGTATGATAGTTCAATGCGGTTCGTATCGTGTGGTGTTCCATGAATTTTTTTATTGATTGATTCTCCGGTTCGGAGAATGGGGCTGTTCCACGATACGTATCATCAGCCGGATTCGTTCCGGAACCATTATTGGAAGAATTCCACATGTACTCGGGTCCGTAGTTTCTGTTCGGGTCAACACCGAAGGTTCCGTCTCCGTTGTTGCGACGATTCTTTCTCCAAAATCCGCCGCCTCCGGGATTTGTTGTTTGATTGTAAACATATCCGTCAGGATTGACAACGGGAATAAACCAAAGTTGTCTCTGGTTGACAAGATATGTCGCTGTCGTATTTGTCCCGTAATGTTCGAGAAGCCACCACATGTAATAGAGAACGGTCATCATTCCTTCCGGTTCACGCGCATGGTGAAGCGCAGTATATAACACTTCCGGTTCGTTTGTTTCTGTTTGATTCGGATTATCGGAAATTTTCACTGCCCACAACGCGCGTCCTTCGTTCGATGTCCCGATGCTTTCCCTGACGGTAATGAAGTTCGGATAAAGTAACTGCATCGTATCGAGTTGTTGTTTCACTTCATTGTACGTGTAGTAGCCGCCCATACTTCCGTACCCGAAGCCGAGCGCGTTGAATGCGCCTTTGTGAAGTTGTTGTGCGTAATGTTTCTCCACATCATCAATGAGAACGGTGTACAAAATATTTTTCTTTGATAATTGTTCGAGCGCATACGGGTCTGCGACAAATTCCATCGCGCCGCCGATGGTCCCTGTTGTTCCTTCATGGTCAATGCCCGATTCAAAGATGCGGGTAAGCGTTGCTTCATCGGGGACAAGGATGCGAATTTGTTTGTACGTTCCGCGATTGTCTGTTGCATGAAGAAGTGTGGAAATGAGAAGAAGGAGGAGAGATAATTGGTATTTCATGGGTTGCTTGTCAATGAGAAAAATTCAATGCAAATATAGCCAAAGACTTGAACAATTGCAGATTTTGACGTTCCCCGAAACGATTGTATTTTCATTCCCGATGAACGCTGCAAACCTGCATCATGAAAACTTCGCGTTGGAAAATGTTCATGGTGATATAATTTTCGGAGATATTCGATATCATGATGATGGAGTGAAAAAGCCGTGCGTTATCATCTGCCACAGTTTTATGGCGTTTAAGAATTGGGGATTTTTTCCGTATCTTTCACGCCGAATTGCTGAAGCAGGATTCGTTTCCGTCATCTTCAATTTATCTTTGAATGGTGTTGAAGGAGACGGAAACCGCATCACCGATTTCGACAGGTTCGCGCGGAATACATTCACGCGGGAACTTGAAGATGTGCAAACGGTTGTTGATGCGTGTGTGAGCGGAATAATCGGTCGCTATGTGATTGATGTTGAGCGAATCGGGTTGCTCGGTCACTCGCGTGGCGGTGGAATTGCAATTGTTCACTCGGCGAACGACAAAAGAATACAATCACTGGTGACGCTTTCATCCATTGCTACATTTGACCGATGGCGCGAGGATCAAAAAACAGAATGGAAGAAACACGGTGTTCTTCCTCTTGCGAAAGATTCAACGGTGAGTCCGTTACGATTGGGCTTAGACTTGTTGAATGATTTGGAAACGAACAGCGAACGATTGAACATCATCCAAGCCGCATCACAAATTTCAATTCCGTGGCAGATTGTTCACGGCAAAGCAGATGTCACGGTTTCATGCAAAGAAGCCGAAGCGTTGTATCAGGCATCGAACAAGACAAGAAGTGAATTGTTGTTGCTGGAAAAAGTAGGTCACCTGTACAATGCGGCAACACAAGAAGAAGACAAGTATCAAACACTTGATAGAATTTTAGAACAGACAATACAATTTACCCAACGAACGTTGTAAAGGAAAATTATGAATCAAACTAAATCAATGACAACATTTTTCCCCGTCGCCGAAACAAAAGTAGTTACTCAGGCGTTGTGGATTGCAGGCTTTGCAGTCCTCACTGCAGTCGGCGCGCAGATTGAAGTACCGCACCAACCGGTTCCCTACACCATGCAGACATTTTTTGTATTGCTTTCCGGCGCGTTGCTCGGAAAACGAAACGCAGCATACAGTCAATTAGTGTATCTCGCTCTCGGCGTACTCGGACTTCCGGTGTTTGCTCAATTCGGTTTCGGTGTTGCCCGCTTGCTCGGACCGACCGGCGGATACCTTCTCAGTTTCCCCGTTGCGGCATTTGCCGTCGGGTATATCATTGATAAAAACAAAAATTTCTGGTGGACTGCATTTGCGATGGTTGTCGGCTCTCTCTTTATTTTCAGCCTGGGAACGTTGCAATTGCAAATCCATTATTACCGCGAATGGGTTCAATCATTTGTTCATGGCTTTTTGATTTTCTCATGGTGGGATGTATTGAAAATTTCCGGCGCGTCCGTGCTTGCTCATCAACTGAGAAAACTCCATTCGGAAAAATGATGGTATGAGTAATCTTCCGCCCCAAGAAAACAGCGACGAAGTCTGGGATGAATTCAAATGGGAGGAGTTCATGCAACAGCAAGACCGCAAGGTTGACAAACTCATGGAGTTGATGGAGAAGTATCACGAAGACCCGAACTGCGACGATATCATCGCGCGGGAAATGGGATGGACGGCGTTGATGGAACAAGATACCTCGGACGATACCGAAGAATGGAACAGATTATCCGAGTTGGACGACGATGACGATCTGGAAGGCGAAGAGTGGAAAGCTGCCGCAGGGATTGAGGAGAATGAAAATATACGGGAGGAAAAAATGTATAAGCAACTCCCCGCCTTCAGACTTGCACATGAATTCGGTTTGCGCGCCTTCCGGTTTGCCGAACAACTCCCTGAAAAATCGAGAGAAGATTCCGATGTTGTAGATTTTGTTTCCAACGCGATGATTCCTGCCGCGAAACTTGCCGGCGGTGCAAGTTTCGATGATGATACAGATATGCTCGGAGGAAGCATTGCCTACTGCAAACGCGGACTCAATGCCGCCAATAAATGCATCGAAGCATTACAATCAATGAAAGAACGGAAGTTGCTCGATGAAGCATCGTACATGTCGCTCTTCAAAGATGCAAAAGAAATGCGGGATGCAATTGCGGTGTATGTTTTGGAGTTGAGGGAAAGGTTTAGAGGAGGGAGTTGAAGTGAGACCGAAGCAAATTGATAGGAAAGATAGTGATTTCTGGGATTCTTTTTCTCGGGAACAAAAGAAAGAAATTGAATTGGCTTGGAAAATGAGCGACGATGAACAGCAACTTGTTAGTCATGAACAAGTTATGCGTGAGGCGAAAGATCTGATTTTACAATCTTAACTTCATACACACCGCCGACGCACAACAATTCATCCGAAACTCACTCGATGATGCAATCTCACCTGTAACTTCCTCTCTGTTAATTTTTGTAAATCCTTTTCGTGCAAAGTATATCTCAGCCGTGTTGGTGAACAAGTACAATTCTGTAAGTTGCTTTTCTTTGGCGATACTAATGAGTGAGTTATATAGTTTTGTCCCGATTCCTGATTTCTGAAATTCAGGAAGAACGGCGGCAGAGCGAAGTAATCCGACTGTGCCTGCCGCAGGCATGGCGGAAGGATACACCTCTAAACCAATCGTACCGATAATGGTATTTTCAACTTCAGCAACAAGAAAATTTCCAACGTGTTCGGCAACTCCTTCAATTGGTAAACTTACTTGGTGGAGGAGAGAATGGATATTGGGTAAGTCGTTTTGTGTTGCAGTTCGGATGTTCATTGGTTTCAAGGGCCAATCACTTCACATGAAAAAAGAGAAATATCTTTCGAGTTGCTTTTTTTTGAATTTACGTGAGGGGCACATTCTTAAAACTCGAAAGCAGGAACGCTCAAGTTTCGTTTTGGTTGGCGGTTGTCAAGTAGTTGTTCAATTTTTTCCAAAATTGGACCGTCGAAATATTTCTCACCGCATTGATTGCAAACCCATGCAGGTACGTTCTCAACAACTCCAATAAGTTCTTCCTTAGAAGTTTGAATTTTTGTAACCGTTCTTTGCTCTAATAAACCACCACACAGGAAACAGTATTCGATTGTATCATTCATAAATATTTATTTCTCTTGGATTTTTCTAAGAACATTGACGGAAAAATGTACTTATTTAGATTCTTCTTTCCAACACTCTCACCTGCCACATCAGCGTACTGTTCCTGTATGTTTGTTTGAATCCCCGCTTTTCAACTTCTCGAATGACTGCATCCCAATCGTGCCAATAGGGACGGAACACCCACTTGAATGTTGTTCCGAGTAAAATCAATCCATGGAAACTTGTCTTCACAAGAATGTTGGGATTGGGATACGTGAACGCATACGCTTGTTTTGATTTCATCGAAGATTGTTCAAGCAAGTCAAGAATGTTTTCGTAACAGCAGACGACTTTATCAAGGACGACAATATCGGCTTCAGGGACGACTCCGTTCATTTGCACAACATCACCGAGGAGGTAGTTTGTGTTGTGTTCCAAGCCGAGTTCGAGCGAAAGCCGTTTTGCGCCGTTCAACATTCCTTCCGAAATATCAATGCCGGTTGCAAACGACGCGCCTTTCTTCAACATCGTAAGATGCAGTCCGCCGACTCCGCACCCGATTTCCAGAATGGATTTTCCTTTAAGTCCGAGCGAAGAGATTCCTTCGAGCAAGAGTCGTTGCTCTTTCGCCAATCCCTTTTTTCTGAATTGCTTCAGGTAACGGTCGGATTGCTTTGTGAAAAATTTATCGGTACCGGACAGTGTTTGTGTTTGACAACAGTTCATAAAGGTTTATTCTACTAATTTCACATCAAGTATTTTATCGAAGCGGAACGTTCGTTCACCTGCGGAAGCGAAGCAGTACGCAAGCAGATAGGGCGAGTGCGAACGGTTCTCTTTCACTTCGACAATTTCCTTTGGTTCAACAACCCGTTCGGAGATTTGATTTCCGTACGACGAAAGATATTGAATCCACAATTTCGTTTTCGACATCATCGCTTCTTCGGTAATAGTCCGTTTTCTGAATTGGAGAATTTTCTTCAAATCATTTCGTGTCAAATCAGAAACAGTTGTCAGGTCTTGTGCTTTCAGCATTTTGATGAACAACATGAGCAATTGTGCTGTCACGAATGTATCTTCGAGCGCGCGATGTTTTGTAGGAAAAGGAATGTCGGCAACGCGTGCAACATTTTCAAGAGCATATTTTCCGATGCCCGGAAATAATTGCCGTGCAAGAGCAAGCGTATCAATGATTGGATTTTGAAACTGGGGAAATCCAATCAGCCGAAATTCATTTCGTATGAATGAAACATCGAACTTCACATTGTAGCCGCTGAGAATTGAATGTTCGAACATCGAAGCGAGTCGTTCGGCGATGTCTTCAAAGTACGGTGCGGCGGCGAGCATTTCGGGAGTGATTTGATTGACGGAAAACGCGCTGGGAGAGATTCTTCTTTGCGGATTGATGATTGTATCAAATGATTCGACGATTGCCCCGCCGCGGATTTTTACTGCGGCAAGTTCACAGACTCTGTCCCCTTTTTCGGGAGAAAGTCCGGTTGTCTCGACATCAATGACGGTGAACTCTACATCATCAAGATGCGTAGGTGAATCAAACATGGAATGTAAGGGTGGAATGAAATATTTTAGATGCTAGAGCGCACCATCTCACGTTAGGAAATCCGAAATTCAAATATCGAAATTCAAAACAAATTCTAAATCGTAATGAGTCAAACAGGTCAATTGGGAATGTTTCAAATTTTAGAAATTCGAATTTGTTTTGATATTCGGATTCAGTTTTTAGTATTTCAGCACTCAGACACTGTGTTAGTGAATTTCAGATATTAAGGAACTCGTTCCAGCGATGAAACAACTCTGCAGTCGCCTGAACATCGCCTGCACAATACAACGCAATTTCCCGGTAGCGTCCTTCCTGAAATAACTTGCCCATATCTCCGCCGGAAAATCCTTCGCTCTTCGGACTTTTGATGCCGAACGATTTGCAATAAAAATCGAGATTGAATTTTCGTGTTGCGTTGTAGAACGTCAATTGTTCAAGCAGGTCGCAGTGGATTTTGGTGTCGTAACGGTAGGGGTTGAGATTGCGCGTCGGATTGATGCCGAGAATTCCCGTTCGAAGCATGATGAACGGGCAATCAAAACTTCGTCCGTTGAACGTGATGAACTGGTCATACTTGGCAATCGTTTCCCAAAACGAGGTGAGAATTTCCCGTTCGTCGCCGGAGATATATTCCATCTTCCCGTCCTCGGAAGCAAACTGTTCTTTCTCGTTTGCCCGATAAAATACTTTTCCCGCTTTTGTGTCGGGGTTCATCATGCCGATGGCAAGGACTTGTGCTGTCAATGGATAGAGACTGAGTTTCTCGATTTCCGTTTGCCGCTCTTCTTCATTCGTGGCATTCTTCACAAGATATTCCTGCTGAACCGTATCGAAACTATCGAACGGCAAAGCAATCGTTTCAATATCGAAGACAACGCGGGTCACGCTACTCCAACTCTTGTTGAGTGAACGAAGAATTGTTCGAGGAAATTTTTCTCAGAGCCGATTGAATCGTAGAAAAAGAAAATCCCCGGCTTGAAAGATGAGCAACAATTTTTTGTTGTCGTTTTTTTGTATCCTTCATTGCTGATGAACCGCGCAATCGTTTCATCACTTTCATTGCGGCGTTGCAGGCAAGTTCTTCTTCGTTCCTTTCCTGAAGCGTTTCCTGCAACACTTCTTTGATGAGCGACGAACTGATTCCTTTTATCCGTAGTTCCCGCTGAAGCAATGCTTTGCCCGATGGCTTTCGGGATAGAATATGATTGGTGTAGAGTCGTGCAAAGTTTTTGTCGTCAAGAATTCCCATCTCGTTCAGATGTGTTACAACCATGTTAATGGTGTGCGGATGAAACTCTTTGTTGCGGAGTGAATCGCGAAGTTCTTTCTCGCTTCGCACACGGCGACTCAACATTCCAAGCGCTTTTTCTTTCGCGACAACAAACTCTTCCGACGTCTTCAGTGTCTCGAGTGTTTCCTGCTCAAGTTCATCGCCTGTTCTCAATCCGAATTTAACAAGGACTTCTTCATGAACCCGAAGCAACGGCTCCCCGTCAACATACAAATTGTAACAGCGATTGTTCCTGAGCCGCTCGATTTTTGAAAGAATCATACAACGAGCGTTCTGTTATGATTTTCCTTTTTTCGGTGTGGATTGAGGAGCAGGTTTTTCCTCATTATTGTCGGGAAGGAGACCTAATTTTTTTCTGACCAACATTTCGATTTCCTTCGCCATTGCCGCATTTTCTATCAAATATTTCTTCACGTTATCGCGACCCTGACCGATACGTTCTGCACCGTACGCGAACCACGAACCGCTCTTGGCGATAATGTTTTGTTGAATTCCGATGTCAATCAAATCGCCCAACTTGGAAATTCCTTCGTTGTAGAGAATATCGAACTCGGCTTCTTTGAACGGCGGTGCGACTTTGTTCTTCACACATTTCACTTTCACTCGATTGCCATACGCGCTCGTTCCGTCTTTCAACGTTTCAATCCGACGGACATCAAGACGGAGTGAAGCATAAAACTTGAGAGCGTTTCCGCCCGTCGTCGTTTCCGGGTTCCCGAACATCACTCCGATTTTTTGCCGGAGTTGATTGGTGAAGATGACAGAAGTTTTCGATTTGCTTATTGCCGATGTTAGTTTGCGTAATGCCTGCGACATCAAACGTGCCTGCACACCCATCGAAGGGTCACCCATTTCGCCTTCGATTTCGGCGCGGGGAGTAAGTGCGGCAACAGAGTCAATCACAATAACATCGAGCGCGCCACTCCGAACGAGCGTCTCAACAATCTCCAACGCCTGCTCGCCGAACTCCGGTTGCGAGAGAAGAAGATTATTAACATCCACGCCAAGTTTCTTCGCGTAGTTGATATCAAGCGCATGTTCTGCATCAATGAAGGCAGCAATGCCTTCCCGTCGTTGGGCTTCCGCTATCACGTGTAAACAAATCGTTGTTTTGCCGGACGATTCGGGACCATAAATTTCTATGACACGCCCGCGCGGAATCCCGCCGATGCCGATGGCGCTATCAAGCGAAATCGCTCCGGTCGAGATACAATCAATTTTTGCAATTGGTCCATCTCCAAGTGTCATCACGGCCCCTTTGCCATGTTGTTTCTCGATTTGTTCGACGGCAAGTCGTAGCGCCTGTGCGCGTGATTCTTTATTCGTTTCTTCCATTGTTCTTTTCTCTGAATTAGATAGTTGGTTTGATAAATTGTGTTAATAATTGGTTGATGGTTGTTTTCGCATCGTCAATATCGTATGGCTTGGCGACGTAGCCGTCTGCGCCAAGTTCTTTTGCAACGTGCATCGCATCGTAATCATCAATCGAAGACATGAACACGTACGGTATGTTTTTATTCTTCGTTTCCGAGCGGACTTGTTGGTACAAATCAAATCCGTTCATGACCGGCATCCTGACATCGCTAAGAATCAAATCAGGAGTTTTACGCTGCAACATTTTTAACGCTTCCGTGCCGCTCTCCGCCGCCATCACGCTGAACGATTTCTCCTTCAGCACATGCGACATAATTTCGAGCCACGGCTTTTCGTCATCCACAAGCATAATGGTCTTGTGTGATGGTTTACCCCGGTTTGTCATAATAAATTTTCCCTATTGTTGTAATTGAATTGTTTGTAATACTTCATATTCGGAACCTGACGGTTGAAGAACGCTTTTCATCACAACAATCTCATTGATGTGAAAAGTTCTTGGCGTTAAGGTAACTTTTTCCATCAAGGAAACCAAGTTTTGAAGGTTTTTCTCACCTTTTACTCTGCCGATGGTAATATGAGGCGTAAAATGGTTTTTCTCACGTTTGAAGCCGAATGAAATCAATTCATCTTCGATGGTTGATTGAATTTCTTCCAATTTACCATCGGTATTATGCGCTCCTACCCAAATGATTTTCGGGAATTTTTTATTCGGGAAACACCCCAAATTATTATATGTCAGATCGAAGGAAGAGAATTCCCGAAGCACCGAATCAAGATGGCTGAGCATTCCCGGCATTGTTGTTTCTTTTACATCGCCGAGGAATTTCAATGTGATGTGAAACTTTTTTTCCTGTTCCCATCGCACTTCCGAACGAACTCCTTTCAACATGTTCTGAACTCTGCTGATTTCCGGTTTGAATTCTTCCGGCGTATCAATGGCAATGAATGTGCGAATGAACTTCATTCGAGTAGCAATAATTTTTTTCTGAGGAGATTCAACGCCGCTTGGGCAGTTCGTTCTTTGAACCTCAACCGGTCATCTCCGAAATTAAATTTCAAAGCAAGTGTTGTGTGCCTGTCCGAGTAACCGATGAAGACTAGTCCGACAGGTTTCTCCGGCGTGCCGCCTGTTGGTCCGGCAATGCCCGTTGTTGAAAGTCCGATGTTTGTTCCCGTTCTTGTGCGAATGCCAAGCGCCATCGCTTCTGCGACTTCCTTACTCACAGCGCCATGTTGTTCAAGCAATTCACCCGGAACTCCGAGCAGTTCCATCTTCGAACGATTGCTGTACGTTACGATGCCCCGCTCGAAATATTCTGAACTGCCGGAAACATTCGTGATTTGATTTGCGATGTATCCGCCGGTGCATGATTCGGCAGTCGAAATCGTGTAGCGTTTTTCTTTCAGCAATTTTCCTATCGCCTCAGCCATCGTTTCATTCTCGATTCCATAGATATACTCATTCGCTTTGGCGCGGATATTTTCTTCTGCTTGTTTGATTTGTTGTTCGGCAAATGTTCTCGTTGTTTCGATGATGGACAAACGTAATCGCGTTCCGCTTGGCGATGGGAGAAACGCCAACTTCACATTGCCGAGAAGTTCGTTCAGGTTTCCAAGTTTCTCAAACAACACTGCTTCGCCGATGCCGGTCGTGTTCAATGTTCGGTGAAGGATGAACTTCTTGCTTTTCGATTCAAAGAACGGAATGACAAAGTTCTGCATCATCGCTTCCATCTCGAACGGAACGCCGGGCATGGCTATCAAATACCGACCGTTCTGTTCAAACATCAATCCGGGCGCGGTACCGTTGTTGTTCCGAATGATTTGTGCCGATTTCGGAACTAATGCCTGTGTTTCCGTCGCCGCAGACCAGATAAGATTTCGCTTTTGCATCAATTGTTTGATGTCTTCGATGACTTCATCGGAACGAACCAATTCGGTTTGAAAAAAATCGCACAGTACATTCTTTGTGATGTCGTCATGCGTCGGTCCGAGTCCGCCGGTGAGAATGGTCAAATCAAACAAAGAAAAACTCTCTCTCATGGCAGAATGCATCACCTCTTCATCATCACCGACTGTCACCATTCTGACGACATCAATTCCAATCGTGTTCAATTGACGCGAAATGTACGCCGAGTTCGTGTTCACGACTTGTCCAATCAGGAGTTCGTCACCGACGGTAAGTATCGAACATTTCATTGGGGAAGTTAAAAGTTAAAAGTCAAAAGTTAAAAATAAAAAGTAAAAATAATCAAGCATCCTGTGTCGCGTATCCAGCATCAAGTAGTAATTCCGATGAACTCTAAACCAAACAGAACTATTCTCACAGAGATGTTTGCATAAATACCCGCGACAACATCGTCAAGCATTATCCCAAAACCATTCGGGATTGCTTCAAGTTGTCGGGCGGGAGGAATTTTTACAATATCATGCGCACGAAAAAGAAAGAAGGCGAGTGTTACAGCAAGAAACGTCTGCGGAAGAAAAAGAAGCGAAATCCACATTCCGACGAATTCATCAATCACAACGATTGATGGGTCGTCACCGAACTTTTTCTCCATGATTGATGAAACAACCGTCCCGATAATAAATGTCGCTGCAATGATGGTTCCGAGCGTCAGAGGTTGTTCAAACCCGGGAATGAAATAGAGAAGAAGAGCGACGAAACTTCCTGCCGTTCCCGAAGCGATGGGAGAGTAGCCCGAAAATAATCCGGTAGCGATACACCGCGTCAGGAAAGAAACTGAACGTGTGTTAGGTTGTGTTTCGTTTGCCAAGAGTGTTGGAATAAATTTCTTGAATGAATTTCCGGTATTCGAAAACATACATCGCTCCGGTACCGACGGACATAAGAGTTACGAGTAACATCATCCCGAACAGCACACGCGAATCCATCAGTGTTTCGATGAGAGAACCGTAATCCGGCTGAAGTAAATGTACCGAACTTGCGACGTGGAGAATTAAAATGTAATAGATAACAACGTACTCGCCGAAGGTTTTCGCCTGCGCGGGGCGCGAGGTGACAATCGGTTGGTCTTTATACTCAGCGTAACTGCGGAGCCCGGTGATAAGAAAATCACGAACGACAATAATCCACACCATCCAGCCGCTCACTAAATCGAGATAGACATACGAAAAAAGGGCGGCAGAAGAGAGAATTTTATCCGCGAGCGGGTCAAGATATTTTCCGAAACGGGTACTATCGCCGTACTTTCGGGCGACCCATCCATCATAATAGTCGGTTAATGCCGCGACAATAAAGACAACCAACGAGAGTTGTTTGAAGAACGGAGACTCTGAAAACAGGAACGCCACAAAGATGGGCGTAAGAAGAATCCGAAGAGCAGTGAGTGAATTAGGAAGCGACATGGTTCAACCTGCTCAATGTAGCAGGTTGACGCGGAATTTGCAAACGACAGGAAGGAAATTTTTCCGTTACGGACGGAAATGTTCGTCTATCCCAATCACTCCCATCATTCTTCCGGAGTTCAGTTTCTCCCGTCGGAAAGAGTAGAACAGGCTCGGGGTGCAAATGGTACAGTACTCCGACATCTCAATGTTCTTGTCCCGGAGTCCCGCATCAATCAATTGGATTTTTGTAAAGAGTTTCAAATTGAGGTGCGGCTTCTTCGTGGAGTAACGGACCAAATAACGTTGGTCAAAATCGCGCGAGACTTCGTTCCCGACTTCGTAACAACACACACCCGCAGAGGGACCGATGAACGCAAATAAATCTACAGGATTGATGGTAAACTCTTTTATCATCCGTTTCACTGTTTTTTCAACTATCTTGAGTTTCGTTCCGCGCCAGCCGGCATGAACAGTTGCAATCGTTTTCGTGACCGGGTCAAAAAGAAAAATCGGCAAACAATCGGCTGTAGAAACACAGAGATAGACACCACGTGTTTGCGTGATGAGTGCATCGCACAAATCATAAATACCGGGCGAATGAATAACTTTGATGAAGTCGCCGTGAAACTGTTTTGGAATGGCTAACTTATCAATCGGGATTTCCAATTTTCCAAAGAAACGCTCGCGGTTTTGGTCAACGTTATTCGGGTCGTCGCCGACCATGTAACTCAGGTTCAGTCCGTAGGGAATGTGACTGACCCCACCTTTCTTCGTACTGAATCCGAACCGCAATTCGGGAAATTGTTGGAAGAGTTTCGAGTGAAGAACAGTGATTTCAGAAAGCGAGGCAGAGTTAATCATTCATTCTCGACGATTGATGATGATAGAGTGGCAGTTGAATTATTACTGTTGTCCCACTTCCCGCTTCACTTTCGATATTGATAGAGCCGCCGTGGTCGTCAATTGTTTTTTTGACAATAGCCAAGCCCAATCCCATTCCATCGGTCTTGGTGGAAAAATTCGGTTCAAACAGATGTTCACGCGCCTCTTCCGCGATGCCGGGTCCGGTATCGTGGAAGCGAATGTTCACCATTGAGTGTTCAATGTTTGTTCTGACTTCGATTGTTCCCCGTTCGTTCATTGCTTGAATGGAGTTTTTGATAATATTCATAAACGCTCGACGTAACTCTTCTTTGTCTGCTGAAATGATAGGGGAATTCGGGCAGAATTGCAAATCAAGCATAACACCGATGTGTTCTTTATATAAGTTGGTGACATCAAACAATAGCGCGTGTACATCGCACTGTCCGATTTTCCGCTCAGGCATCCTGCCGAAATGTGAAAATTCGGAGGCGATGCGGCTTAGTGTTTCTATTTGCTCCAGGATTGTACCGCTGACTTGATGCAACAGTTTATCAAAATCGCCAGCCCGGTCAACGTATGCTTGCCGTAGATGCTGAATCGAAAGTTTCATCGGAGTGAGCGGGTTTTTGATTTCGTGCGCGACTTGTTTTGCCATTTCTTTCCAAGCAAGTTCCCGCTGTGCTTTGATGATTTCATCCTGCGATAGTTTGAGATTGTGAAGCATCGTTTCGAATGATTGTTCAAGTTCACCGAATTCATCCGTTCTGTCCGAACGAATACGCACATCAAAATCTCCTGTCCCGATTTTTTTTGTTGCCTGAAGCAAGCGATGAAGCGGAGAAGAAATCTGACGCGAAGAAATAAAACCAACAACCGATGCAACGAGCATTGCAAACATAAACGCACCGAACAGGTACGCGTTGCGTTGTACGATTTCTTCATCAATCTCCTGAAGCCGGAACAACGTCGGCACAGCAACAACGCCAAATGTTGTTCCTGCCTCCGTCAGCAACGGGCGATACCCGACGATGTATTGCAACGTTCCGATTGATTGGACGTTGGTATAAAATCCTTTTTGTTGCAGAACAATGTTTGAATACGCATCCGAACTCATTCGTCGGTCGAATAATTCGGCACGGAATAATTCCGGTTTACTGCTTGCCGATTCAAACGCATCCGAGAACACAGTAAAATCTATTTGTACATCGTTCGCAACGGTAATTGCGTGTCTGTCTTTGAATGTTTCCAAATCAAACGGGGTAAGGATTGTCCACTGACGCTGAAGCGCAGACGCAATGGTGGTCGTTTCCCGTTTCAATTGTTCGATGATGGATTTCTCTGCATGTTCGATTGCATATTGGCGATTATAATACGCAAGGATTGCCGTCGGTATCAGGGCGACCACAAAAAATGCAAGAATCAGTTTGGTGCGAAATGATAGTTTCGAACGTTTGCCTTGCACGAATGAAATCGAAACGTACACGAGAAAACAAACAAGCAAACAAAGTGCAAAAAAAAGCACAATCCGGAGAAGGTTGAACAAATGCCATCCTGCATCCAACTTTTTCATGCTGAGCGAATACCATGTCCCGGCAATTGGCGAGTCAATTGGTCGGAAGAAATATGTCTCATACGTTTCGTTATTGATTCGTTCATCAATCCAACAATTTATTTGATGCTGTGTTTGATGTTGTACCTGTACGGGGAGTTCGTTTTCCAAAGGAAACGTTTCCGAAGAAGAATACGCGAGTTTGCCGTTCACGTATTCAGAAAAAATAAATTGCCGGGCATGGGTATTGAAATTGTTCCCGGAAGAATTTCGGAAGAATTCCGGCGTCTCGCCTCCGAGCAACGATTGCGCCCCCGCCGAGACCTGAACCGAAACGCCTCCTTCAAGAAATCCGGTTTCATTCCGAACGGGTGCGTAGCCTTCATACACATTGACGAGGTGTGAACCGATGGAACGCTCCACGAGTTCAACCGATTTCGGATAGGCAAGCGAATCGGGGTGAACGCTTGGAGACGACCAATCTGCGCCAAGATAAAACGTGCTGAGAATTGTTCCGTCATTGGTATAGAAGGTGACAGAGCAGTTGTATCCCTCACGGCTGAGAATGCTTCGTGCCCACGCCTTGAACGCGAGTTTCTTCAAAACATTCGGTTCGGTTTCGCGAAACGAATTGATGATTTCGCTGTTCGATAATTCCTGCAATGCCTGCCGCGTCAGGATTTTCAAATAGTTATCCGCAGGTTGAATGATATTCAACGCATGGTCTTCTGCATGGGAGCGGTCATATTCGTGTGTCTGTTGGTCGAGCGGATAGAGGAGTGCAACAATACTGGTTGCAGAAAGAAGAACAAGAGATTTGAAGTTGGTGAAAATATTTTTTTGTGAGAATGACTGTGAAACGCTCATCGCCCCAACGATAAAGAGTGCGAGATATCCAAATCGTTCATACAAGGAAAAGAGGGGACTCGGATGGAGAAGTTCAAAGAGAATAGTTCCCGCCACCAAGAGTCCTGCGATAATCATCCATACGCGAAGCGGTGATGATGGAGAAAACCTTTTATTGATTGCAAAATATGACGCGATGATGCCCGTGACGCATGCAATAATCAACGCAACAGAAATAAGAACGAGACTCAGTAACATAACGCCGAGCGGAAATTGCGGAAGAATGTACATCGGGTCGTAGTAACTCAGCGTTGAATCAAACACGGCGCTACGGATGACAGCCGCAAAACCGCGGAGGAACAGTGGCGCCACCAGTGCGAAAATGAAAATACAACCCCACGTGGTAATTGGATTCGAATTCTTCTTTGTTAACCAATTTCCGTTCATAAGTGAGTTTGCCAAGAGAATAATCGTTCCAAGGAATGCGATGGAGGTAAGGAACAAGTCGCCGACAGATTTAGCAATGCCGAACCCGAACACCGAAGCAAAGTATGTCGGCTCGAAGATTTTTAATTGGACAAATTCAGAAGGAATGTCGAACCAAACGAGAAGGTAACGAGCAAAGCAAATGACGGCTACCCACATGAATAATCGGATGCCGTGCCGTTGTTGCACTCGTTTCAAAGAAGCAATGCCAATGACCAAACTCAAAAACAATAGAATCAGTAAGACGTGGAAAATATTCCGCTCGACAGTTTGTGTCCTCTCTTTTTGCTCTTCTAGATGTAATGATGGAAGAATCACCGTGCAAATCCGGGAACCATCAATTCCGTTCAGTGGAACGGAAATCATTCCGTCTGTAATTTTTGAAGAAGAAGAAAACTCCAATTGAACAGTCATCCCCAAGCGCGAAGTGAACGTTGAACTAAACACATCGGCGTTGATGAAGCGGTTGTTGATTGGATAATTCACATCGAACAAGCGTTTGGAAACAACATAGCCGCTCACTCTTGAATTGCTGAGAACGGGATAAGCGACAATGAGAAACGAATAAATCGGTCCCTGCACGACCAATGAATTTGGTTTTGGCTTCAACCAAAGTGTGTCCGTCCGAATTCCTTCGTTTCCGTTCCAACTAAGAATTGTTTTTGAAGAATCATACAATTCGATGGTTTGTTCGGCGAACGGGAAAATTCCAATTTGTTCGAACAATGATTTCGTTGAAGTGGACCCGTTTGATAAAGAACTGACGATGGTCGAATGTTGTGCAATCGTTTTGACTGCGTCAACAGATTCATCCTGAAATTTTTGAAATGAAGTTTGAACGGAGTGAATGAGCGATTGTTCTTTTTCTGTTTTGATGGAAATCCAATCTAGCTCAAGATTGCTCACGAGAATGTTCTTGCCGATGAAAACAAGCGCCAACAACAACAAAAGAGAAATGACGATAACTCCATATCGTCTTCGATGAAGTGAGAGAGAGAAGTCGAGGTTCAGCCGACTCATCCGGAGTTAGTAGATATTGAATTGGGAAATCAAATACGAGGGACCGGATTTGATAAATCCGATATACACCTGAACTACCTCCCGTTTGCCGCGAATGAACAACGTTCCACCTCCGGTCGCATACAATTCTTCTCCCGAAGTTCCTTTCGAGGTGAACCGGAAATTGTTCAGTTTTTGTTTCGAGAAAAATTCCTGCACAATGTAGTGGGCTTGATTTGCGCTGAAGGTTCCGCTTTCTACTCCTCGAAGACTGAGGGACACTTTTTTTGTAAACCGTTTTGAAATTTTTTCAACAGAATTATTTTGGAGAGCGGTCTCGATTTCATTGACGATGGAAGTTAAATGTTCGGCTTGCGTCGTTTTTTCGTGAAGCGAATCGTTTGAAGCGGTCGTGGAAATTGAAAGTGAATGTTCCTGTGCAAAGCACAACGTACAGGGAAGCAATACAATCAATAGTATATTTATAAATGCGTGTTTCATTCTACCATCGGGATATAAAATACTCACAAAGTCGAACATAGTCAATAATTGATACTCTCGAACTATACGCTTTCTCAAATACTCAACTACTCATCTACTCAACTACCAATCAATTGTGGATAGTTAATTATTTACAAGAAACGATTGGGAGAGCGTACAAAAAGAATCAGGGACACCGTTTTCATGCTTGGGTCAGCAGAAGCGATGTCCCTGTTCCATCCACTAATCAAACTTACTTTCTCGTGTTTGCGCCTTCACCTTTAATTAAGGGATTGCGGTCATCAATGATTGCACGTTTCAGACGGGGATTGCTTTTTTGTAATTGATACGCCCAATCAAACGTCACCCGGCTTGACGAAACCGAGTTGACACGAATCTTTGCATAATGGTCGTCCCACGTCCAGACGACATACGTGTGTCCGGGAATTACTCGAACATCTTTTGTTGGCGACCAACCCGAAGCGGGAGCTTCGCCAATCTCGTAGAGAGATTTAGTGTATCCCATATCCTGGATATCAGTATCTTCCCAGACCACGAGATAGAAACTACCTTCGTAATGCTCAAAATAAACATCAGTGTACTTATCATTGTAATCTCCTATTGTGTATGATGAAAAATCGTAGCCCGCTGAGTTGGGCGCAGTTCTGAAATTTGCAAGCGGGATGTTATATCCTTCAGGACGAGGTGTATCGTAGGCAACTTCCTTGCTGAGTGCGCTTTCATTGTAGTCATAATCGAATGCTGTGACGGCGTAGTAATATGTGTAACCATTTCGTGCGCCGTTGTCGGTGAAGGAAGTTCCGCGTGTTGTTCCGAATAATGTATAGGTTCCGTCATACGAAGAACTCACCAACACATTGTACCCGGCAACATCCCGCTCGGGATTTGCGAGCCAGTAAATATCAATAACATTATCACCAGTGCTTGTAGCAATGCCGCGTGGCGCAGAGGGTGGAGTAATGTCGGGTTCGATGATTCTCTCGTGACATCCGAAGAACATCAGAGAGAACGTCATTGCAATGGTTGTCAAAATCGTTTTCATGTTCATGTCCTTGTTCATTTGTTTGAATGAATAATGACAAGCGACGTGCCAAACGAATAAATAAGAAAAGAGAAGAAGAATAAGGAATTATTCTTCAGTTCGAAGAAGAAATGTATTGTAATGAACCGAGTTAGTAGGGGATTTAGGACAAAATTGAAAAAGTACAGAAAATATTGTACTATCTAACGACTAAATATTTAGGGCATATAATTATATCTAAACAAGTGAACAACGTTACGATTATCAAAACTCTAAATGAATACTCTCCATGAATTTTAATAAGTAAAAAAAAGTTATGATTCCTTACGTCCCCAATGTTGAACAGTTATTAGAAAAATTACCGCAATTCACAAAACTACATTCTCATAAAAAAGGAGGATTCAAAATATTTTATCCTGCAGAGAGAAATGATGGGACAATGGAGGCATTAAAATTGGCATATGTCCCAGCATTTGATGATATAGACGAAAAAGTACGTTTTGACTTGACAGAGGAAGTTGAGAAGCGGTTACAAAGAGAGATTGGATTGCTTGGAAGAAGCAAAAGTCAATACATTGTTAAGCTAGGAAATCTTGCCCCAACTTCACTTTCATTTTCTGGCTTTAAATTTATCGCATACACTGAAGAATTATTAATCGGTGATGACTTGCATTCATTCATTCAAAAAGGAAAAGTTCCCGATGAGAAAGAACTACGACTACTTGCAACATGTATTATTGAGGCAATTAAGGATTTATGGTTCAATTTAAATACAGTACACAGGGATATAAAGCCACTTAATGTAATTAAGACAAATGATAGTCATAGACCATTTATAGTACTTGATTTAGGTTTAGCTTTTTCAATATATGAATCTGCGCTAACGATTGATCCGCATTTGAGATTTCCACCACCAGGTACAACAAGATACTTGGCCCCCGAAATGTTAAACCCAAATTTTCGCGATACCCTTGATTACCGGAGTGATTTATACGCAATGGGAATCACTTTATTCGAATACGCTGCGGGGATACATCCGTTGGCAAGAAATAGAGATGATTTATTACAAACATTAACAAGAATTATACGTGAGATTCCAAAACCGTTAGAAATATATCGTTCTGATTTATCTAAAGAATTTACGTCGGCGGTAAATCAGTTGTTAAAGAAAATGCCTGCCTTGAGGCCAGCAAATTTAACAACACTCAAAAAAATGATAGGAACTGAATTATGAAATTATTAGCACAACATGGATATGCAGAAGGGACAAAAATATATGAAGGACTGGAAAAAAACATAATAGATGGCGTAATCTTCAGCCCAAAGGATATTCGACCAGAGAATCTTATTCAAAAAATAGATGGATTACTTTCAACAAATATTTCAGCTGAGATATATTTCGATCCACAGGTTTATGCTGCTATTTTTACAAATGATTCAAGAATTAATTTGGGTAAACTTATAGATTACAATGATTATTTTTTGCCTATTAATAGAAATCGTCTTGAGATTGAAAAGCATGTTATCGAAGTTCTTAGGACGACTATAAAATATCAATTACAAACAAAAGTAACAGGTATCATTGGCCCCAATATTCTAATTTCACGCTCGCTTGATTCAAGAGAAGCAGCGATAGCCAGATCCTTTATAAGATTAACCAAGCAAGTTTATTCTGAATTCAATGACAAGAGACCTGTTTATGCAACAATCGCAGTATCAAAAGATGCTTTAGTTAATTTAAATGAGTTACAAGAATTTCTCAATGATATTACTTTCATAGAATATCCACCCGATGGTTTCTACATTTTGGTTGCAACAAAAAGCAATGACATGAAATATGAAATATTCAATACAGATGTTATTGCAGGATGGATGCTTATCAATTACAGTTTCAAAATAAATGGATTTAAAGTGATAAATGGATATTCTGATTTGTTGTCTCCATTTTTAGGTGCTGTCGGTGGTGATGTAGGAGCAACTGGTTGGTGGTCGAATCTTAGAACATTTTCAATGGAACGTTTCTTACCTTCGTCTTCAGGCGGAAGAATGCCAATATTAAGGTATCTTAGTGTTGCACTTTTCAATAGAATTACCATTTTTGAGTATCAGTCGTGGCGGAGGTTGTTTTCTGAGATTGTGAATGGACTTTCCTACGATGAAACTTTTAATGATCCAAATATAGAGCCAGAGCGTTCAAAAGAAGTTTTACAAAATTGGGAAGCCTTAAAGAAAATGACACAAAATATTGTTAAAGAAGATGTTGTTTTGGGGTTAAAACAATGCGAAGTTTCTCTTGATGTTGCACAACAATTATACGATAAAATCCGTAGTGTTGGTCTAAGACCAGAAACCAAATCAAACGATGATCACTTAGAATCACTTAAAGAAGGAATTAGAGAATTTAGAAAACTAGCTGAGTTATAATTGGGCGGTAAGAAAAGATAAAGTTTTCCTCTTTGCTTGTATATTTAGTGGACGAGAGTAATGTGGGGTATAAATTTTTTGAATTTCCTTTGTTCTTTTATTGAAAGACCATAAGCCGACATGCAACGATTTAAAGGTTCCGGAAAAATATTTTGCTCTTGAAATATTATTGTCTGGTAATACAACGATTACCCTATTTGCGAAATAACGATAGCGCATTGCCTGTGATAAAGCTTTTTGCCAATCATTAATTTTCATTTCAAACGCGGTGACAAATTTACGTGTTCGAATTTCATCCCTATCATTCCATTTACTCTGGGTTATTTTTAAATAAATTAAATCAGCTATACCATAACCGTTTAATGAAAACTCTTTTGCAACGAGTCCATTTTGATTTGTATAAAGATTGAGAAATGCTTTAAGGAACGCGTTGACGAATAATGATTCTGTTTTTTTTCTAGAAACCTTTAAAGGTAAATTTTTCCTAGGATTATATTGAAGAGTTTTGTTAAGTACAACGATTTGATTTATTTCATTATTTTTTATCATTGAAGGGATTTTTTGTGTGTGTACTTTACAAAGTTGTTTTAGTAAATATCTACAAAAATTGAAAGGGAAGCAAATAGTAGATGATTTTTATAGAGAAATATAAATCACTCCGTTATTCACCACTCCCCAAGCCTTCCCTTTCAATTTGTACCCATCAAACGGTGAGTTTTTTGATTTCGATTTGAAGTTCGCTGTCTTAACAGTCCATTCATAATTCGGGTTGAGGATAGTGATGTTTGTCTTTTCACCTTCCGCAATTTTGATTGAAGGAAGCCGGAGAATCTTCCTCGGGTTGATGGAAAACTTTTCGATGAGTTGTTCTACAGATAATATTCCCGTGTGCACAAGTTCGGTGAACGCTAAACCGATTGCCGTTTCCAATCCGACAATACCGAACGGCGCGTATAAGAACTCAACTTGTTTTTCATCGTACGAGTGCGGTGCGTGGTCGGTGGCAATCACGTCAATCGTTCCGTCGCGTAATCCTTCTTTCATCGCTTCAACATCATCACGGGTGCGGAGCGGCGGATTCATCTTTGTGTTTGTATCGAACGAACGAACTGCTTCATCCGTGAGAGTGAAATGATGCGGCGTTACCTCACACGTTACAGGCAATCCTTTTGCTTTTGCCGAGCGAACCAATTCAACCGCACCCGCGGTGCTGACATGCGCGACATGGTATCGCGCCTGAACATATTCAACTAATGTTATATCTCGTGCAACCATGATATCTTCCGCAATTGAAGGAATCGGAGCCATGCCGAGTGAGGTGGAGATAAATCCTTCATTCATCACGCCTCCTTTTGTCAGCGATGATTCTTCTGCATGTTGGATGATGCACATATCGAGCATCGAAGCATACTCAAGCGCACGGCGCATATTTTCAGAATCACTGACAGGCGCGCCGTCATCAGAAAACGCAACCGCGCCAGCTTCTGCAAGTTCGAGCATCGGCGCAAGTTCTTTTCCTTCACGCGCTTTTGTTACCGCGCCAATTGGAAACACATCAACCAAACCACTGTTGACCTGTTTTGCTTTCGTTCTGATATCTCGAACAACTGAGGCGTTATCAATTGCCGGGTTTGTGTTCGGCATACAACAGACAGCAGTGAATCCGCCATGCGCCGCCGAAAGCGTTCCCGTTTCAATCGTCTCTTTGTGTTCAAATCCCGGCTCACGAAGATGGACGTGCATATCAATAAATCCGGGAGCGATAATCATCCCATTCAAATCGTGAACCTGCACATCCTTTCCCGCCGCAATGTTCGGTTTCATTTTTTCGATGATGCCGTCAACAATCAAAACGTCCGATTCGGTGTCTGTTCCGTTTGTAGGGTCAATCACTCTGCCATGTTTCAGAAGTATCTTCATAAAGTTTCCTGTTTTCAGTTTTCTGTTTCCAGTTGTCTCAAAATTGTCATTTGTCAATAGTCATTCGTCATTTGTATTTAGTGAGTTGTTAGTCGTGAGTGGTTAGTAGAGTTTAGTTTGAACTTTCAGAGACTCACCACTAACGACTCACTAATCACCAATTAACCACTCACTAATTAACCAATCACCAACTTCACTTTCCCGTTCCCAGTAAATACAGAACTGCCATGCGGACCGCAACTCCGTTTAACACCTGGTGGAGAATCAACGATGCATCACTGTCCGCAACGTCGGCAGAAAGCTCGACATCACGGTTGATTGGCCCGGGATGAAGGATGGTAATTTCTTTCTGTGCTTGTTTGAGCCGTTCTTTTGTCACCGCAAAATATTCACGGTATTCCCGGAGCGATGGGAAGTACGCTCTATCCTGACGCTCAAGTTGGATGCGGAGAACGTTCAAGACATCCGCTTCACGAATTGCTCTGTTGATGTCATAAAAAACATTCACACCCAACTTCTCAATCTCTTTCGGGATGAGGGTTTTCGGTCCGCAAACGGAGACGGTTGCGCCCATTGTTTTCAATCCGAAAATGTTGGAGAGCGCAACGCGACTGTGAGAAATATCTCCGACGATGCACACGTGAACACCCTCAAGCGTTCCGAATTTTTCGCGAATCGTGTACATATCGAGCAACGCCTGCGTAGGATGTTCGTGAGAGCCGTCGCCTGCATTGATGATGTGTGCGTCCATAATTTTTGTGAGAAAGTGAGGCGAGCCTTGAGCGGCATGACGAATCACCACCATATCAATCTTCATCGCTTCAAGATTACGCACGGTGTCTTTCAGCGTTTCACCTTTCTTGAGACTGCTGACGCTAGCAGAAAAATTCACCACGTCGGCAGAGAGTCGTCGCTCCGCCAACTCGAATGAAACTCGTGTGCGTGTCGAATCTTCAAGAAATAAATTGACGATGGTTTGTCCCTGCAACGTCGGGACTTTCTTCACCGGGCGTTCCAATACTTCTCGGAAGTTTGTCGTGGTATCAAGAAGTAGATTAATATCTTCTTTCGGCACGTCTTCCAAGCCGAGTAAATGTCGTGAGGATAAAGGCATTAGTTGTTCTCCTTTAATTCTTTGAGATAGACTGCATCTTCTCCGTCAAGTTCTTTCATGCACACCTGTACTTCTTGTTGAAGTGATGTCGGAATATTTTTTCCGACATAATCTGCTTTGATGGGAAGTTCGCGATGCCCACGGTCAATGAACACCGCAAGTTGGATTGAGGCAGGTCGTCCCAAATCAACAAGTTCGGAGAGCGCGGAGCGAACAGTCCGTCCGGTGAAGAGAACATCATCAATAAGAATGAGATGCTTGCCCGTAATATCAAACTTGATGTATGTTCCGAGCAACACGGGTTGCTGATGTTTCTCCCGCAAGTCATCCCGGTACAAAGTAATGTCAAGAAAGCCGAGTGGAATTTCTTTTCCTTCGAGCGATTTGATTTTTTCATTAAGCCGCCGCGCAAGAAATTCGCCGCGTGTTCTGATTCCGACAAGCGCGATGTTTCCGGCGCCTTTGTTTCGTTCGAGGATTTCGTGGGCGAGACGAGTGAGAATACGCTCGAAGTCTTTTTCATCTAAAAGTCGGGTTCGATTGTTCATGGTGAGGTTACAGGTTTCTGGTTACGGGTTATTCACCTGCCAAAGGCGGGCGGGGGTTTCGGGTGTTGAGATTTGAGTTTTTTTACTCATTTAGCGAGCATGTTTCAGGAAGGATTTTGAGGAAATCAGGCTCAAAAACGAAAAATCCTTCAGTCCCGCGTTGCAGGATGAAGGATGGGAAATATCGTTGAGTACTGTTCATCATATTCCTTTCTGAACTCACAGGTTCAAACTTAAAGGGAATTTACGGCGGCAAATATACGGAAGTTTTTTTGAACGGCAAATCGCTTGACTTTCTTCAAGATTGTGACTACATTTGCATAGAAACTGATAAGAAGAAAGGGCAAAGATATGAAGTACTTTTTTTGTGCAATCATGTTCATCGTCCTCGTCGGAAGTTTTCATAACGAGGCGGTGTCACAACCAATCATCAACACGTTGATTGTCCGGGATGATAGTAGCGGTGTTGATACGCTTTATTTCGGATGGGCGGATTCTGCGACGTACTGTTTTGATAGTCTTTACGGAGAATATGAACTCCCACCACTTCCTCCCGATGGAATTTTTGATTCACGCTTTATAAATCATCGAAGCTCGAGCGTAACATGTATGGGGCAAGGCACAAGCATCTGTTTACATGACTTCAATGAACTTTACTATAAAGGTCAGGATACTTTCCGTATTCAGTTTCAAGGAAGTGCAATTTCGGGTGGCGCTTATCCATTTCATTTTTCATGGAGTTTTATGGATGGATTCTATCCCAGTAGCGTTATTCTAAAATATATCCATCCTGATGATGGACCGATTGCTGTTGATATGCTATCCGATTCTTTACATGATATTACATCAGCAGACGTAAATAGAATACTGATCATTGTTTCGTTGGGGATGGAATGTAACGGTACGGGACAACCAACTATTACTTCTTGTTTTGCAGACAGCATAACGGAAACATCTGTTCAGTTAAATGCAGTTATTAATAATCAGGATAGTCCGGTCGGATGGTTTGAATGGGGAACGACAACAAATTATGGAAACAAAACATCTATTCATCCGACATCTTCCCTCCATCAACGACTGGATAATTTACAACCGAATACAGAATATCATTTCAGAGCGTTGAGCCATAATTGTAACGGTAGTGACACAAGCGCCGATTACACATTCAGAACACTTCCACTTCTTGGTGTGAATGAAGGAAGTCTTCCAAATGAATTTTCGCTCGAACAAAATTATCCCAATCCATTTAATCCGTCAACTGTTATTCGTTATCAGTTACCCGTTAGAAGTTGGGTAACATTGAAGATGTATAATATTCTTGGGGAAGAAGTTGACATCTTAGTTGACGGGATTCAAGATGCAGGATTGAAGATTCAGGAATTTCATGCTTCGGGATTTCCGAGCGGAGTGTATTTCTATAAATTAGTTGCAGGCGATTTTGTAAGCGTGAAAAAACTTCTGTTGTTGCGATAAGGGAATCTATTGACTGCGGCTCACACTTTCGATTGTGAGCCGCAGTTTGGTTTTCTCATCTTAATCATCAATCCTACATCATCAATCGTCAATCCTTCTTGGTAATCACTCCAAGAATCCTTACCTTTTCCCCGCACACTTATCTCAGGAAAAAACTATGTACAGAACTATTGCAGATTTTCTTAAAGACTGGAAGTACGAACATGAAAGCACCGTCAAGTTGTTTCGTTCGCTTTCCGATTCATCACTTTCACAGAAGGTAACGCCGGACGGACGTTCGCTTGGATTTTTAGCGTGGCACATCACGGTAACGTTGGGTGAAATGGGCGGAAAGTCTGGTTTGTCCGTTCAGTCGCCGGCTGAAGATGCACCGTTGCCATCGTCGGTATCGGAAATTGCAGAGACGTATGCGATAGCGGGAGATACACTCGCAGAGGCTGTGCAAAAAACATGGAACGAAACAATGTTGTTGGAAGAAATTGAAATGTACGGCGAAAAGTGGACGCGGGGCTACACACTGTTAGTCCTTCTCAAACATCAAATCCATCACCGCGCACAAATGACCGTTTTGATGCGTCAAGCCGGATTGAATGTTCCCGGCATTTACGGTCCGTCGAAAGAAGAGTGGTCTCAATACGGAATGAACGCGCCGCAATAATCATTCAAATAAAAACTGGAACAAAATACTTTCATC
Organism: Ignavibacteriota bacterium; assembly: GCA_016212665.1. NCBI lineage: Bacteria > Pseudomonadati > Ignavibacteriota > Ignavibacteriota bacterium. The sequence goes on from JACREZ010000016.1 coordinate 236,908, forward strand.
CTCTGTTGAGAGTAGGTCAATGTAATCAAATTCTCAAAACACAAAACTCAAAACCCAAATCTCTCTTTATGTGCGGCATCGTCGGTTATATCGGTAAGAAAAATTCACTCCCATTAATTCTTGAAGGACTTCATCGGCTGGAATATCGCGGCTACGATTCAGCGGGCGTGGTGCTTGTGAACGGTGGACTTATTACTCGAAAAAAAGCAGGAAAAGTATCTGAACTAGTCAAGTTAATTGGGAATGAACAACTTTCTTCGGAAGTGGGAATCGGGCATACGCGCTGGGCAACGCACGGCGAACCGAACGACGTGAACGCCCATCCGCATTGGGATTGCAACAACGAAATTGCCATCATCCATAACGGCATCATCGAAAACTACGCGACCATCAAAAAGAAACTTCAGCAAGAAGGACATATCATCCGCACCGTAACAGATACGGAAGTGCTTGTTCATCTCATCGAAGAAATGTACAAGCGATGCAAAGATTTATTTACAGCGGTTCGACTTGCATTGCTGGAAGTAGAAGGCGCATACGGTATTCTTGTCGTCTCAACCCTCGAACCTGATAAAATTATTGCCGCACGAAAAGGAAGTCCGCTTATCATCGGGAAAGGTGATGGAGAGAATCTCGTTGCTTCGGATGCTGCGGCGTTAATTGAACATACGCGGCAAGTGGTGTATCTCGAAGATGGAGAAGTGGCTTGCATTACGCGGGATTCGGTCGTCACCAAAACAATTCACGATGAAGAAATCATCAAACAAGTAGAAGAAATAACGTTCGATTTGGAAGAATTGGAAAAAGGGGGCTACGAACATTTCATGTTGAAGGAAATTCATGAGCAACCGGATTCGATTCAGAACTCGTTGCGCGGGAGATTGTTAGTACATGATGGGACAGTGAAGCTTGGCGGACTTGAACCCGTGATGGAGAAGTTGCTCAATGCGAAAAGAATTATTCTTATAGCCTGTGGAACTTCGTGGCATGCCGGACTTGTCGGAAAAATAATGATTGAACAATTGGCGCACATCCCGGTCGAAGTGGATTACGCATCAGAGTTTCGTTATCGCAATCCCGTCATTCTTCCGAATGATGTTGTGTTTGTTATCAGTCAGAGTGGTGAAACGGCGGACACACTTGCCGCTCTTAAAGAAGCGAAGCGAAAAGGAGCGACTGTGTTTGGAATTGTGAACGTTGTCGGAAGTACGATTGCGCGAGAAACGGAAGCAGGCGTCTATATTCATGCCGGACCGGAAATCGGAGTTGCATCAACAAAAGCTTTTACATCTCAACTTGCCGTGCTTGGACTTATCGCATTATTGCTTGGGCGAAAGCGCGGATTTCTCAAAGAAGAACAGAGTAAATTGCTTGCCGCTGACCTTGCTTCGATTCCCGAAAAAGTCCATAAAGTTTTTTCTCACGTAGAGCAAATCAAGCAAATTGCTGAAGAGTTTAAAAACGTACGAAACTTTTTGTACTTGGGTCGCGGTAGTAATTTCCCGACCGCACTCGAAGGCGCGCTCAAGTTGAAAGAAATATCTTACATCCATGCTGAAGGCTATCCCGCCGCAGAAATGAAACACGGACCGATTGCATTGATTGATGATAACATGCCGGTTGTGTTTATCGTCCCAAAAGATGCTATTTATGAAAAAGTGTTAAGCAATATGCAGGAAGTGAAAGCGCGACGGGGGCGCATTATCGCCATCGCTAATGAAGATGATGACCACATAGATTCCCATGCCGATTTTGTCATTCGTGTTCCACGTTCGTACAGTTATTTCGGTCCGATTGTGAATGTCATTCCGCTACAATTGCTTGCGTACTACATGGCAGTCGCACGTGGCTGCAATGTTGACCAACCGAGGAATCTGGCAAAGAGCGTTACAGTTGAGTAACAGTGAACGGTGAGTATGGAGTAGGGCATGAGTTTTGGTTGATAAGATTCAAGAAGCATGAAACAAAAAACTGTAAACAGAAAACCGGAAACTGTCAACCGTTAACTAAGAGATTGCATTTTGTTGGATTTTTTCCCATCTTTGCCAATCATTTTCTGATAATTCATATCAATTATTTTACGAACATCTCATGGCACGAACATTTTCAGAACATCAGTGGGCGCTGATTCTTGGCGCATCAAGCGGATTTGGCGGCGCGACTGCGATTGAACTAGCACGACGCGGCATGAATATTTTCGGAGTTCATTTCGACCGCGCGGCAACGATGCCCAGCGTTGAACGCATCATAAGCGAAATTCAATCCTGCGAGGTGAAGGTGAAATTCTTTAACATCAATGCATCAGATGAAGAACGAAGAAATGAAGTTCTGGAAACAATCAAACAGGAGTTTGCATCTGATGCAGAAGCGACCGTGCGTGTGTTGATGCACTCACTCGCGTTCGGAACGCTCAAACCTTTTATCAGTAAATCTGCCGGTGAAATGGTAACACAGGCGCAGATGGAAATGACTTCGGATGTCATGGCACATTCACTCGTGTATTGGACACAGGGCGTGGTTTTACGGGGATTGATGAAACGAGGGGGACGTGTTTATGCGATGACAAGTTCCGGTGGACACAGTGTGTTACCGAACTATGGCGCAGTCTCTGCGGCAAAAGCCGCTCTTGAATCTCACATCCGCCAGTTAGCGATGGAACTTGGTCCCTACGGTATTACTGCAAATTCAATTTTGGCTGGAGTGACCGATACGCCTGCACTTCGGAAAATTCCCGGCGCGGTGAAGATGATAGAAGTTGCGACGGCAAAAAATCCGCAAGGACGGGCAACGACTCCGGAAGATGTTGCAAAAGCGATTTCGTTGTTTGCTCAGGATGAATCGTATTTCATGTCAGGAAATGTTATTCGGGTTGATGGAGCGGAAGATTACGTCAGTTATGTCGGGCAAACTCCGGCAACTCCTGTTTGATATTTCTGCTTTTGTTTTCTATATTCACACGCCTCAAAACTTTTCATCCACCAATAGGATAGTAACTTTACTACAAAAAAAGGTAATGTCATGGCAAAAATTCCGCCGAAAAAAATCGTACCCAAAAAACCTATTTTTAAAAAACCGGTCTTGAATAAGCCGATTCTGAAGAAGCCTGTCAGCAAACCGGAACCGAAACCTGCTTCGATTGCCGACCTGGTCAAAGAACTCAACTCCTTCAACGTTGACAACTACTGGGATTTGGGAAAATTCCTTGTTGATAAAGTAATGCCAGCCGCGCGCAAGCAGGGTTTGTTTGAAGAGCAAGTGATGAAAATGATTTCTTCACATCCGGGCGCAAAATTTCCATTCTCGGTATTGAAACAATGCCAACAATACTATGCGTATTATCCCGATGTCAAGAAACGTCCATTGGCAGAAGTGTTTTATTTTGAACTTGCGACAAAAGTTGGTGAATCGCGCAAGCGTGACCAATACGAAAAAATGGCATTGGATCAGAAGTGGACGATTTCCGATTTACGAAAGAAGATTCGTGATGATGAAACTGCCCGCAGGATAGATGAGCGAACGAAATACGGATTTGATTTACGCGAACGGAATGTCTGGTCATTTGATACTCCCGACCCGCGTTTCGGAAAGCCGAACACGAAGGGAAGAATCCCCGGACAGATTGTCGCCAACGCACTCTATTATTATACAAACGCAGGCGATTACATTGTTGACCCGTTCGCGGGAAGCGGTACGACAGCAGATATATTAGATTCACTTTCGTTTTTCTCTGACAGAAAATGGAAGATGCTCGATTTGAATCCGACGGACGAAAGAATCATTCGGAATAACATTTTACAGATGGGTATCCCGGAACAATCTGCATCGGTGGACTATCTTTTCCTCGACCCGCCAAAAGATTTTACATTCAAAGATTCAACAACGGACTATGATGTAAGTCTTGAAGCGGCAAAAGCAGATTTTGTCTTGAAATTCAAAGGTATTATTCGCGAGTGTGCGCGCATCCTTAAATCCGGCGGGCGCGTTTCCATCGTTTGTGAACCCGCATTCACACCAACGGGGTACATTGATTTTCCGAACGAGTTAGTCAATCTTTTTAAGGACGCTGGTTTCAAACAAATCGGGAAAGTGTATTTACCTGCGCACTCAGGAGAGTCTTCAAACAAAACAACGCAGAGTGTTTCCGACATGAAAGGTGTTCGCATGTTGAATTCCGATTGCAGGGAATTGTTGACGTTCCAGAAAAATTAACGCCGGAGAATTTGAGCATCTGAAAAACAAAACTCGATACTATTTCAAACAATTATTTAAGTTTTGAATCAGCATCGAAGGTTAGAATGTGGTTTTGCCCTCGATTCAAATTTTTGTATATTGGCACTGCCTTTTCAAGAAAATTTCCCACAAAAAAACCGGACGGGTAGCTCAGATGGTAGAGCAATGGACTGAAAATCCATGTGTCGGCGGTTCAATTCCGTCCCCGTCCACAACAATATAATGGCGACTCACTGAGTCGCCTTTTTTTTGCTTCGAATGTACCTTCCTGAAATAGGTTGACACATATGGAGATAACTTATGAAAGAACAAGAAGAAAGGACGGGTAGCGTTGAGAAAGTTAGTTGTATGTAATTGATGGAATATCTTTAGTATTTATCCTTTCCTCATTAGCCACAGTTTTGATAGTTGGCTAATCCCTTCACTTGGAGCCTTAAACTTTTCAAAATAGCATATTCTGCCTATTGACTCACCCTCCAATTCTTGATATATTTCCCACCAAGCAATAATTTCACTGTAGTTCTTTGAGTAATTTATGAAAACTTGTTCTTCGCTTTCGCTCATTTTTGTTTTGTTTGTAATTGGTTTGATGCAAAACTTAGTGCACTCGCAAACACTCAACTTCAACGTTGACAGTCCCGCCGATGACCAATGGGCTTACCCGTATGATAATCCCGATACAGAAACAGATGAATCCTCCGATGGTATTTGTCGGGATTCTTTGGGTCGGTGTACTTTGAACGCGGCTGTGCAGGAAGCCGGGAACATGGGCGAAAGCGTTTTGATAAATATTCCCGGGGGAACAATCGTTATGGTAAATACTCTCCCTTCACTTCCCGATGAATCTGTTATTGATGGTCATGGCACCACAATAATAGATTTTAATACTGCATCCTCAGGGTTAGGTATCGGGAATAGCGGAATCATCAAGAACCTCACAGTTCGGAACGTCGGTCAGGGAATTTCTTCCGCCTCGACAATGATTGTTGATAATGTCACCTTCCAGAATTGTGTCATGGCGGCGACGTTGGGTCCGAACAGTAAAGTTATTAACTCAATAATAAAAAACTGCCAGACGGGAATCATGGTGACAGACAGTTGTATTGTTGGTGAACCGAATAAGCGAAATTATTTTTATGGCACTGAACAAACGGCTCTCTCGATTCTGGGTAACAGTGTTACGGTGCAAAATAATTATGTCGGATTACAGGAGGATGGTACTACTGTTACACCAAACATGTTCGGAATTTCTGTGTGGGGAGAAAATAATACGATTGGTGGAAACTCAGCATCAACAAGAAATGTGATTGTTGGAAGTACAAGTAGCGGGATTGAGATAACCGATATTATGGGAAGTTCACCGAATAGAATCACCGGAAATTATATTGGACTCACTCCGGCAGGTACTGCGGCGGGAAATAGTTTTGGCATCAAAGTTACGGGCGGCGTTGAAATTGGTTCCAATGTTTCGGGAGAGAGAAATATTATTTCAGGAAATCAGATTGGCGTACTCGTGAACAATTCTTTCTTCGGGCCCGGAATAATTAAAATTACAGGCAATTACATCGGCACGAATCCGGGAGGGACGGCGGCAAGACCGAATGAAAGCGCGGGGATTCAGATACAAAGTTCAAATCATGAAATCAAAAACAATCTCATCTCCGGCAATACCGGACCGGGCATTGAAATTTTAGGAGTAGCCGGAGCCAATGAAGCAGATGGAAATATCATTTCGGGAAACATGATTGGTTTGAACGCGGCAGGTACTACAGGTTTAGCGAATGGTATCGGTATTTCAATTCAGGGAAATGCAGAAAACAATATTATCGGCTCGAACCTGACGACAGATTATTCACCGAACACCATAGCGTATAATGGTCAAGCAGGAATTTTTCTGGGGCAAATTCCTAATCCGTTTTCAAATCCTTCCGGAAATTCAATCCGGAAGAACAGCATTTATGATAATAGCGGATTGGGAATTAAGTTTCAACAAACAACAGTGCAACATTCCGTCACACCGCCGACGTTGGATAGTTTGGTTGAGCAAGGTGGCGGACTGTTACGGTTGTACGGAAGCGGAGCGCCTGCAAATTCGAAAATTGATATTTATACCGCCGCGCCTGACCCGACAGAAAATGGTGAAGGGAAAACCTGGATTCAGGATGGAACCACTGACGCTTCCGGAAATTTTCAGATTGATATCAGTGCTTCCGATTGTGGCGACCTGACAGCAACTGCAACGAATACACAGGGAAGTACTTCTGAATTTTCTCACAACTATAAACGGGAACCATCATCGCTTGGTGTCACAGCATCGTGCGAAGGACCGTTCATTGCCGGAGTTTCGTACAACGTTACCTATACATTGAACATTAACTGGGGTGGAGTTTCCACAACAGGGCGTGAAGTAAAATTTTATCTCAACGGAGCGAACGAGCAGACGGGAGTAATTTCCGGTAATACTGCAACAGCGACGTACGACATGGCTCAGTCTCAATCGGGGACAAACACAGTGACGTGGCAAATTACAACATGTGTCGGTCAAGCGCCAACTTCACCCGGTTACACATTTTGTGCGATTGATAAACCATCGTGGCTTCCGACTCCTTCGGCTTCGTGCGGAGGTGGTACAGTTCAGTATGAAGTGTATCTATCGTTTCCCGATAACGCCGTTTCATGTGTGACAGAATTTATTCCTGACGGAACAAACGTGTTTGTTGAAGGCGCTCTCGGTTTTGTCGGATTACCGAAAGCATCAACCACGTTGAAAATTCCCGGAACATCCGACCCGATGACGACAGGCTTTAGTTTCAAAATCGGGGACCAAGGCGTTTCGCTCAACATCAGCGGAACTGTGAACTCCGGAATTGATTGCGGCGGGAACACGCTCACAGCGACCGGCACGGCAACAGTGACGGCAAACGTTCACAAAACATTTTCTCTCGGCTGGGATTTCTCACCATATCTGCCTTCGTGTACGGGTTGGCTCGGCTTTCCGCCGGTAAAACAACTTTGCAACAGCGTACATGCGGTGGCAAGCGCGGTGAACATCGGTGCAACTGTCGGTGGTACAATCACCGCGAACGCTTCTGTCGGACTACCACCGTTGAAATTTCTCGGAGGTTCGGCGAACGCAACGGTGTACATCAGGCCGTTCATTAACTTCCTGACATTTCATGCAAATGGAAACGGTCAGGTAACTTTCGGGATTGATATTCCCTCGTTCAATCTTCAAACACCACACGCGCAAGTGGATTTTACCGCGTCTGAATCTATCACCGGTTGGTCATATCAATTCGGACCATACACGTATCCGGGCGCGCCACCGTTCCGGGAAACATTCATTGCTGATTTGATGCGCGGGCTGACGTTCGCACCGGAAGGAACACGATATTATTTCCAGGATAGCACAGTCGCAACGAATGTTCCGAATGATGCGATGCCGGTCTTCGCGTTCGGCTCGAACGGAAAAGCGGCGGCGGCATGGGTGGCAAAGCATGGAAGTAACGGGCGTCCATCGGGAAATATTTCTCTGAAATTGTTTAATGGCACAACATGGGGTTCAACCATTTCACTGAACAACGATGTTCAGGTTGACCAGAGTCCTTCCATCGCGATTGATAATGCAAATCATATCATCGTTGCATGGGAGAGAAACAGTTCTCTGTCTGTGCCTACGGCAGATTCACTTTTATATAGCGGTGATTATTTGAGGGGATTTGATATTCAATACGCGATTGTGGATGCGACAAACGGAAATATCCAACAAAACAACTCGTTCGGTTTGTCGCTTCAATACGATGCGAAACCAAAACTCTCCAAAGGCTCGGATGGAAAAGTGCTTCTTGTGTGGCAACAAACGCTCGGCAACTCGTTCTTCGGAGACAGTGATGATTCACTGTATTTCCATGGAACATGGTGGGACGGAACAACGTGGTCATCTGAATTGACCTCCGCAGGATTGACCGGAGTGTTACATTGGGAACCGGCTGTTCTCAATCAGGATTCAGCACATGTTGCCTATATCAAAGAAATGGATGATGATTTTTCTACGGCGCAGGATTGGGAAGTTTTTACCGTCGGGCTGAACGGTATGGCATGGAACGTACCTCAACGCATAACGAATGATTCCCGGCTCGATTATGGAGTTCACACCACATTCACACCAGACGGGCAACCGGTGATGACGTGGTTCAGAGATTCTGTAGTTGTTGGAGTGATTGGAAATTTGTTGCAATCTCCGACGACGTGGCTGTTGCCGGAACATCAAATAAGCGCGGAGTTCATCAACGGTGCGATACGTGCAACTTCTGATAGTTTGGTAATTGCATGGACAAGCGGTGGAAAAATTCAATACTCAGCGGCAAGTATCGCGGCGCAGCAATTTCAGAAACAGGATATCGTCAACTTCACAATGGATGCACAACAATTTCCCTCATTGAATATTGACTCGCAGGGACAACTACGGCTCGGATATTTACAAACGCCGTGGCGTGCCGATACATCGTTGCTTTCGGATACTGCAACTATTTTTCTTTCAACTGCATCGCTCAATTATTCAACGCCGCTGCCGCGGTTTTCTTCTTCTGTCGCCTCGCTTGATTTTGGTTCGCTCGATGTCGGAACAACGAAGACGGATAGCATCATCATCAGCAACACCGGTGTCGGAAACCTGAACATCACTTCTATTATTTCCGATGACAACGAATTTACTATTACGCCTTCAAGTGCAACAATTTCTCCATCGTCAAGCCAGAAGTTTACTATAACATTTGCGCCGACAAAGTCCGGTGTAAAATCGAATACGATAACGTTCATCCACAACGGAGAAACTTCGCCGGATGTTCTTCATTGTTCCGGAACTGCAACTGGCATGGGTGTGACAACGCTCAGTCTCAGCTCGAAGTGGAATTTAGTTTCTGTTCCGCGACTTGTTGAGAATGATTCCGTGCAATCGTTGTTCCCGACTGCGGTATCCCAGGCATTCCGCTTCGACCAATCAGCAGGATACATTGCAAGTACAACGCTTGAAAATGGAAAAGGGTACTGGTTAAAATTCGGATTTGCACAGAGCGTGAACATTGCAGGCGAAGACCGTTCGCTCGATACAGTTGAAGTAAAAGCAGGTTGGAATCTCATCGGCGGTTTATCTTTATCGGTGAGTATTTCAAACATTGTTCAGGTTCCTTCAGCAAACGTACAGTCGAATTATTTCGGATACGATAGCGGATATCTTTCGACCACAACACTCGCTCCGGGAAAAAGTTATTGGGTGAAAGTAAGTCAGGATGGTTTGTTGATTTTGCAAGCGGGTGGAGAATAATTATTCGAGCAATATCGTTCAACAGTTGGTTTGATTCGATGGATTCATTACATTTGAACCGAAACTTTACAGGTTCACAATGACATATTCAATTCTTTTTGAAAAAATAGCTGATACTTCGTTTCCTCAAGGATATTATTACGCGCACATCCCCGCATTGGATCTAACCACACACGGCCTGGGTATTGACGGGGCACGTGCGGCAGCAAAAGAGTTAATTCAGGTCTGGATCGAAGAAAAAATAGAACATGGCGAGTCTATTCCTATCGAATCGGATTCGTTGTATTCCAAAATTGAAATTGAAGATGCCATTTTCAGCGCGTGAAGTTCTTGCAAAACTGATTCGAGCTGGATTTCGGGAACGAAGACAAACAGGTTCTCATAAAGTTTTGAGACATGTTGATGGACGGCAAACGTATGTACCGATGCATACCGGTGATGTTCCCGAAGGAACGTTTCGAAAAATCCTCAAGCAAGCAAAATTAACCTTTGAACAGTTCGAACAATTATAGTATATCTTTTCTCTCTTTCATATTACACCATAACTAAAGTCCCATGAACAACGAACAAGATTTCACTCGCCGTAATTTTCTTTCCATGGTTGGTAAGGGTGTTGGGTTAGCCGCCCTGACAACTTCCACCGTCGCATCGCTGTTGAATAATCTTTACGCCGCAACAAAACGCGTTGAGATGTTGTCTCCCGAACAGGCTGCGATGGATGAAGATTTCTGGTTTGAAATTCAGCAAGCGTTTACCGTATCTCGCGGAATCACCAATCTCAACAACGGTGGTGTTTCACCTTCGCCCCGTATCGTAACGGAATCACTTATCAAATATATTTGGGAACAGGAAGATTGTACTGCATACAGATTGTGGCAAATTCTTGAACCGCAATCAGAAACCATTCGTACCGGACTTGCTGATGTGTTTGGTTGTGACAGGGAAGAAATTGCTATCACAAGAAATGCTTCCGAATCGCTTGAGACATTGTTGATGGGAATGGATTTGAAATCAGGTGATGAAGTCCTCAGCACGACGCAAGATTACGGACGCATGTTGACAACGCTTCGTCAGCGCGAGATTCGTGAAGGCTTGAAACTGAAACTGATTCAGGTTCCGATTGCTCCGAAAAGTCTGGATGAAATTGCCGAGAAGTTTGCTGACGGAATTACAAGCAAAACGAAAGTCATTCTCATTTCGCATGTCATCAACATCACGGGACAAATCACGCCGGTCAAGCAAGTATGCGACCTTGCACGCTCAAAAGGAATCGAGACGATTGTGGATGGCGCTCACTCGTTTGCTCATTTCGATTTCAAGGTAAATGATATTGGTTGCGATTATTACGGAACGAGTCTGCACAAATGGCTCTATGCACCGAAGGGAAGCGGACTGTTGTATGTGAAGCGTGACAAGATTGAAAAAATTTGGCCCCTTATGGCGGCGGATAAAACTCAGAAAAACGACATCAGAAAGTTTGAAGAAATCGGGACGCACTCAGCCGCGCCGCGCCTTGCAATCGGTGAAGCAATTCTCTTTCACAACGGTATTGGTGCAAAGCGGAAAGAAGAACGTTTGCGTTATCTCTCCCGTTACTGGATGAACAAACTCAAAGATTTGCCGAACGTTCGTTTCCATACTTCGTGGGAAGCAAATCAATCGTGCGCAATTGCCAATATTGAAATTACAGATGTTGATACTCCAAAACTTCAGAGTTATCTTTTCGACAAGCACAAAATTTTCACCGTTGCCATCATGCACGACGAGTTCAAAGGACTCCGTATCACACCGAATGTTTACACAACACTGAAGGAACTCGACCGCTTTTGTGAGGTGATGACGGATGTGGCGAAGAAAGGTTTGCCGAAATAATTTCGGATTTGTCTATTCACGCAACGTTTGTATATTATCATAACTATGAACGGATCGATAAATAGTCCTTTTCGATATGCCGGGGGAAAATTTTATGCAAGGAAACTTATCCTTGAGCATGTCCCACCCCATGTTGCTTACATTGAACCTTTTGCAGGAGGGGCAAGCATTTTTTTTGCAAAAGCCAAGGCTGATTTTAATCAACTCAATGATATAGATAAGGAACTTATTAACGTGTATCTTACGATTAGAGATAAACCCGAACAATTGGTCGATATGCTGAAAGTAAGGTTAGGATCAGAAACTAACATCCCTTCCAAACTTACAAAAGGAATTGAAATAGGAGAACCGTTACCAGCTACTAAAGAACTACATGGATTTTTTAAAAATGAGTTTCAACCACATAGTGACTTGGAAAAAGCATTGCGGTGGTTTTACTTGAATAGGACATCATATAGCGGAATTATGAATTCCCAAAATATGTATTGGGGTTATGGAGATCAGTTTTCCATGCAACCTAAAAACTGGCCACAAAATATTTTCAGAACCAGTAAGAAACTACAAAATGTATGTCTTACAAGTAATGACTTCGAAGAAATTATTGATGATGCACCAGACGGGGCATTTCTGTTTGTTGACCCTCCCTATTTTAATGCAGACCAAGACAAATTTTATCAATATGCTTTTTCAAAGGAAGATCATTATCGTTTGGAGAGATGTGTAAGAAGAAACAATGAACGATTATTCTTATTTCTGACATACGATAATACTTTAGAAGTAAGACAACTTTACGGATGGATGAAAGAAATACATGATAAAGAATGGAATTATTGTATTCAAAGAACAGACGATCAAAAAAATGGAACACAACGGAAGGGAGAACGTTACAAAGGAAAAGAACTTTTCATTCTGAATTATCATTCAAGATTAATGAATTCAGATATTCGTTTCAGTTTCGCCTTTGAGGATGATGAAGTTGCCGTCTCTCGTTAACAACTTGGAGTAATCGTTCTTCGATATGTGTTAACGGTTTCCAATTTTCGTCGTTAACAAGTTTAACATATGGAGTACGGGGAATAAAACCTTCTATGGCAATGTCCTTAGGGATACAAAAACGCCAATCACTTTCACTTGCTTGAATTAAGTCCTCATCATTTTCTACATTGTAGTAATCATACAGTAAACTTTTAAGCTGTAACTCGTGGATAACTTCTAAGTGCTCACCAACGGTATTACCTTCAAAGATTGCATTCGAGGTATTCGTGATGAGAACATCAAAGCTATCTACGGAATAACGATCATTTGAAGTCCCCGCTAATTTAATGTTACTTCGAGAACGGTGACACTTTACATTAAAATGCGGAACCTTTAATACTTTGGTTCTCTTGCCATCACTGATACTTCCTCGTACAGCACTTTTACATTCTACCTTCAGAATGATTCCAGACCTGCGATGAGTTATGCTAATATCTTCATCATACGTACCGGGTTGTGCATTTAAGTTAAGTTTTTGAACGCTCCAAATGGATTTTGGCAAGATTTTTTCTAAAAGAAGAAAGGCATTATACTCCATTGCCTTACCACGTATCATAGGAGTAACTTTTTGGTCTTCCAGAATCTCGAACAAAAATCCGAGAGGTATATTGAATTTTTTACAATACTGTAAAAGGTCGCTTCCTAATTTGTTAATTTCTTCAGTCGTCATCTGGCATCCCTTTAGTGAATGCAGCTACATCGCATTCTAAACATCGCGCTAATTTTACAAGTGTTAAGAGGCTAACATTTCTTTCTCCTCTTTCTATGCCGCCAAGATACGATCTGTCTATTTCTGCATCTAAAGCAAGCTGTTCCTGAGAAAAACCCTTTCTTTTTCTAATTTCGCGAATTTGGTTTCCTACAAGTACAAGGTATTTATTATTCTGTTTCATACCAGAATAAATATATCGTTATGATGTATTTAATGCCACAGACTATAATACCTCATTTGTATTAAGGAATTTTCAATGTTTTAGTATCGAAAGATACTCCTTCCACGCTCCAACTTCATCTGAGTACTGTTTCGCCATCACCCGCATCATCTGGCTGATGTGGCTCAGGTCGTGGACAACCCAAGTTGCGAGTAGTTGTTGAAGCGTAACTTCTCCAAGCGCGGGATGTTTTCCTTTTAGCGCTAAGTGTTCGGGAGTAAGATTCCATGATTTGAGTGTAACTAGATTTTGTTTTCTCTTTTCTGAAAACATTACAAGCAATTCATCGAGAGTGTTATCTTTGAAACGAGTGAACTGTGCAAACCTGTCGTATGGCTCGAACGTTCTGTTTTCTCCCTGAGCAAGTATAACCTTCGCTCGCGGAATCCAATCCGTATCTTCTCCGTGAACCAGATGTCCGACAATATCAAACACGCTGAATGTGTTTTCGCCTTCGTTTGTCGTTACCAATTCTTTTGGTAATCCTTGAAGTAAATCGTGAAGTGTATCAGACGTGTTGCTCAACACTGCGATTGCTTCGTCTAAATTGAATTTCATAATTTTATTAGCTGATGGGTGAACCGGGGTTAATGATTTGAAGTACAATCAAGGGTAAAAAAGTCATACCAACTTCCCAAAGAAGATGACTACCGAAACAACCAATCAAAAATACTCTCTGGGCTTTTGTTTCTTTTCTGCCACTTGGTGAATTTATCCCGCGTGACAATTCCGATTGGTCCTGTATACATTCCTCCATCTTTAAATCCATCGTACACCCGCACGGCAAGAACATTTTCCTGATTTGCGCGGAGAACCTCGGAGGGAATGATGTACGAGCGTAATTGAAGATAGGCATCCGAACCCGGAATTTGTTCATCCCTTGATTTCATGTTTCCCGTGCTTCCTATTTTCATTCCGTTCAGAAACGCTTCATCGAAGTCATCAATTTTTCCAAGAAGTAAAATCAATCGTTGCTCGGGCAGATTCGAGGGAACTTTAAATTTTATCCGATACCAACCAAATCCGTCATACTCTTTATAGCCATGGGCTTCCCAGAATGACGGGACGATAATTTTATCCCATTGACTATCGTTATAGTGCGGTTCTTTCCAGTTTGCGCTATCGCCCGTTTTGAATTTCCATGCAGCAGAAAGTTGTACATTCAGTTGAATGGCATCAACATCTTCATATACACCGAGACGACCACGCATAATACCGCCGCTTAATTCCCGGTCATACACACGTATTGCAATTACGTTATCACCGTCCGGACTAAGATACGCTGATGAAAACGTGTAAACTCTCACCTCGCTGTAAGCCGTTACATAATCCGGGGGGAACACTCCATGAGAACCGATGAGTTGTCCGTTGAGATAGACTTCGTCAACGTCGTCAATATTTCCAAGGTGAAGCGCTAATGTTTTTTTCTCCCAATCGGAAGATGATTTGAAATGTTTTCTATACCAGGCGTAGCCATCGTATCCGGGAAAACCTTCATCTTCCCATGGAGAAGGTGCATAAATGTTTTCCCATTTACTGTCATCGTAATGCTGTTCTGCACGTTTCATATCATCACCGAGTTCAATCTTCCATTCGCCGCGCAAACCGAACAACTGTTTCCAGTTTTCTGCTTTGGCTTCATGTACTGATAAGCAAATGAGGAGTATGATGATAAAGTTCATGATGTATGTATCAGATGATTTCAATGGATTAACGAATGTAGTTTGTCCCGAACATTGTATCTCTCAATGTATTAGCAAGAGTTGAAAACAACGCTTCGCTATCTTCAAATTCTGTGCGTGATTCACTTTCAAATATTGAAGGACTGTTAAACACACTGCAAATCAAAAATGCGCGATAGCGGATGTTTGGCGATTGACTATCAGAAGAAAGTTCACAAATTTTCTTTTCAAGTTCCGGGAATTCCTGTTCCGGGAAAAAGAGTTTGATTCTTCCGATGTGCGCAAGCGTCGAAGTAACAACTCCTTCGTTCTCGGATTGAAGACTGAGGAGATATACTTTTGTGAATCGTTCTGCATTCACTTTCTGAAAGTGAGAGTAATCGGGAAAATATTTTTGGGCGCTACTACTACCGATGAAGAGTAACAATAAAACGGTTGCGAGTGTGATATTCTTTTTCATGACTTGTTCCTTTCTTCGATGGTTGTTAAGAGTTCGTTTGTTGTTCTGCTCTAATGTACGCCCATCGTTCGTCAAAGATGTCACATTGAAGTCAAGAATTGTAAAAAGTTGTCACGAAGAATGTTGGAAGGCGAGCCAAATCAGGCGTTAAGTTTCCCTAAACAACAAGTTTGTAACCGATTCCATGAATTGTCAGAATATACCTGTGCGTATCGGGTTTCTCTTCAATCTTTTGCCGTAACTTCAGAATAAAATTATCTACCGTTCTTGTACTGATGGATTCATCGTATCCCCACACGTTCGTCAACAACTGTTCTCTGCTGACGGTTTGATTTTTATTCTGCCACAAATACTTGAGGATTTCGAATTCTTTCGGTGTCATATCAACAGGCTTGTTATTGCGGGTTGCATTGTACGTAGAAAAATCAACCGATAATTTTCCGATAGTTACTTTTTTCATTTCCTGATGAGAGCCGGAAGATTCGTTTCTCCGAAGAACCGCCTTCACTCGTGCAAGTAATTCGCGAAGACTGAACGGCTTCGTGATATAATCATCCGCGCCAAGTTCCAATCCGAGCACTTTATCAATCTCTTCGCTTTTAGCCGTGAGCATAATGATTGGCGTTGCAATCCCTTGTTCACGACTTCGCTTCACGACATCCAATCCCGAAACTTTTGGAAGCATCACATCAAGAAGAATCAAATGATAGTTGTTCTGAAGTATTTTTTTCAATCCCGTCTCGCCGTCGGTTGCAGTGTCAACATCGTAACCGTCAATCTCTAAATTATCTTTTAATCCAGCCAGCATCTTCGGGTCGTCTTCAACAATAAGAATGGTTGCCATCGGTGAATCCTTTTCAGTTCATTGTTTTGCTATGAGCGGAAATTCCAAACGGAATGTACTTCCTTTCCCTAACGTGCTTGTGAGAAGTACCTTCCCATTGTGACTCTCCATGATATGCTTCACGAGAGCAAGTCCCAGCCCGCTTCCTTTAACATTGTGTACCAGGCCGCTCGTTACGCGATAAAAATTTTCGAAGATTTTTTGTGATGTTCTGTCGCGATCCCGATTCCATGGTCTTCGATTTCAAGAAATGTGGTTTTCTCGTTTGAGCCGGTTGTAATGCGGACGAATTTTTTTGAGTCGCTGTACTTGATTGCGTTGTCAAGAATGTTTGCAATCGCTTCGGAGATACTTTCCTTATCGGCGAGCAAGGGGGGAAGAGATGATTGCAGTTGTATCATTAACTCAAAGCCCTCCGATTGGAGATGAAATCTATACGTATCAAGAAGCGCGGAAACAATTTCGTTCAGGTCGGTCTCCTGCATAGTGTATTGCTTTTTCCCCGCTTCCATTTTAGAAAAATCTAAAATATTATTGACAAGTCGGGTCAATCGTTCTGTCTCCTGAAGAATTGTAGAATAATATTCCCGTTTTTTTTCTTCTTGCCCGATTCGGTTCATCTCCAGCGTCTCTGCATACATGCGAATAAGTGAAAGCGGAGTTCTCAGTTCATGGGAAACGTTCGAGACAAAGTCGGATTTCAACCGGACAAATTGCATCTGGCGGCGAATGTTGTTATAAACAATCCAGACTCCGGCAATCAGCACCACATCGAGCAAAAGGACTAACACGAGATTGCGGTTGAACCGGGCTTGCGTCAATTCTTCAATCGTTTCACCTTTCAGCGTTATGCCGAGATAATAATTCGGAAAAATCCAGAGTTGTTTGTTTTGTTTCAATTCATTCGTTTGAATCGGAGACGTAGAATAGACAGGCTCTTGCGTTCCCTCTTTTGAAATTGCAAGAACGAATTCCTCCGTCGCGGCTTCCCGGAGTTTGGCAGAGAGAATTTCGCGAATGAATGTTTGCTCGTCAAGAACGATTGTAACGACTGTCTGATTTTCCGAAACATCGTTTGTTACAAAGAGAAGTGCGAGCGATGTGTTTCTGTTCCCCGATTCTATTTCGATGGGTTCCAGTTTTCGATACTCAACTTGCTGATAACGAAGGAGGCGTTCAATTTTTTCTTTGTTTGAACGAAGAGTCTGAACTAACGTAGTATCAATGGGCAAACTACGGTTTCCTGATGTTGAGAAAAGAATATTTGTCGTTAGGGAAACATCGGAAAACATCAAAGACTGTATTGCAGAATTCTTTCCTAAGAATTTTTCGATGACATTCTTCAGAGAATCAGGTTTTGATTCTATATGTTCATTGAAAAGAATCCCAATGGAGCTTGCCCAATTGTTGGCAACATCCAGTGCGTACTGGTTGAGGGAAAAAAGAATCATGTCGAGTTGCTGCCGGTAGATTGTTGCAATGAGTTCCTCGCTTCTGCTCATGGTGTTTAACTCATATCCTGAATAAAATAACGCTGGCAACAGGACAACGAGCAGGAGAATAAGAAAAAGTTTCTTGAGTGCGCCGGTTTCTTTCACGGGAGGTAACTTATACTTTATGATTCGTACGTTGAAGCATAACAGCCACAATATACGGCTTAATAAGAAATTTTCATCACGTACATAAAAAAGGCAAGCGTGTTAGAGCTTGCCTTTGATAGAACACTCTGAAAATCGGATTATCTGAGAAGCATGAGTTTCTTTGTATCAGTGAATGTTTGTTTCATTCCCTCCTCGTCAACCGATTCAACATTGATGCGATAAAAATATACACCGCTCGGAAGATTGAAAGCATTGAAGGGTATTTCGTATTCTCCTTCTTCCATCTGTTCGTTATTGAGAAGCGTTGCAACTTCCTGTCCAAGCATGTTGAATATTTTTAAAGATACTAATGACGATTGACCAATGACAAATGACAACAGCGTTGAAGGATTAAAGGGGTTTGGGTAGTTCTGATACAATGCAAACTCACCTGGCAATTCATCGAAAAAATCTGAGCGCGGAATTATTCTTGCCGGAAGAACTGCCGGATTGGATTTCAGAAAAGGGACTTCGAGCAGTTGCTTTGTGCCTGTCAATGAAAGAGAAGAACTGAATCCGCCGTCAGTGGTGTCAATGGCGCCTTCAAATGCAGAGAGTATATTATTGATGACAGTATCAAGATTTGCATACCCGTACGCAGCATCGTACTGCGCTTTGCTGCGGAAGGATGAAACAATACTTCTTGCGCTCAGCATCGAGTCGGCAAGTCTGGCAACTTCGTTAACCATCTTCCCATTAAGTGGATTAGACGTGCCATCATCATAGATCAACTCTCCAAAACCTGCTGGTGTGGCTTGAAGAGCGCTTGCGGCGATACTGACTTTGAGCGCAAGAAGATTTGCAAACAATTTGTTATTGTGCTTCGTTGGCGGGAGTGATTTGTACATTCCAACGAGCGGCTTCGATGATGACAACATATCAAAATTTTTTGCAGTTCCCAAATGAACGCCGGTTGTTTTATCGTACAAGGATTTCATAATGTCGTCGTATTTTGCATGGCTCACCCACGCGAATTGTTTTGCATTATCAGGCATAGGAAATCCAGCAAGCAAGGGACCACCAAATGCGTTCTGTGCGAACAGTTCATACAGAACATTGATACGATTCGGCATCGGGAGCCGAAGAAGATTTTTTGAGAATGAAGAATCTGAAACATTTCCTTTTATTGTTTTAGGCAATGTCGCCCAACCGTATGATGCTTTGATTGCTTTTCCTTTGAACCCGATTCCATCAACCTGAACGATTGTTCCGCTATCGAGAGGTGTATAAGTTGTCACCTGCGCAAGATTACTCCAAGAGAACAATGTATCTGTTTTCGATTCTCCGCGTGTAATCGCGCCGGAAGTTTTCATTGTAAACTTTAACGTTAATGCCGATGTTTTGGGTGCCGTCAGTTTGAATTTGAATTCGACTTTATCCGCTTTCTTCTTCACAATCTTTCCTTGCTTTCCGATGTTGTCTTTATCGAATGCAATGCTGTCTGGTCGGAAACTCCGGTAAGTTCCAACATACGAAGAATCGAACATGAATGTAACCCGAAGCGTGTGTCTGCTGGAAACGTTTGTGAATGAATACGATGAAGAATTATCTGTCAAGACATCGTCAACGAAGAGACTGTCAACTTTGTATCCTCGTTCCGGGTTGAATGTAAATGTTTGATCTTCTCCATCAAGGACAATCACATCGCCCGATGGTGAGACGCTTCCATGCTCGCCTGCTGAGGCTGTGATTGTGTATGCCCGTTCAAACGTTGCAGAGAGAGACTGTTCCGCTCGGACATTCGTAAATGTATAAGAAGAAATTTTTCCAAGCGGAGTTCCATTCGCATAAACATTTTTTATGATATAGTTTTCTACAGAAACTATCATAAAGGTCTGATTACTTCCAACAGGAACATACAGCATATCAAACCAGAGTGAAGGAGACGGAACAGGAACAATTGAGCCGCCAGTTTCTGCATTTATCGAAATCGGAATTACGTCCGCAGTTCTTCCTGGTCCGCCAAATGCACCTATATCATTTCGCACAGTTCCTTTTGAGAATGATTGAGCAACCGAAGAAGAACCGGAGTCTGTAGGATCGTTATAAATCCCATCAGGATTTCCTGCATCTATGCAAGGCGAGCCGTCAGCGAGATGAAAATCCGAATCACCAAACATCGGGTCTTGATTGATGTTTCCCGTCCCTGCAATTCCGCCTTCGACATCGTTGTAAGAAGCTGTGACAGTAGAGGTTCCGCCGACAGAAACTTGTGTGCCGGTGGTTTGTGAATTTCCCCAAACAATGTTATTGGTCATTTCTACAATTCCGCTGATGAGAATTCCGCCGCCTCTTCCCGCGAGTGTACTTCCGGTCCCGCTCGATGAATTTCCAACGATAGTGTTATTCTCAAATATTTTTGGAGTAGATGATGCGCCGACAGTCCAGATTCCTCCTCCGCCAAATGTGGGAGCTCCCGCAACTGCCTGAAAGACAGAATTATTTTCGAGAACATTATTTTTAATAATTGCGCCGCTGTAATTGAGAACAATACCGCCGCCGTACATTCCTTTATTTGAGCCTATGTAATTGTTCAGGATGTGCGGGTTACTATCGCCTGAACGGATTGCCCCGCCGCCTGCGCTTCTGCTGTTCGGAAACATCCGGATTGCTTCGTTGTTGATGATGCGGTTATTTTGAATTGTTGGCGATGAATATTGTATGAGAATTCCACCCCCTTCAACATAGGGAGTCGTTCCGTGTTCATCCTTCCAGTTAGTTCCGGTTCCTCCTGTCAAGGTAAAACCTTCCAGCACCGCGGTTGAATCTTCTCCTGAAATAATGAGAACGCAACTTGCAGTATCGGAATAGACCGGATTGCCGCCGAAGATGACCGTGTTCAAAATGTCCAGTTGATTGTGTGTGAAAATGTATCGGCTTGCGACAACAATGTTTTTGCCGCGGTAGTTGATGTTTTCCGAGTACAAACCGTTATCAACCAGCACGGTATCGCCGTTCGACGCCGTAAGGATTGCTGATTGAATTGTTGTGTACGATGTTGGCACTCTCAGGACATCTGACAGAGTGAGTGTTTGACAGAGTATCAAACAACAAAGAAAAGAGGTGAATCGTATGTTCATGTGAATCATAAATAAGTTGTGGAAGAATATATTACTGTATCCAGTGTACGAAAGAAGTACAAGTGTTAGAACACAAATGCAGGGAAGGTGAATGTGAAGCAGTGAACGAAGGAAGGAGTGAAGGGAAGGGTGAATCATTTCCCCCTTGGAAGGGGGATAAAGGGGGATGTTATTTTCACGTCGGGAAGTGCATGAACGCTTTCAATTTTTGTTTGTAGGTTTTCCCGAGTTTCAATTTTGTTCCGTTGTGAAGAAGGACGAACGATTCCCCCTCGAAGAACGGACGGATTTCTTTAATGGCGCTGATGCGAACCATGACCGAGCGATGAATTCGGATGAACACATTCGGGTCAAGTTTCTCTTCAAGGTTGGAGAGCGTTTCGCGAAGCAAGTATGATTTTGTCTGCGTGTGAATGTTCACATAATAATCAGCCGCCTCGAACCAGATGATTTCATCAACAGGAATCGGGATGATATTTCCTTTCAGGGTGACGGCGATGCGTGATAGATATTCGATGTGTGATGTGCGATCTGCGATTTGAGCCGGGGATGGTTGAGAAATATCCTGTAACAATTCCCGCAACCGGTTTGTCAGCGGCTCGACTGATTTCAGTCGCAGGTATTCTTTTGCATGATGAAGAACATCGAAAAACTCTTTGTCGGAATATGGCTTGAGGAGATAATTGAGCGCGTGGACTTTGAACGCTTTCAGCGCAAACTGGTCGTACGCGGTAACGAACACAACGAGCGGCATCCGGTGTTGTGGGATGGAGGAGAGAACTTCGAAACCGTCCATCTCCGGCATTTGTATATCGAGAAAGAGCAGGTCAATTTCTGTTGTTTGTATTGTCTGAACTGCTTGCATTCCGTTCCCGCACTCGCCAACGATGGAAATATCCGTCTCTTTTTGAAGAAGCAGACGGATGCCTTCCCGCGCCAGAGGTTCATCATCAACAATGAGCGTTCGTATGTTCATCGTCAACGTTCGCGAAATGGAAGGGCGATGTGAACAAGAGCTCCGCCTTCCGGTTTTGATTTCAATTCAAACTCGAACGAAGAACCATACAACTTTTGCAGTCGTGATTCTGAGTTTTGCAAACCGATGCCATGATGTTTTAATTTCTGCAAATCAGATGTTATCCCGGGACCGTTATCGGATATGGTGATGTGGACTTTTCCGTTCATTCGTTCTGCGGAGAGTTCGAGGATGCCGCCCCGTTCCCGTTTTGCGATTCCATGTTGAAGCGCGTTCTCGACAAGCGGTTGTAAAATCAGCGTCGGGACTTTCGTGCTTAACACATCGGAAGAAATTGTTCGCTTAATACTGAGGTTCTCCTGAAAGCGAACTTTCTGAATTTCCAGATACAAATCTATTGCACTCAGTTCTTCTTCCAGCGTAACTTCCTGAGTATTCGTTTTATCGAGCGTGTAGCGGAGGAACTTGCTTAACTTTGCAATCATCTCCACAGCAAGGTTGTTCTCCTGCTTCCGAATCAAGACGGAAATCGTATTCAGCGTGTTGAAAAAGAAATGTGGATGGAGTTGCATTTTCAGCGCAAGCAGTTGCGCTCTGCCAAGTTCATTTTCCAATTGTGCGGCTCGGATTTCCCGTTCCCGCACCTGCGTATAAAACACAAACGAGTAGCTGAATAACATGTTCAGCAAGTAACTCATCACACCGTAATCGAGCGCTTCTGTCATGTTACTCAACACACGCTCGAACGTTACCGGAATTGCGAACTTGTACATGAAGATTGTTGTCAACACGGTTCGTCCTGCCATCGTCAGCGCAGACATAGCCGTCCCGACTGCAAGATGAACAAGCAACCCGGCAAAGAACTTTTTGCTTTGCAACGGAAACTTTCGTGCGAGCCAGAGAGTAATCGGCGAAAGAGCAACCCATTGCAAACAGTACAATATCTCTAAACTCAGACCGTTCAGCCAATCAACGGGATATTTCCCATCTGCCGTGCGAAGGACGAGTTGGCTTGTCATGAAGATGGAGAGGATGAGCCACACTCCGCTCAATAACCACCAGAAGGTGCGGCGATGCGAAGGGGAAATGTTGGTTTCTGTGTTTGATGTACTCATACAGCGACGGGTGCAAGATACGAAGCGAACCGCAGGAAGACAATTATTGTGCAGGGAAGGCAAGAAATAGTATGATGAATGGCTTGAATATGCAGTCAAAGAAGGATGGAACAAATTTCTCTGGCTACATGCCGATATCATTTTGTTTATTGAGATTTCTTTAGTACGTTTTCACCGTGAGAGAGATAGTATTTTACAAAACACGATCCGGAAATTCACCTGTCCGCGAATTTCTCGATGAACTTCCGGGAAAAATAGCACAGAAGGTAACATGGGTACTATCACTTATTGAAGAACTTGATAGTGTCCCAAAACAATATTTAAAAAAATTAATTGGCACAGATGATATTTGGGAAGTTCGGGTTCAATCGGGGAATGACGTACTACGCCTGTTAGGGTTTTTTGATGGAGGAAGATTTGTTGTTTTGACAAACGGATTTATCAAGAAAAGTCAGAAAGTGCCGCTTGAAGAAATACGACTTGCGGAACGAAGGAAACAAGAATATGTTACACGAAAGAAAAAACTATGAGTGACTTACAACGATACATACAGCAACGAAAGAACAAGGATAAAGAATTTGCTGAAGAGTACGATGCCGGATATACCGATTTCAAAATAGGAATTCTTCTTCGACAGTTCAGAGAAGAATTGGGGTTAACGCAAGACGACATTGCCCGAAAGTTGAAAACGCGAAGGTCTGCAATTTCGAGAATTGAAAACCATGCAGACGAAATACGGCTTTCGATGTTGAAGAGGTATGCAAAAGTTATTGGAAAAAAAGTACGGGTAGAATTGGCGTGATTTGATAGCTGTTCTTTTTTTTGATGAAACCATGACACTCTATATTTAATACATTACACCACACCAGGAGGACTCCATGTCCAGACATATTTTTACACTCATCAATAATTGTAGTATCTCCCGATTTGGCGGGAAAACGAGAGGATAGTATTGCAAGGGCATACTGGACAATTCTTTGGTGCGACCGGAAACGGCGTTGAGTACCACGCCTACAACGCGTGGGGCGAACTGATGGCTTCCCAGATTTCTCCCGATGTGAAGTACAAATACACCGGGCAGGAGTACGACGTACAAACAGGCGTGTACAATTACCGTGCAAGAATGTACGACGAACAGTTGGGAAGATTCTATGCGATGGACCCGGCTGGACAGGGCTTCTCTCCATACAGTTATGCAGGAAATAATGCAGTAAGTTTTGTTGACCCGGATGGGAAAGTATATAAAGATTACTGGAAAGATTATTACGAAAAATTGGAGAGAGAAGAAGCTTCTTTACAGGCAATGCGGGCAGAAAACCATAGATTGCAGATGGGAATGTTGGGGGGGGCTGAGTGGGGTGATTATTGGTCAATAATGTTGTGGATGGCTGATGAGGTGAGAGATGTAAGTTATACTGAAGCTGTTTATACAATGAGTTTAGAAATAAAAATGCAAATTACTATAGAATACAATGGACATATTGTTGAGGTTAATGGTCCACGAGAAGAAGCAATACAAGCTTCAGCCCAAATAATTTACAATATATACGAAAGTCATTTAACAAATAGTTCGATTGCTGCCAATGGGAATTCCGATTCTAAAGAACCTATAGATAGGACACAATGGTTAGAATTTGATGGCGAATCTCTAACATGGCACTATTATGCAACTGGACTTAGAAGTGAAGGCGTTTTTCCATTTGAAGGTGATGATCTTATTGTTGGAGAATATAAAGCTTTATCGGGTCCTTATAGAAAAGGAAAATTACCTGAAGGAACATATTTAGGAAATGGATTACGAGAACGCACAGATAAATCAGCTTTTATTTGCCCGGCAGGCGGTTGGAGTTTAAATCTTGAGCCTATGTTTAGAACAGACCGGACCCTTCTTCGTATTCACCCAGATGGAAATGTTAAGGGAACCGAAGGATGTATAGGAGTCCACTGTTCAGATTCACAACGATTGTATAATTCTTTATTAAATTACTTCCAAAATTATTCAAATATTCGTGTTGATGTTGATTACCGGTAAGATTATGAGTAAAGTAATTTCCGAAATATTAGTCTTTTCTTTTTTACTTTTTTATTATCCTTTGTTCGCGACACCGAAAGATGATTCGCTTTCAATCAGAGGTAAAATAATTGAGAGGTTTCATTTCGGTATAATGTTAAATGAAAACTTAAAAGCGAGTATAAGCACCAACAAATATATCGAAGCAAGAATTGAAGTAGAAAAATATTTTGAGAATCAGATGCAAGATGCTATCTGGACTTGTGTTTCTATTATTTCCCATAATAACGATACAACACTTGGGAAAGAATTCTTTAAATTATTAATGTCATTCGAGAATTCTGCTGATGAGAATCTTTCTTATGCAATAGGAGAAATATTTTTTTGGAATTCAGATTTCATATCGTACTTGTTGACTACTATTCCAAATCCCTATAGGCTAAAAATAATCGATAAAATCGAATTCGGTTTTAAAAATTATTTAAACATTATTGATAGTAATAAAAAAAAAAGAGAGTCTATCAATAGAATCATGGAATTAAAAAGGCGTAATAAATAATAATAATTGCTTTTAATTCATATTCTGTTCCCACGCTTCTATCATGTATCCGGTCAACGACTCTTATTTGCCAATCGTGAGGATGAGAAGCAATATGCTCGCTGTTCATAACCCATTATACTCATTTTGAGAAGAATGACTTTGTATTTTTAAATGAAAAAAGCAGCTCTCCATACAAGCACTCTAATAATCGTTCTGATGCTGAGTACCGCATCACTCACTCACAG
The DNA here is from genome assembly GCA_016212665.1 of Ignavibacteriota bacterium. Taxonomy (NCBI): domain Bacteria; kingdom Pseudomonadati; phylum Ignavibacteriota; species Ignavibacteriota bacterium. The sequence goes on from JACREZ010000016.1 coordinate 262,894, forward strand.
CCAAACGAAGAAAGAGACAAACACATTTATTTATTCAGAAGAATATCTCCGCTCAAACTTAATCAAGGTAGAAAACATCTATAAGCGTATGAAAGAAGAATCCGCACAGGAAACTTCTACTTCACGTTCACATACACAAACATTCACTCAGGAGGTTTCTTCTTCTCAAGGTGTTGGCTGGGTTACGGGGTACGGTATTCCCAATGGCATCTGGGGCGGCATCGGTCCCTTCGCACACGATGCGTCCGGCAATTTGTATATCGGGGGGAAGTTCCGGTTTGCAGGAAACGTAGAGGTCAACAACATCGCCAAATGGAACGGGCGTGAATGGTCGGCGTTGGGAAAAGGTATCGGCGGTGTTGTTAACGCCATTCTCCCCATCGGCACACCACCGATGCTCTTTTTTTCATACCCTGCCGAGCGTAGGCAATTCTCCTCTCCCCCTCTAAAACAGAGCAATTTCAGCACATTCTCAGTCCTGCGCGCCGCAGGGAAAATCCTGTACGGCGCGGGACAAAGTCCGATTTACTCAGTCCAAAGTTCGTCGTGCGTAGTCAGAAGCCTCGACCATTCAGTCCAATGTTTTTGCTTCGCAGTCCAAAGACCGGGCTTCTCAGGGCGGGGCTGTATCGCTCGCTCCGTGTCCTGCGTTGTTCCGTCTCTTCCCTGCACAGTTCTGTCCAAGTCCTGAGCGACACAGCCAAGGGAAGATGCCTCTTCTCTTCAGCCTGAGATGTCCGGGATTCAGCCTGCGCGGTTCAGGCTTTTCCCTGTAGTCTGTTATCTTAAGACGGAGAGGTGCGGAATTTAGTATTTGGGATTCAGGCTAAAGGTAAATTAGTCCGTAGTTAAAATATATGCCAATGTTATTCTGAGACCCAACCCCAGACGGGGTTAATCGTGGAAATGAACCGAAAGATATGGTTCATTAGTCGTCACGTTTTCCTTGGGGTTGGGAGATTGCTTCATCCCGTTCTGATACATGATGAACGTGATTCGCAATGACAGTGAAGTGTGGGTCATTGCGAATCCCGCTTCAGCGGGGTGAAGCAATCTCCTACTTTCATGCTTCGAATAAATCGAACGTGTGGTTCATTAGTAGGGATTTCTTCTACGGTCCCGCAGTCGGCATGGTGCAAGGGGCTCACTTCACCCCACTAAGGCGGGGATTCAGAATGACAATGCCCTAAAATATTTTCTTCATGTGAACAAATTGGGAACTTTGGAAAATTGTTCTTCGTTGTAACAATACAATTCACATAATTTTAACAATCATTAAGAGGAAATCTTTATGGATTACGTTCCAAAACCTGATCTGGGATTTTTCCAGTGGGGTGAAACATTCAACAAAAACCTTGAACCGTATGAAGGACAACTTGGGATTACGGGCGAGGTAAAGACGCAGATTCAAAATCACTTAGATGCAGTGAAACTACGACTTAGTGAGGTTGACGGTCAGAAGAAAACGTTGCAAGGATTAACGAAGTTGAAGAATCAGGTAATCGCCGAGGCGAAACAATTCTTCAGAAATCTTGCCAACAAAATTAAAGCACACGATAGTTATACACCCGACATCGGTGAAGCGTTAGGCATCGTCGGAGCGGAAGATACATCCATGCAATCCATCAACGATGCGATGCCGGAGTTCTGGCTCACCTTGCTCTCTGACCACATTCGTGTTGATTGGAAGAAGGGAATCTTTGATGGAGTGAAAATCAGGTGCAAATGTGGAAACGAAACAACCTTTACTACGCTCGGTACAGATAATTATTCACCGTATGAAGATACACGGAAGAATCTTGTCGCCGGTGTGCCGGAAATGCGTGAGTATGAACTCATATATATGTTAGACGATAAAGAGGTTGGCAAGCCATCGGCGGTGAAGAATATCGTGTGTAATCTGTAATCTGTATTAACAGATGCTGAAATAAATTCAGCATGACGATAATTCGTGCTATCGGAAAAGTCGGAGCGATGGGAAACCGTCGCTCCGATTTTTTTTCATCGAATCGAAACTAACAGCTCATCAACAGTTCATCAAAAATTCAACAATATTTCCTCATTTCTTGTTTAAGAAAATTGTATATTAGCACCCGGTGATGATGCCTGTATGTGCAAAATGAATCGTTGGATGAAATAGCATCAATATGAAAAGACTATTTTATAGTTTTTTGCTTGTATGTTTCTTCGCTCCGTCGTTCACTTTATCACAAGAAGACGGAAAGCAACCAGTTTATCTCCCCTCTAAACTCAACACCGCTATTGATAAAATCTTAGACGACCAGTTTGCGGAGATTGAGAAGACACTCGTGCGTGAAGAGCGGTTAGACCCGAAAGAAGTTCTGCTTATCACCGTTCCGCTCGAAAATTATATCGAGGATGTGTTGTTCACCATCAATCGCCCGGCGACGATTTACCCACTCGTTATTTATTCAACCCTCCGTACCCTGTTCCGCGAAGGAAAACCGAAAGCGGAAATTGAACAAATCCTGATTGATATGCAGAAGAGCAATCAATTCAGGAAATTGTATGAGGCGCAACGTGCGGAATAATATTTTCAAGATTACATTATTTCTGATTCTCTTCTGTTCGTTGGCGGTTCAAGCAGGAGATATCAAGCCATCGGTCGAACTGGAATTCAACATCTTCTATGATAAGAATTATCCTCAACCGTTTTCATTCCAGATGCGTGAAGCGAAATTGTTTTTAGATGCAAACATTTCAGAACACTCGAGTGGATTGATTGAATACACAATGCGCGATGATTTAAAGCGGGGCGAACTTGAGCGACTCTATTTTGTCCAAAGAGATTTGCCGTTCAATAGTCAGCTTACGCTTGGACAATTCCGCAGTCCGTTTGGTTATTACGATGCATTCACAGTTTCTCACTCGCTAACCAAAAGCGCAGGAGTTTCTCCCGACGGAATTCTCCCGACATTCAAGTTGCGTTCGCATGATGTCGGCGTACTCTGGGAAGCGCAGGGTGAAGCAATCTCGTGGGGGTTGGCTGTCGTAAACGGAAACGGCATCAGCGGGATTCGCGATGATAATAATTTCAAAGATGTTATCGGACATGCGCTCTATGCGTTCGAGCGTATTCAGGTCGGACTCAATGGATTTTACGGCAGGAAAAATTCGCTGAATGCGGACGGTTCGGTGAAAGAACATTCTTCAGTCGAAGTAAAAGCGCTTGGTATCGAGGCGATGGGAATTTTCAATAAAGCGGTCATTGCCGGTGAAGCAATCATACAACAATACGAAGCACAACAAAGTCAAGGCGCATACGTGATGATGAATTACGATTTGGGAGAGATGCTTCACACGCTTCGTTCGGTTACTCGTTTTGAAGTGTTCGACCCGAACACCGATGTAGATAGTGATGAACGCGTTCAATGTGCGCAAGGTTTCCGCTACACCATTGACCGGGGCTACACAATAAAGTTTGAGTATATCATGAATTGGGAGAAGGTTAAACAACAGTTCAATGAACTTTTTGTAGAGTTGGAATACGAGTTGTGAGGAGTTCGTTCAAGAATCTTTCTGTCGGATACAAGATTCTTCTCGTTGTCATCGTTATTGTACTTCTTGGGGAAATCGTGTTTACGGCGTTTGCCTTGCATTACAGCCGCGAGTTTCTCATCAAGGAGATGCAACAAACGCTGGTTGGTTTTTCGAGAACAGTCGCACTCGATATTGCCCGAGGGTATGAGGTCAGCAATACGCGGAGTTTGTACAGCCTGCTTGATGAACTGGAACATTTCGATACGCGCATCATTTCTCTTTCGGTGATTGATTCGACAGGAAGCATAACGGCAGACCTTGAAAGCGAACACCTTTTCACTCACGATTCTTCAAATGCTGTATCGTTCGTACTTCAGAACAAAACTTCGTTCGTGGAGTTTGATGAGGAAACAAAGCGCGCTGTTACCGCCGTCCCTGTTGTAACTTCTCATGCCGGAATGCTGATTGGTGTATTCAAAGCAACATTCTCTATTGAAGAATTGTATGAAGTCCTTTCTTCGCTTCAAACGCTGATTACCATTGTCTCGGTTGTCGTTTTTATTTTTTTGATTATCAGCATCCTCACTATTACAAGAGTTATTATCGTCAAGCCATTGCAAGATTTTTTGCCTGCGCTTGAGCGAATAGAAAAGGGAGATTTCTCACTTGCATTGCCGGTGAAAAATAACGATGAGATCAATGTGCTTGCCAAACATGTCAACCGGATGGCTTCGGGATTGAAAGAGCGGGAGTTTGTGAAAGATACATTCTCGCGCTACGTTCCGAAAGAAGTCGTTGACCAAATTATGGAAAAGAAAATCCGTCCGCATCTTGAAGGAGAACTTCGGAACGTAACGGTTTTCTTCAGTGATATTCGCGGCTTCACGAAAATGACGGAACGGCTCGGCGCAGAGCAAATCGTGAAAATGCTCAACCGGTATTTTACTGCAATGACGGAAGTTGTTTTGCAATTTGAAGGCATCATTGATAAATTCGCCGGTGATGAAATCATGGTTGTGTTCGGCGCGCCGGTGCATCACGATGATGACCCTCTGCGTGCAGTTAGAATGGGACTTGCGATGCAGAAACGTATGCAATCGCTCAACGAAGAATTCGCGAAAGAAGGAATGGAAAAAATCAGCATCGGCATCGGCATCAATTCCGGCACTGCCATCGCAGGGAACATCGGTTCGGAAAAGCGGCTCACCTATTCTGTTATCGGAGATGACGTGAACCTTGCCTCGCGATTGGTAGAGCGGGCAGGACCGAGGGAAATCATCATCAGCGATGCGACACACGAGTTGGTGAAAGAATATTTCCATTGCAAATCGCTCGGTGAATTGAATGTAAAAGGGAAAACACATCCTGTTGCGATGTATTTAGTAATGGAAGAACAAATTTCAAAAAGTTGAAATGAAAAAAGAATCCATTATCATTTACTGCGACGGCGCCTGTTCCGGCAATCAGTTCTCGAAAAATAAAGGGGGCTGGGGAGTTGTATTGAAATATGGGAGTCACGTGAAAGAATTGTATGGTGGAGAAACCAACACGACGAACCAACGGATGGAGTTGACCGCGTGCATCAAAGCGCTGGAAGCAATCAAACAAAAAGAAATACCAATTGAAATCTTTACCGATAGCGCATACCTTGTCAATTGCTTCGGGCAACGATGGTTTGAAAAATGGGAACGGAACGGCTGGAAAAACGCGCATAAGAAACCGGTCGAGAATAAAGAACTGTGGCAACGATTGCTCGAACTTGTAAACGAGTACAAGCCGACCATCAACAAAGTGAAAGGGCACGCGGGGGTTGAGTTGAACGAGCGTGCGGATGAGTTGGCGAGATTGGGGATTGAGGAGATGAAATAGAAATTATTAAAAACTGGAATATTACCCAGAACTTGTTACAGAATTTTTCCACGGCACTCAGATGCTGAAATAAATTCAGCATGACGATACGTGTGTTCTTTGTTTTCCCTTCCTCAAACTCGTATCTTCTTTCCATGAAACCTGTCATCGTCGTTCACCACCACGAAATTACACTCAAGCGGGACAATCGTTCATACTTCGAAAAGCAATTGATGAAGAATGTTCGCACCGTGTTACTCGGATTTTGCAAATCATTTGTTCTGCGCGGCGGCTATGGGCGATTTGTCATTGAAGAAATCCCGAATGAACAAGTTGATGCAATCGCTCAACGTTTGACGCAGGTGTTCGGTCTGGCGAATATTTGTATCGGCGTGAAAGTCAATCAAAGCGTTGATGAGTTTAATTCTGTAGCGGAACAATTACTTGCAGACAGAAAATTTTCCACAATTAAAGTTGAGACGAAGCGACCCGACAAACGATTTCCTCTTACGTCTGTTGAAGTAAACACTCAAGTCGGAGCGTTTCTCTGCGTGAAGTTCGGTGTGCGGGCAAATCTGACACAGCCGGACGAGACACTCTATATCGAGATAGTGGAGGGAGTTGCGTATGTTTATCGCTCGAAAATGCAAGGCGCTGGCGGTTTGCCGGTTGGTGTAAGCGGGAAAGTGCTTTCGCTTCTCTCTGCCGGATTCGATTCGCCGGTCGCTTCATGGCGAATGATGAAGCGGGGATGCAACGTTAACTTTGTCCACTTCCACAGTATGCCGTACACAAGCCAATACTCGGTTGACCAGGTGAAACAGTTGGTGAAGATTTTGACCGAGTATCAATTCCAATCGCGTCTCTTCATCGTTCCGTTTGCAGATGTACAAAACGAAATTGTTCTGCAAGCGCCGCAACACTTGCGCGTGGTTCTTTACCGTCGTTTCATGATTCGTGTTGCTGAAACAATCGCCAGACAAAAGCGAGCGGAAGCATTGGTAACGGGCGAAGCAGTCGGACAAGTTGCATCGCAAACGCTCCGTAACATCCGTGTGATTGATGAAGCCGCATCCATGCCGATTCTCCGTCCGCTTGCCGGTATGGACAAAGAGGAAACGATGCACACTGCCCGACTCATCGGCACGCACGATATTTCCAAAGAGCCGTATGATGATTGCTGTTCGTTCCTCGCGCCGCGCAATCCCGCCACGTGGGCATCGCCGGAAGAAGTTCTTGAAGCAGAATCGAAGTTGAATGTCCCGCAGTTGCTTGAGTTGGCGCTGAGCAAAACAACATCGGAAATATTTCTTGTGCCGCAGTTACAGAAGGAGAAAGTGAATGAAGGAAAATAATATCTTTGTACTCGTTCCAACGCTCCTGCGTTGGAATGAAAAGACAAACGCTCCGCGTTTTTTCCGCAGAGCGGAATTGGTTGCCGTTCCTACGGAGACCGTAGGAACGAGAGTTTGGTTTTTGACTTTCCTATTGTATTTCCTTTTTTATGGTTTGATATCTGCCCAACCCTTTACCCGCGAACTCGAATCCATCCCCTTCATTTTTGGCAACGACACACTTGCGCAACCCTTTATCGGTGGAATTGACGGACCGAATCACCGTTTTGTTGATATAGATTCCGATGGCGATTATGATTTATTTGTGTTCGATGCCGACCAGAATGTAGATTTCTACCGAAACGAAGGAACTCCTCAAACGTTTGATTTCAAAATGAAATTGAATGAAATCACTCTTCCTCAGTTTACCGCGTGGTTTTATTTTACCGACCTGAACGGCGATTCCAAAATTGACCTCTTATGCGATAACGGCGGAAACGGAATCAGTTACTACAAAAATATTGGAACGGTTCACGAACCGGATTTCGTTCTCGAAATACAGACGATGCTCGACACATCGAACAGTCAGATTCTTGCCGGGTTCCTCAGCGTTCCTTCCTTCACTGACCTTGACGGTGACAACGATTTTGATTTCTTCACCAGTGATTTTAACGGCAACATCATCCGTTACGAAAACATCGGCACGGCGACAACTCCTGCATTTCGTTATGCTGATGAACAGTTTCAGGGAATTCAAATATTAAATGATTCATGTTTGAATAATGGATTGAGTCAGTCATCAATCTCAAATGCAAGACACGGGGGAAGTCTCTTCGCATTCGCGGATGTTGATGGGAATCAGTCGCTTGAATTATTTATGGGTGACATGAACTCGTACAAACTGTTCTACATTAAAAATCATGGAACGGCAACTCAACCCGATTTATTTTGTACCGGAGACCAGATATTGCCTGAGGATGCTCAGCTCACAACTGTTTATAATCAACCGAACTTTGTGGATATTGATAACGACCACGACCTCGATTTGTTTGTCGGAACGTTTGTGAACATGGGACAATCGTCTCCGCCCTATCACTCATTCTGGTTTTATGAAAATCAGGGAGATTCTGTTTCGCCGAATCTTCAACTTGTGACAAAAGATTTTCTCAGAACGCTCGATGTCGGGAAGAATGCTCATCCCGCGTTTGCTGATATCAACAACGATGGCTTGTCCGACCTTGTGCTTGGAACGTTGAGTGGACAACTTTCGTATTTCAAAAATACAGGAACGAAGACACAACCTGCGTTTACACTGGAAGACTCCTCCTTCTCCGATATCGGTGGAAATTTCGCGTACGCCCCCACGTTTGTTGATATCAACGGAGACGGAAGAAAAGATTTGGTTCTCGGACGATTCGACGGACAGGTGGAAATCTATTATGGATTTGATTCAATCATAACAATTTATAATTACAAGCCGGATGATTCACTAATGACGGGACAATTTGCCGTCCCGGCGTTTACTGATATTGATGGTGATAATGATTTCGATTTGTTTGTGGGAACATCAAACGGGAAAATTCGATTGTACCGGAACAACGGTAATACAATGCAATTTATAGATACACTCATTACTTCATCGTTTCAATCCATAGATGTCGGAGAAAATGCAAAACCATTGTTTGTTGATATTGATAATGACGATGACGACGATTTGTTCATCGGCAACTCGGAGGGGAAAATGTTTTTCTTTGAAAATGATGGAACGGGTCAATTTACAGAACGAACAAATCGTTATGCGGACATTCATGGTATGAAAGAATCCGCCCCTGCGTTTGCTGATGTTGATAGCGACGGCGACCTTGATTTGTTTGTCGGAACATCGAAAGGTGGATTACAATTCTATCGAAACGCTAAGCCGGTTGGAGTGGACGAATCAAACCGGGAACCTCAAACCCCGAACCAAATTATGTTGTTCCAGAATTATCCCAATCCGTTCAACCCCTCGACGAATTTCGGATTTCGGATTGCCAATTTCGGATTGGTTACATTAAAAATATTTGATGTATTGGGACGTGAAGTTGCAATTGTGGTGAATGAAACGAAGCAAGCGGGAAATTACTCAGTTTCTTGGGATGCTTCTGGTTTGCCAAGCGGAGTGTACATTTACAGGCTGAGCACGGGACAGAAAGTACTCAGCAAGAAACTTCTTCTCGTTCGGTAATTGGTTAGTGGTGAGTCGTGATTTTGTATTAAGGGTAGTTCCAAAAACTTCAATAAAAATGTTTTACCGCTAAGCACACAAAGGATACGCAAAGTGGCGCAAAGAAAATAGAGTTTTTGTAACATCCCTTAAGAAGTTTCAAGAGGTTAATACGAGAATCTTGAATTCTCAAAACCTAAAAACCAAATCTCAAATCTTCAATCCTAAATCCGCAATTGGCAATTCGCAATGCCGAAGGCATGCCCTTGGCATCCGAAATCGATTAGTATTCCACTTCTTTTCCGAGTAACCGAAACTGAAGCCACGTTACGAACATGATGAGAACGAAGAGAACCCACGACATTGCGGAGGCGTAGCCCATCCGTAACTGTTCCCACGCCGCCTGATAAATATGATAGACAATGACATCGGTACTCCGAACCGGTCCTCCCGCTGTCATTACATAGATTGAAGTGAAGACCTGAAACGAACTGATGAGTGACGTAACAAGAATAAAAAACGTTGTCGGCTTCAGAAGCGGAAAAGTAATTTTCCAGAAACATTGTCCGGTACTTGCGCCGTCTATCGTTGCCGCGTCGTACAGTTCTTCGGGGATGCCTTGCAAGCCGGCAAGAAAAATTACCATCTGGTAACCAAGTCCAAGCCAGATAGAAAAAATCATCACCGAGAGCATCGCTGTCTTTTCCGAGTTCAACCATTGTGACGGTTCGAAGCCGAAACTCATCAGGAGGAAGTTCGCCGCGCCGAAACTCGGATGATACATCCACATCCACACCAACGCAATGGCAACGAAGGAGGAGACGCTTGGGAGAAAATAGAGCGTGCGGAGAAATCCCAATCCTTTCAATCGCTTGTGTAGCATCAGCGCAACCGCAAGCGAAACGAGCATTCCAACCGGAACGTTGAGCGAATAGACAAACGTGTTTTTGAACGCGTTCCAAAACAACGGGTCGTTCAGCATTTCAGAAAAATTATCAAGCCCGATGAACGGTTTATCCGGCACAACAACATCCCACCGGTGCATACTTAAATACGCGGAGAACGCGATGGGCGTAAACATAAAGACGATAAGATGTAGAATCGAAGGAGCGAGAAACGAATACGCAGTTCGGAGAGTTTTTCGTTTGTTGTTTTTCGTTTTCAGATACAATAACACTGAAACCACTAACCAGAAACCTGAAACCATCAGCAGAAACCAGAGTATTTCCGACTGTTCTTTCATCGGCTTAAACTCCGTCGCTTCGTGACTCCGAATCTCGGCAAGTTCTTTGTCAACGCGTGCGGAATACTTCGTCATCGTTTCATGGAGCGGTTTGCCGTTGACCATTACTTCGTCAACTGCATCCTGTAATGTCCATTCGATTTCACTGAACCGTTCGATGAGTGAACCCCACGGTTGGCGGCAATATTGTACTTCATCAAAAAAAACTTGTTCTAACCCGGTTGCATCAGTTTTTACATTCTCTTCAGCGACGGAAATGACGGCAGGAATTTCGAGTCGTTGTGAAGAACGGACACGCGCTGTAATTTCTCCCGCCATGAACGAGGCAAGCAACACCGCTTCTTCCGGATATTTTGTGTTCACCGGAACGCACCAGCCGGATTCATACATGACATTTACTTTGTTGGCGTCGGGATGGCGTGGCAACGGCGCAACTCCGATATCGAGTGTCCCGTCCTGAATGTACTTCACAAATTTCGGCATCAACCAATGACCGCTTGTCAGCATTGCGAGTTTTCCGTTCGAGAAGAGCGCGTAACTTGTTCCCGTTTTTTCCGATTGTACCCATGTTCCCAAATCGGGCGAGACCTTGTGCTTGTTTCTCAAGTCTATGAGAAACTGAATTGCAGATTCCGTTCTTTCCGAATTGAGAAATCCCGTAGCATGAAACCCGGTTGCATCAACAACATCTCCTCCCGCCGACCAAATCCAGGGAATCCACTGGTAGTAATAATTGGTGAACGCTGTTCCGTACTGGTCAACCGTTCCGTCGTTGTCTGTATCTTTGGTAAGTTGTTTTGCTGTCTCAAGATAATCGTTCCATGTCCAATCTGATGTGGGATATGAGATGTTTGATGTGCGAAACAGTTGTTTGTTGTAATAGACCATGATAGGCGTGAAGCCCTTGGGAAATGCGTAGAGCGAATTTCCTTTCCGCGCAATGCTCAACACATTCGGGAACCACTGAGAAGAATCAATATGAAGTTTGGAGAGGTAGGGATGAAGGTCGAGGAGGACGTGTTTGTTGGTGAACGTCGGAATCAGTTTCGAGTCGAGCAGAAAAACATCTGGCGGCTCATCGGCGACAAGCGAGGTCAAAATTTTTTCTTCATACACACGCCCCGGGCTCGGTTCGTACAAGACATTGATGTGTGGATACCGTTTCTTGAATTCTGCAAGCGAGAGTTCATCACTCGGCATTTCATCTACACTTGCCCAATCCATGAGACGAAGCGTTACCTGTTGCTGGGCGAATGTCATCGTCAACACGAACAACATCAACCCGGCAACAAAGCAATATCGTTTCATGGTTGTCAGAAATAATTCGGGCGACTGCCCTGAACCATGTTAATCAATTTGTCCGAAGATTCTCCAGATCGCTTCCCACTCGAGGCAGTTCGGTTCAACGATAACTCTGCCGCCGTTTTTGTACCATTTCACATCAACGCCTTCCACTTTATCGAGTTGATGTTTCTTGGAAATCTTACGCGGGAATTCAACCGCTTCAAACTTCGGCATCATCTTCTCGTTGAAATCTTCCCGTTTGAATTTCATCTTCCATGAACGTTCGTCCAACGGTTCGAGCGTGAGTGTAATTCTTCCCCACCGGGTCGGAGAGTACGTGAACGAAAATGGTTTCTGTGCATTGAGGTCGCCTTCCACCAATCCATCAAGCAGACGGAGTTTGGTTTCATCTTCAAGAATAAAACTGTGGCGCAAGTAGCGAATGCACTCTGCGCTTGCCCAATTGTGCGGCATGTCTCCGATGAATCGTTCATCCGCGATGGAGCGTAGCGTTTGTTCTTCGCGCCATGCATACATCGGCGAAGCGTGATTAAGAAATCCGTTGAAGAAGTTGCGTGCGAGTTGAGGTTGTCCTGCCCATAATAACACCTGACTAACAATCGGGGCGTTGTACGCCCAAACCGCATCGTGAGCAAGCCACCCTGTTTCTGCCGGAATATCTTCCTGAACAATAGACTTCATTAAATCAATATGACCAAGAACTTCAGCCGATTCAACATCGTACAGCATCCCGGGATAAATAGCATGCGACATGTAAATTTGAGCGGCTTGAACGTTCGGACGATTCAATGGATTCGGGTCATTCCATTTTGGATCGTCTTTCATCAACATGGGAAGAAACTTGAACCCGTTTTGATGTTGCCGCGTTTCCTGCTGCGATGCAGTTCTGAAGGAAATCCAGAGTTCACGGTAAAAGTCCCGGATATCTCCGCGATTCATAAGAAACAACCTGTCGGCAGTGGATTGCATTGCTTTTAATCCGATGACTGTCCAAAGCGAATTTGTTAACTCTGAACGAACGCCGCCGATGCCACTGTCCCCGAACCCTTGCGGCAGTAATCCGTAACTTCCGTTTGCAGTTCCGTCTCTGTATGCTTTGTCGCGGAGGTTGCGTAAATACATTGCGGCTTTGTGCGCATCGGGCCACAGTTCGTTGAAGTAATCCCAGTTCTGCGAGAGTTCTGCCTGACGAATGAGCATATAGATTGCCGCCGCAGTGTCTTTCCAATGGTTCTCACCACCGCCGGCAAAAATTCCGCCTGCGGAGTTTTGCAGATTCCAGATTGACTCAAGTCCTTCCTGCGCTTCTTTATCATGTCCCATGTAGCGCGCCGCTTCGAGAAGAAATGTTCCGTCAATGACCCACAACCCGCGATAGACAGTCGGTCCGACCTGAAATGCTTTCTTTCCTTCTTTGATTGTGCGGGATTGTAAAATATTTCTTGTTGATGTAATGAGAAATTCGTGATGCTTATCCTGAATCTGCCAGTTTACTTTTCCGTCGAACGGTTTCCAGTTTTGCCAGAACAAACGGGCTTCATCAAGCAACTTTTGCGGTTCTTCGATTCCGTCTTCAATTGCATCGAGTTCCTGCGCGGCTTGCGGGAAGCGGAAGAAGAAGTTCAGCGGAGATGATGCCGTAGCTTTGTCTTTTGCCAATGTGCAGGTGTAGGTAGTTCCGTCGTTGCTCATTTCGATATGTGCGTTGACCGCAAGGAACAATGTTTTGTTCTCATCGCCGAGCAGGAGCGTACTGAGGTCGTCGTCCTGTTCATCGAGCGTGAGTTCTGCTTTTGAACTGATGGTGAGGAACGGAGCGCAATCAAGTTCTTCTTTCCCGTCGGGACGAATTTGAACGAGGACGTTATCCACGCGTCCTTCGTTGTTGCTGTTGGTGGCGAACGTGGTCAGCGTCATTACTGCATCGGGGAAACGGAGTTTTGTTGTAATGATGGGAATTCCCGGCGCTTCCAATTTCTGTTCGATGTATTCGCCTTTCTGCGTTCCGTTTAACCCGAACCAGACTTTTTGAGCAAACGCATCGAGTTCAGCAAGCAAACCCGGGTGATTGTACAGGAGTTCACCATACTTCCCGACTAAACTCTTATATGGGTCATCAGGGAAACAGAATGTGGATTGCCATGTCGAGGGAGAATACCGGAAGTCAATAGGGACAGTTGACTCGACAATTGTTTTTGGTTTTACGGTCACAACTTTTTTCTTTCCTTCCTGTTTGAAGAATGAAAACGCGTTCAGCGCATCGGCTCCGAGCGTTACTGCGCCTCCTGCCAATGCAAGTTCTTTTAAGAATTTTCGACGATTGTGTCTGTTCATAATCTGATGTTGAGGTTGATATCGTTAAGAAAAAAAGCCCGCGATACGGTTCTGTATCGCGGGCATAAATATACACAAGAAAAGTGAAATCTAAACAAATAAAAAAATCATCGTGCGATAACAAACTTCCCGATTTGCCTTCCGTATTCCGACTCGACTGTGAAAACAAATATTCCGTTTGCCAACTGTCTTCCGCTCTCGGTGAAGAGATGGAAATCATGCTGACCGGGAATATCTCCGGCGGCTTCATCATGTTGGAAGGTAGCAACAACTTCTCCGGCAATTGTGTAAATCCGAACGGTTGCTTTCGATGGAAGATGAATGAACCTCACCATCCGTTTATAAGGAGTCCAATCACTGCTAGAGCCTTCAAATCCTCCTCCATTAACATAGTCTTCTGAGTTAAGATACGGATTTGGAACAACCAACACTTCTCCGAGTTTTTCACCCGGAGTGAATGTCATATAGACTTTCGTCGCATTCGATTTCAAATCCGATTCAGTTCCTTCGTACCAAAGTGTATCATAAAGAGTCCCGCCCGGTATTGGGCGTTCAATAATAGTAAATCCGGGTTCTGAAAACGCGGTAATGGCATACCAATAATGTTTTCCGGTGGAAAGATTACTATCAACAAAGGCGGTTTCGATTCCGGTATCATACCCGAATGGAAGCCCGTCAATTTTATCATACTGTGCAAGAAGAACAAATGATTTGTCATCATAGTGTTCTGAAATACTTCGATAGACCCGGTATCCTTCCCGGATAACACGTTTGGGAGTAAACGTTGACCATGGTGCCAGACCGCATGGTGTCGGAGTGGTGTACGTATCTCCGTAACAAGGTTGTGTCAGATCAACATTGCAATCCCAACGAAGCCGGACGGAATTTTTTGCTTGTTCTATTTTGAGAGGCGGCGGTGGAGGTTGTAACCTGTTCCAACCTTCTTCAGGATTATATGGTTGTAATCTCCGGGCAAGGTCTATTAACCACTCAACTTTATCCTCTGTCAGCAAAGCGATACACAATCGTAACGTATCGCCGGGACGAAATTCTTTGAATGGTCCGGCAGAAAGTAAGAACCGCGTGTCGTTTGGTGAATTGACAGGAGGTTCCGCGAACAAACAGTTCAGGTCGGATTCATCCGAGCAACTGATGCACCGGTAATTAGAAGTATTATCACTTCCTCCGCAAGGCGGCTCAAAACCAAATTCGCGAAAAATAATTTTTACACTATCCCACGGTAACGAAGCCTTGAGCAACGTGATACCGGCCGGTGTTGCACCTTGTTCAACAGGATTATGAGTGTAGCCCAATCGGACATCACTACTATATGCTGAATAATTTCTACTTGCATATCCCGATGTGCTACCGATGTCCATATCAGCAATGACACCAAGGTACACATCATTGATGATGTTGGAGCCAATGTTCACGAATGTATATTCGATGGGAATTGTATTTTTGTGGTCGGCATAATCAAAGTAAAATGTTCTCTGAATGATTTTGATTCCCATTGGTTGATGATGAATATCTGAAACAACCGTATCTGTAGCGGAAAAAGAAATTTCGTTGTTTGCAAACGTGCCGTAATCTTCATCAACGTGTGGTTCACCATGGTCGGGTATCCCGTTGTTTTGTGTGTATAAATCTCTGCTTCTGATGACACGAAACAGGCAAGAATCATAATTGCCGGCAAAAAAATTATCAAACGCAGGGTCGGGATTTTTTACCGGGTCGTACATTCCTTTGCATCCTTGTTCTTCAGTATCCGGCAGACCGTCCGTTCCAAGGTCATCGGTAACTCTATTCCAATCATCATCATTATCTTCGCCATCCAAAATATCTTCATCAACGTTTCCGTCGCCGTCATCATCAACACATAATTTATTCATCGCATAGTTGTAGTAACCCTGACGTGAACTATTGTACGCCGTATCTTTTTTCGAACCAAGCCAGAACTGGTTTCTCAGAGAATCTTTTGCGGCAAGATTGAATTCCGTTCTTCCTTCGGTTCCGTCATACGCTGTACTGACGTGCGGAACACCGTTGATTATTCCTCCGATAAAAGGACCGCCGCCATACAGATGTTCAATGCAACTGCCAAGCGGGTACTCCAAGCCAACGGGAATATTTCCGCAACTCGAATCTGAAGGCGGGTTTCCGTGAAACGCTACTTTCCCGAGCACCAGATCGTTGCTCATCCAGAGTTTCATTTCCTTTCCAATTGAAATGCGTTTTACCCATGAGTATGATGTATCAGTAACCTGAAATGTTTTTTTGTGCTGAGGGTGTACGCCACCAACGAAAATGAAAAGAAGCATTCCAAGAATTATTGTTGTAAGTGATTTCATAACGCTCTCCTGTTTACCGTGCTATCACAAATTTCCCGATTTGCTTTCCGTATTCCGACTCGACCGTGAAAACAAAAATGCCGTTTGCAAGTGGTCGTCCGCTTTCTGTGAAGAGATGGAAATCATGCTGACCTTCCGTATCTCCCGCACTTTCATCATGCGTGAATGTAGCAACCACTTCTCCCGCAATTGTGTAAATGCGAATGGTTGCTTTCGATGGAAGATGAATGAACCTAACCATGCGTTTGTATGGTGTCCACTCGCGTTCCAATCCTTCAAATCCATCGCCATTGACGTAATATTCACTTCCGCGATATGGATTGGGGACGACGAGTACTTCACCCGATTGGGTTGAAGGTCCAAAAGAGTTAAATACTTTTTGAGCGTTTTCAGAAATAGAAGATTCAACTCCCTCAATAACAAGAGTATCATACGAACTACCATTCCAGTGTGATGTATGGGCAACCACAGAATATGAAGTTACAGCGTACCAATAAATATTTCCTTTTCTTATTGCCGCATCTACAAATGTGGTTTCAATTCCTGTTTGAAATCCATATTTGTACGCATTATCAACATCGTATTGCGCGAGTAAAGTTGCTTTCGAAATATCGAGCGTATCTGAATCAATCCGATACACACGGTAACCTTCAAATGTATTTCCATTCAAGTTTGCCGATGGATTGTTACCTACATGTTCCCATGATAACGTCACACTCTCTTGTTCCTTCGAAACCTGTAATCGGGGAGAAGGAGGTGGAGTTGGAACTGCATATCCGTTTTGATGAAATATCAATGCCTTTCTTGCTCTACCCGACAGACTGTTCTCATGATTCCGCAAGTCATTTCCGACAACAAACGCAACAGTGAATCGAAGCGTATCTCCCGGTTTCAATTCCTCAAACGGTCCGAACGATAAAAGAAATCGTGTATCGTTCAAGGAATGACTCGATTGATCTGGTTTGATACAATTATGTTCATTCGGTCCACATTTCATACACTCCAACATTTCATCTTCATTATATGGTGAACTACCACAATCATCTGCTTCAAATTCATACCAATTGTAAACGATACGTAACGCGTTGAATGGTATAGAACTTCCTAAAAGTGTAACTCCTGCCGGTGTTGCATATCGGTCGAGAGGATTATGGATATATGCCGTTCTCTCGTTCGGGTAGTAACCGCTATAATTCCTGGAGGCAAATGAACTTCCGTTCACCCAACCGACATCCATATCGCAAATCATACCCATATAAACATCATGGATAATATTATTGCTGAAATTGGTAATCGTGTATTCAATTGGCAGGATACCTTCGAGCCATTTGTCTTTCCATGCGAACGAACGCTGATGAATTTTAATGCCAATCGGATTATGCCACGAAAGAGTTGCCACGGTGTCTGTTGAAAAGAGTAAAATATCATTATCAGAAATTGTAGCGTAGTCTTCATCAACATGTTGTTCTCCATTGTCGGGGAGTTTATTTCCTTGTGTATAAAGATATCTGCTGTTTTTCTTATACGGAGTGGTTCCGCGTTCTGCTTTGCAGACATCATAACTTGTTGAATCCCAGTTATCATTTGCCGGGTCTGGATTATAGTACGGTTCAAATCCACCTCTGCAACCGATTTCCAGAGTGTCGGGCAAACCATCAGAACCTAAATCGTCCGTAAGTTCATTCCAGTCGCCATCATTATCGAGACCATCGAACATATCTTCATCTGTCTTACCATCGTTGTCGTCATCAACTCCCTTTCTGTTCATCGCATATTTATAAAATCCAGTTCGAGTTGAATTATACAATGTATCGTCAATCGAACTTGTAAAAATATGTCGTTTATCCTTGTCGAACGAACTTTGCTGAAAATCTCCTTCTGCATCCGACGGATAATATGCCGCTGAGACATATCGCACGCCATTCACAATCCCACCAAGTATCGGACCTCCACCGTACAAATGGTCAACGCAGGAATGAACGGGATATTCCAAACCCAACCAATCATCGCACTCATATTCGGATGATGGCGATACGCCTTCATACGCTCCAAGCGCTTCTTTCCCTAACATCAATTCGCTGTTCATTCTGAGTTTCATATTGAAACCCTGAATAATTGATTTTGGATAGGATGCTGTTACTTCAGTCGGTTGACGTTTTGATTTTTTATTAACCTGTCCAACAATTTGTTGAGACAAGAAAAAAACGGTGACAAAATAAACTAAGTATTTCATACTTTCTCCTCATTATCGTGCTATTACAAATTTCCCGATTTGCTTTCCGTATTCCGACTCGACTGTAAAGACGAAGATACCATTTGCCAGCGGTCGTCCGCTTTCCGTGAACAAATGAAAATCATGTTGACCTTCCGTATCTCCCGCACTTTCATCATGCGTGAATGTAGCAACCACTTCTCCCGCAATTGTGTAAATGCGAATGGTTGCTTTCGATGGAAGATGAATGAACCTAACCATGCGTTTGTATGGTGTCCATTCGCGTTCCAATCCTTCAAATCCATCGCCATTGACGTAGTACTCACTTCCGCGATATGGATTGGGAACAACGAGAACCTCGCCCAATGATTCGGAAGGACGAAATGAATGATACACTTTCGTTGCATTATCTTCTATTGACGACTCATACTGCTCGCTGTATAACGTATCATACAAAACGCCGCCGTTTGAAAGAGGGCGCGTAATAATTGTCATATCGGGAATGGAAAATGAAGTCACAGCATACCAATAGGTGTGTCCTTTTCTTGCAAAACTATCGGTGAACTCTGTTTGTAAACCAACGTTGAATCCAAATATATCATCAGCCACGTCGAACTCTCTTAAAAAGGTAAACGGAGTTCTTGTCCCATTTTGTTCTTCCGCGCGATACAACCGGAATCCTTCAAAGATTCTTCCGCCGCGCGTTGCACCTGCAGGAGGATTACTTCTTCTCCAATGATTGGGTTCGAATGATTCTGCTATTTTGTTGGAATCATCCCATGTGTCGAGAGGATTCAAACATCCGGGTTTTTCCAAGTTCCATTGTAGTTTGATTCCTTCATCCGAAGAAGTAGCTTCAAGACATGGCGAGGGCGGGGCGAGGGGTTGTCTCCAACCTCTGCCCCATAATTTAATCGCTTGTTCTGCGTGAGCCTTCAGACTTTGAGACCCGGCGGAAAGGCGTGTTCCGCTCAGAAACGCTACTGTTGTGCTAATCGTATCACCCGGTTTCAATTCACGAAAAGGACCGAATGAGAAAAGGAATCGTACATCGGTATTTGTCGGAAAGGTGTTTTCGTCAATACAATGAACTCCGCCAAAAGCTTCGCAACTCATACATGCATATAAATCTTCATCAAGGGTTCCGCCGCATGGCGGGACAAAATCATACCACTGTAGTGTGTATTTCAATGATTCTAAGGCTACAGGTGTTTCAAGCAAGGTAAACCCGAACGGCGTAGAATTCCGTTCGGATGGATTTGCAACGAATATTGTCCGGAGTGAATCGAAATATCCTCCGTCATTTTGCTGTGCAAGCCCGACATCCGCATCAACAAAGAACCCGAGATACACATCGCGGATAGTTTTTCCTCCGATGTTTACAAATTCATATTTAATTGGAAGGATGCCATCAAAGATATCACTCTTCCATGCGTATGAATTCTGGATGATTTTTATTCCAAGTCGTGAATGTGATGTTGGCAATGAGGGAGATGTATCCGTTGCGGAAATATATACATCCTGGTCAGAGAATGCCGCGTAATCTTCGTCAACATGAGGTTCGCCATGGTCCGGAATTCCGTTTCCCTGTGTGTATATCTCCCTGCTTCTCATGTTCGGGAACTTTCCGGAATGCGTGGGATGGCATGAGTCGTAGTTTGCCGGATTCCAGTTGTCGAATGCGGGGTCAGGATTTGTGATGGGGTCGTAGCCACCCCTGCATCCATGCTCAGAGGAGTCGGCTACACCATCGCTGCCAATGTCGTCAGCAATGGAACTCCAATCGTTATCATTATCCTCTCCGTCGAGCGCGTCTTCGTCAATGATTCCGTCTTTGTCGTCATCAACGAAGCGTTTGTTTGGTTGCTTCTTATAATACCCGGTTTCAACAATTGATGAGTCGGTTGCAGAAGTAACCCAGATGGTATTTCGAAATTCATCCTTTTCTGAAGGGATAAAATATCCTCTTCCTGTATTTGGGTTATACGCTTCCGAAACTCGGCGGACTCCATCAACAACTCCACCAATAACCGGACCCGCGCTATACAGATGGTCGTAACAACTTCCGACAGGATATTCCATTCCGGGAATGTACCCGCATCGTTCATCGGAGGGTGGACTCCCTTCAAATGCCTGAACGCCCAGAGTGAGATAGTTGGTCATCAAGAGTTTCATACTGAACCCTTGTTGGAAATATTTTAGGAAAGTTGCGCTTGCAGAGTTCGGGGAAGGCGCGTTCGTTTTCTGTTTCGCAGATTGAGCGAAGACGGTTTGTGAAATCAATACAAAAAAAAGAACGAGTATCCTGATAGAATATCGAGAAGCAATCATGGGTCCCTCCATGTACTTGTTTATAAATAGGAATTAATCGAACATTTACTAACTAACTTTTCTCTTGGTGTAGCTGGTAGTATGAAATTACAAAACTTTTTTCACGTTGTCAAGCAAAATCGTGAACAAAAAGTAAAATTATACTTTCAGAGGTTCAAGCACGCGTGCTTTGATTTCGGATTGAAATCCTATTTGTTTGTGTGTACTGTCGCAAAACGGCATGTTTTTGCTTTGCCCGCACCGGCAGAGGGAAATTGCCGTGCGTCCTGATAAATCAAATTTGTTCCCTTCAGCGTCGAAGAGTTCAAATTCTCCTTCGATGCGAATGGAGCCGTTTGTTTTTACTGTTATCTTTGTCATGGTTGGTAGTGATTAGTGATTTGGTTTTGAAGGTATTGTTGAATTCAAAAGGAGTTGTCCGTCATCGTTGACTTTTATCCAGTAGCCTTTGAGCGGTTGCAATGTTTCTGTTTGGTTGTATCCATTTTCAAATTCATAAAAGGATGACTGGAGCGTTGTTCCTTCGGTGATGATTGTGTTTGATTGAGTTGGAACGGAAAGTGTGCCGATGAGATTCCATCCTTCGACAACGTCGAGCGTGTCGGCAAAGATGCTATCGCCGGTGATATTCGATGTTTGGTCTGCACCGAATTTCAACCAATAGCCGACTCCGTTTTCAAGCGAATCCTGAATTGTGTATCCTGCATTTTTATCAAACGAGAATGCTTCAGAAATAGCAGTTGGGAAGAGCGTTGTTCTTCGCGGGTCGCTGACACGAAGCGGGACGGAAACGAGGAACCACTTGTTCGCACTTGCGTACGTGAACTTCCGAATTGATGACCACGGACTACAGACGTTGTTCAACTTCGCCCGTACTCGCCAGAAGTATGTTCCGTTCACCGTCAATGAAATTTGTGTTGATGTATTTACAAGTATCGAATCGTTACTCAGCAATGATTGAAACAACGAGTCGTGAGCAACTTGAAGATGGTAGGTTGTGCCGCTATCCGAACTCGTCCAGATGAAAGTTTGATTTGATGAAACGAGAACAGTATTGTTTTCCGGCTGAAGGAGCAAGGGAACAGTTACCACAGTTTGAACTTTTTCAAACGCTCCGCAATCAACACGTGCATTATCAACACGAGGGTTTCCATCATAATCAGTTTCGCCTGAAGCGGGAACGAACGCAGGGTCGCCGGCATCAATTGCGGGTGAACCATCTTGCAATCGCAGATCGGGATTCGGAAGCGTATTTGATACAAAAAGCGGGTTTGCGAACGTGGAGTTTGCATCTTGTCCTGTTCCCGTTTTGTAATTATTGAAACCGGTGTACACTGTTCCGGCGTAATCAATTGTCGCTGAGTTCACTCCGCCCGGAGCGAACCAGAGATTGTAATCAAAAATATTTCCGGTACTGTTTCCGACCATTGTTGTCATCAAACGGTTTTGAGAAGATGAGTAAAATATGTTGTTTTTGATGATGCAGTCTTCCGTGTACTCTACTATAAGTTCTCCCGCGCCGGTACCTTCCGTATCGTTGTTGAAGCAAGTGTTGTTGAGGATGCTTGTCGTCGTTACTTTTCCTGTTGCCGGATAATCATACCCGCCGATGCCGATACCGCGTTTTTCATTATCAAACACAAGATTATTCCGCACAATCATTCCCGAAGAAACTCGTCCCTGATTTTCACATCCGATTTCGATGCCGACATCATTCGAGTATGAAGCATTGTTCTCCACTATTATATTGATGCCGCCGTCAACATAAATCCCCGCCGCATATCCGCCGCCATACAACGAGTGAGCATTATAGACAATGTTCCCGCGGCAAACTCCGTTTCGTACCGCATCAAGTGAGGGAGTTGGGCAAGTTCCTTCGCCGCCAATCATATCAATGCCGATGTTGTTGACATCGTGAACGAGATTGTTTGTCACCCAAAATGTATCCACGTTTCCGTTCAGCGTCAACGCTTCGCTGTGTCCCGGCTCGCAATCATAAATAATGTTGCTATCAACAACGATGTTGGAAAGAGATGTATTGCTTGTTCCGTAAATTGATATTGCCATGCAATCTCCCGCGCCCGCGCGTCGCATATCATGAATCGTGTTGTTCCTGAGTTCGATATGACTTCCGCCGCCTTTCACCCAAATGCCTGAGCCGAACGCTTGATTGAGATTGTTCCTGATTTCCAACCCAATGATTTTGACGTAACTCTTCTCTTCAATCAGAATTATCTGGTCGCCTGTTTTTCCCGTTCCATCCATGATAACCGTATCATCTTCAAACGGACGAAACGCGATGAAGCCATCAACAGAATTTCCGGAAACATTGAGCGTACATTTTTCATTGTAGATTCCTCCTTTAATGAAGACCGTACTTCCTGCCGTCGAGGCGTTGAATGCTTGTTGTAATGTTTTCCATGGTTGAAGTTCAGTGCCGGGATTTGTATCGTTGCCTGTTGGCGAAACGAAGTACTCCGTTTGCGCGTGCGCGAACGAAAACATCAAACAATAAATAACAAGCGATAAAATTTTCATGCAAGAGTGTAGCGAAATTAGAGAAGAAAGACAAGTCAAAAATAACAAATCAAAAATCTATTTTTTTGCTTTGTTTCGCTCTGAGAATCTCTTATCTTCCTACAAATGCAACACAAATCGAATCAGTACTGTCGAATGAATGTTCATCTATTGTCCATGATGAAACTCATTTGGTTTTTTCTCCTTGCATCTGTCGCAGGTGTAGGACAGAACACTACAAACGATGTGCACAACCCTCAAAAAGTCCTCACGCAATTCAGTCACGAAGTCTGGCAGACAGAGGAAGGTCTGCCGCAAAACTCGATTTCCTCCATCACGCAAACACGAGATGGGTATCTCTGGCTTGGAACGCTCGAAGGACTTGTTCGGTTTGATGGTGTTCGCTTTACTGTCTTTGATGTCGGAAATACTCCGGCGTTACCTTCAAACAGAATTGTCTCGTTGTTTGAAGATAAGTCAGGCAACTTGTGGATTGGAACAGAAGATGGCGGCTTGGCAAAATTATCGCACGGAAAATTTACTACGTTTACAAAGAACGAGGGATTACTTTCCAACACCATCGGAACTATTTGTGAAGATTTACGTGGGACAATCTGGATAGCGCATGGCAACGGTCTTTCACTTTTCAGTAACGGAGAATTCCGAACACTCACACGCGACGAGGGTTTTCCGGCGAATACTGTCAGTGCTGTGTGCAGCGACCTTGAAGGTTCCATCTGGATTGGAACAGAAAAAGGATTGGTACGTTGGCATGATAATGAGTATGAATTATTTCCAAGCTCACATTTTCCAGCCGGCGCTGAAATATTTTGCCTTCGTGCGGGCGCACAAGGAACCCTCTGGATTGGAACGACGGAAGGACTCACGCGTCTTTCAAACGGAACATTCACTTCGTGGACAAAGAAAGATGGATTAACTCATGAATTTGTCTGGTCGTTGTGGGAAAGTCAAAGCGGAAAACTCTTTCTTGGCACACACGGCGGCGGTTTGTGTGAGTTCGACGGGAAGAAGTTTGTTCCCTTCACCACCAGCAACGGACTTTCGAGCGATTTAGTCTGGTCAATCTTTGAAGACCGCGAAGGACTTCTCTGGATTGGCACGAACGGCGGCGGATTAAATCGCCTGAAAAATGCATTGTTTACTGCCTATACTTCGCTTCATGGTTTGGTCTATGATTTTGTTTGGTCAATTTGTGAAAGCCCTTCGGGAGATTTGTGGCTCGGCACATACAAAGGGCTCACAAAATATGACGGTAGGAAATTTACATCATACACAACCCAAGATGGCTTGTCTGATAATTTTATCTGGTCGGTCTATGTTGATTCGCGGGAAAGAGTCTGGGTGGGTACAACGAACGGGTTGGATGTTTTTGTCAACGGGAAGATTGTCAACTATTCATTAAGAGATGGATTGGCAGGAAGCACTATCAAGTGTATTCTTGAAGATAGTGACGGACGATTGTGGGTGGGAACATCGAACGGATTAAGTACAAGCACGACGACGATGAATGAAGATAGTCCCGTTCGGTTTACGTCAGTTTCAAAAGGAACAGGATTGTTAAACGATGTCGTGATGTCGTTGTGTGAAGGAAGCGACGGCTCCATGTGGATTGGAACCAACGGCGGTTTGACTCGTTACAAAAACGGAAATTACACTTCGTACACAACCATGGAAGGTTTGTCGGATGATGTGATACGAAGTTTGTATCAGGATAAAGAAGGAAATCTCTGGATAGGAACACAAGGAGGCGGATTGACTCTCTATCGAAACAAGAAGTTCACACAAATTACACAGCGACATGGTTTGTTTAACAACGTCGTTTCCCGGATTCTGGAAGATGATGATGGTCGGTTGTGGATGAGTTGCAACAAAGGAATTTTCCGGGTGAAGAAAAGCGAATTGCTCGATTTTGCAGAAGGAAAAATTGAGAAGGTCAATAGCGTCGCGTATGGAAAAGATGAAGGAATGAAAAGCGCCGAGTGTAACGGCAGTTCTCAACCAGCCGGATGGAAAACCCGCGATGGCAGGTTATGGTTTCCTACCATAAAAGGTGTTGTGGTCGTCAATCCGAAACAAGAAGAGCCGCATACAATTATCTCCCCGGTCATCATAGAGCGAGTGTTGGTGAACGAACAACCACTTTCTGAACTTGACCCGACAGGAATTCCGGTCGGTTCGGGAGAACTGGAAGTGGAATATACCGGTTTAAGTTTCTACGCGCCGGGGAAAGTTCATTTCAAATATAAATTGGACGGCTATGATGAAGAGTGGAAAGAAGCAGGAACAAGAAGAACGGCATTCTATACAAATTTATCCCCCGGAACATATACGTTTTGGGTAACCACGAGCGGAGAAGATTCGACTCAGTTAGGACCTTCGATTTCGTTTAGTTTTACCCTGCTTCCGAATTTTTATCAAGAGGTATGGTTTTACGGGTTGTGCATTGTTACAATTGCCGGAGTAACATACTCTTTGTTCCGGTTGAGATTACGCAGGATGAAAATTCGCGAACAAAAGTTGCTGGAACTTGTAAAAGAACGGACAAAAAATTTACAGGAAGAAAAAGAGCGGGCGGAACAGTCGCGGCAACTCGAAGAACAACAACGGAAACTTGCTGAAGAAGCAAATCTCATCAAGTCGGAAATTCTTCACATTGCCGCCCACGATATGAAAAGCCCGTTGGTTTCCATCAAGATGTTTGCTCAGGTTATCGCCTCCGAATCGGAAAGCCAATCAACCGCCGCACAGTTTTCGGATGATATCCATGCCAACGCGGAACGCTTGCTCGAACTCATCAATGAATTGCTTGAAGCATCGGCGATTGAAAGTCCGAAATTCAGATTACAAATAACACGGGTTGATTTTTCAAAGGTAGCTCAAACTGTCGTATTGAATAATCAAAAAATGGCAGAACGAAAAGAGCAAGCGTTACATTTCGAGAGCGGTGGTGTATGTTTAGTAGAAGCGGACGAAGGGAGAATCCGGCAGGTCATGGATAATCTTGTGAATAATGCAATTAAATTTTCACCGAGCGCAAAACCGATTCGCATCAAAACTTCCACCGAGAACGATTCTGTCCGGTTTGAGGTGAACGATGAAGGTCAGGGCTTCACCGAGGCAGACAAGAAGCGGGTGTTTGGAAAATTCCAAAGACTATCTGCACGTCCGACTGGCGGTGAACCTTCAACAGGATTAGGGCTTTCCATTGTGAAACAACTTGTTGAAATGCAAGGAGGAAAAGTATGGGTGGAAAGCGAAGCAGGAAAAGGAAGTACATTCATCGTGGAGTTTCCATATTGCAAGAAAAGCAGCGGCGTGTTTATGAATGAGATACTGTCACGGCAAGAATGATTGTGAAAAAGATGATATTGTTTGAAGTACAAACTCCCTTAGGATTTCCGGTGAGAACGACGAGAGAATAATGGGAGAAAGTGGTCGCCAAGCACCCCGATATGGAAAATCGCTTACAAGATGTAATGAATACACTCACCTCTCCGGACGAAATTAGAAAAAGCCGGCACGATGAATTGGTGTTTCTGTTTTATACGAAATCAGAAAGCCGTTGGCTATCGGTCGTTGTAAAACGTTTAAACGATGTTGGCATTCTTATAACATGTTATCGAACTGACAAAATAAAAGAAGGAGAAATATTATGGCACAAATAAAAATATATTATGAACCGGAGGAAGAATTACTAACAGTCTTTTGGCAACCTCCGAGAAAACATCAACTCTGTCAAGAAATTGACAATGGAATTGTAATAATTAAAGATGAAATGAACAACGAAGTGATTGGGGTTGAATTGCTTTCCTACAAACCAAACGACAATAGATTTGATTCTGTCATGGTTGAGTTAGGAAAACAGAAAGAACTCGTTCCGGCGTAATATTCGTTCCTGTTGAATTTTTTGATGAAAACAATTCATTCATACATTATCATTAGCGCGCTTCTGCTTCTTGCCCTCACGATGCTACTTCCCTTTCTCTGGATGATTAGCACATCGTTGATGACAGAACTTGAAGTCTATCAGTTTCCCCCGAAGTTTCTTCCATCGTCATGGAAGTGGTCGAACTTTATCGAAGCGTTGACACTTCAACCGTTCCCAAGATATTTTTTCAACACGATGGTTGTTGCCACTGCTTCCGTTCTCGGTCAATTATTATTTTGTTCGATGGCGGCATACGCGTTTGCCCGGTTGAAATTTGTCGGGCGCGATAAATTGTTTGGGTTGTATCTTTCCACGATGATGATTCCGGCAATCGTTACTATCATCCCGGCATTTCTTATTATCAACAAATTCGGTTGGGTGAATACGTATTGGGCGTTGTTTACCCCGTCGCTTTCAAGTGTGTGGGGAATATTTTTGCTCAGGCAATTTTTTCAAACCATTCCCAAAGATTTGGAAGATGCCGCGCGTGTTGATGGCGCAAGCGAGTTCACTATTTTCTGGAAGATAGTTTTGCCGCTTTCCAAGCCTGCGCTTGCGACGCTTGCCATTTTTGCATTTATGGGAAGTTGGAAAGATTTTCTTTGGCCCCTTCTTGTTACAAACCGAATGGATATGCGCACCGTCGAAGTCGGGATTGCAAATTTCAGCAATCTCTACACAACCGATTGGCCCCACCAGATGGCAGCCGCTGTTATGGTGATGCTTCCGGTGATTATCGTTTTCTTTTTCGCACAGAAATATTTCGTTCGGGGAATTACGTTTACCGGGATGAAGTGAATTCTGAAGGTTGATTTCTGATTGCAGATTTACGATTAATGATTTAGATTGAAACGATATGCGATATGAGATATGCGATGTGCGGAAGACAAAGTACATTTCTCAGTAAAACTTAAAACTCGAAACCCAAAACCCAAAACCCAAAACTCAAAACTCAAAACTTAACAACCTACAACCTACAACCTACATGACCAACACACAAACAATATCAACTTGGAAATTTCCCAAAGCATTCTGGACTGCCAACATCGTCGAGTTATTCGAGCGGGCGGCGTATTACGGAGTGTTCATCGCTGTCACTCTCTATCTCACCGATGTCGTCGGGTTCGATGATGTGGACGCCGCGTGGTTAAGCGGCTTCTTCTCGGCGGGAATGTATTTTCTTCCGCCGTTCACCGGAGCGTTTGCCGATAAAATCGGTTTCCGAAAAGCAATCTTACTGGCGTTTTCACTGTTAACTATCGGGTACTTCACGCTCGGCGCACTGCCGTACAAAGCCATGGTTGTTCCTGCGTTCGTCATTCTGATGTTCGGAG
The DNA here is from genome assembly GCA_016212665.1 of Ignavibacteriota bacterium. Taxonomy (NCBI): domain Bacteria; kingdom Pseudomonadati; phylum Ignavibacteriota; species Ignavibacteriota bacterium. The sequence goes on from JACREZ010000016.1 coordinate 291,356, forward strand.
GCTCGTTCATCAAATCCATCATTACCGGTACGGTGGCAAAAACATCCGACTCGGCTAATCGTGCAAAAGCATATTCTATCTTTTATGGAATGGTGAATGTCGGAGCGTTCCTTGGAAAGACCATTGCGTTTCCGCTTCGTCTGAATCTTGGACTTGTCTCCATCAATTATTTTTCCGCGTTGATGACGTTGCTGGCGCTAATTACTGTCTATCTCTTTTACAAAAATGTTGATATGCACGGCGAGGGAAAAAAGATTCGCGAGGTGTGGGACGGACTTGTTCGCATTCTGAAAAGACCGCGCTTGTTGATTTTAATTCTCATTGTCACTGGCTTCTGGATGATTCAACACCAGATGTATGCAACAATGCCGAAATATGTGTTGCGCACGGTCGGCGTTACCGCCTCACCCGAATGGATTGCCAACGTTAATCCGGCTGTTGTTATGACATGTGTTGTTCTCATAACAGCGATGATGAAGAAGGTAAAGGCGGTCAGTTCTATGTTTGTCGGTATGGTATTGATGCCATTCTCTGCAATTTGTATGGCGTCAAGTCCGTTACTCGAATCAATTGCCGGGCATCAGGTTTCTATTTTCGGGTTGTTTACTGCTCATCCGGTTACGGTGATGATGATTGTGGGTATAATGTTCCAGGGACTTGCCGAGTGTTTCATCTCCCCGCGCTATTTAGAATTTTTCTCACTTCAGGCGCCCAAAGGTGAAGAAGGATTATATCTCGGATTCAGTCACTTACACTCATTTCTTGCATCGGTGCTTGGCTTCGGCATCTCCGGTTACTTGTTGATGAATTATTGTCCCGACCCGAAAACATTATCGCCCGAACAAATGGTTCACGCATACGACAATGCAAATTATATCTGGTATTATTTCTCTGCTATCGGATTTGTTTCAGCCGTCGGGCTTGCTATTTATTCGAAAGTAACGGCAAAGATTGATGCGAAGAAGCGGTGAGCGGTGAGCAGTGAGCGCTGAGCAATGAGCACAGAGCGTAGAGTCTGGAATACGTGACTACACAACGTTACAGACTATAAATGCAAATGACGAATGACAAATGACCAATAACAAATGACAAAAGAAAGATGATGAACATGTTACCCAGAATCTTCACAGTGTTAATCATCATCGTGTGCGTCTGCATGCCAGTTCTTTCACAGTTCCCGAACATCAGAGTCAGCAGTGTTTCTTCCAATGACCCGGAAGAAGTGAGCATTGCAATCAATCCGGTTAACCCGCTCAATCTCGCGGCGGGAGCGAATATCAATTATTACTATTACTCCACGAACGGCGGACAAAGTTGGACGCAAGGGCGACTCAGTTCTTCGTATGGAGTTTGGGGCGATCCCGTTGTTACGTACGACGCGGATGGTAATTTATATTTCGGACATCTTTCCAATCCGCCGTCGCCGGGATATTGGATTGACCGCATCGTTGTACAAAAATCTACCAACGGCGGACAAACATGGAACAACGGAGCCGGCATCGGGTTCAGTCCGCCAAGTAAAAATCAGGACAAAGAATGGCTTATCGTAGATTGGACAAACTCGCCGTATCGCAACAATGTCTATATGGCGTGGACGGAGTTTGATAGTTACGGAAGTTCCAGCGTTCTTGATAGCACGCGAATTCTTTTCTCCCGCACAACTGATGCCGGCGCAACGTGGTCGTCGCCGGTTCGCATCAGCGACCACGGCGGCAACTGCATTGACGAAGATGAAACAGTTGAAGGCGCAGTGCCTGCAGTCGGACCGAACGGCGAGGTCTATCTTGCATGGTCGGGTCCGCTTGGAATTATGTTTGATAAATCAACCGATGGCGGCGTGACATGGGGAACGGATGTCTTTGTTACGCCGCAACCCGGCGGTTGGGATTATGCAATCCCCGGAATTTACCGCGCAAATGGCTTACCGATTACCGCATGCGATATCAGCAACTCTCCGCATCGCGGCAATGTTTATGTTCAGTGGACTGACCAACGGAACGGAACGGGCAATACGGATGCATTCATTATCAAATCAACCGACGGAGGCGCAACGTGGGGAAATGTTGTGCGGGTGAATAACGACACGACAACGCGCCACCAGTTTTTTTCATGGATGACAGTTGACCCTATGACGGGAGTCGTGTATGTCTGCTTCTATGATAGAAGAAACACCACCGGCAACGCCACTGATTTCTATGTTGCAAAGTCAACCGATGGCGGCGAGACGTTTACCAATTTCAGAGTGAGCGATTCGTCCTTCACACCGACGTCAAGTATTTTCTTTGGTGATTATTCTTGCATAGCCGCACTTGAGGGGAAGGTCTATCCGATTTGGATGCGACTTGACGGAAGTAAACTCAGCGTCTGGATTGCGCCGTTTGATGATACCTACCATGCCAGTTTGTCGGTCCGTGAAAAATGGAACATGGTTTCCGTTCCTCTTGCCGTCAATGATTTCCGGAAGAGCGAATTGTTCCCGTATGCGGAATCGCCTGCGTTTGCCTACGAAGGGAGTTACGTCGTCAAAGAAACGCTTGCGCTCGGTGCTGGGTACTGGATGAAATTTCCTTCGCCGGACAGCATTCAACTGTTGGGAGTACAGGTTACCCGCGAAACGCTTGATGTACAAGAAAGTTGGAACATGCTCGGTTCGATCTCAGAGCCTGTAGCAGTAAACAACATTGTGAGTATTCCTCCGGGAATAATTTCCACGCCGTTTTATTCGTTCGATGGAACAAGATACAATCCGGTTGATACGATTCATCCCGGGACGGCAACGTTTGTGAAGACAAATCAGGATGGGCAACTTCTTCTTGCATCTGCGGCACAAGCACGTGGGAAGATTCTTCAAACAGAAAATATTGAACAATCGCCTGTGTACTTTTCATCAAGCAATACTATCACCTACGAAGTAAAAGAACACGGCAACGTTACACTGAAAATATTCGAACGTGAAGGAGAAGCGATTGCAACGCTTGTTGACGAAGTAAAAGATGCAGGAACGTATCAGGTGAAATGGAAACCTGAACGAGAACAACCCGGCGTATATCGTTTTTGGTTGTGCACGCGTTCAGGTTCAGAGAACGAACCGGTGGTGGAGACGGGGAAGTTGATGATGTATGGAAAATAACATGGTAGGTCAGACATTCCTGATGGTAGGTCAGACATTCCTGTCTGACAGACACGTGGTAAGAACACGAAACGATGACAGGCAGGAATGCCTGTCCTACCAATTCAATACAGAATAAAAGTGCAGACAGAAATTTATGGCAATTTAAATAACAATATGGTAGGTCAGACATTCCTGTCTGACAGACACGTGCAAAGAACACGAAACGATGACAGACAAGAATGTCTGCCCTACCACCATTCGACCTTTTGAGACAGCCCCATGTTGAAGAAATTGAAACCTGAATATTTCAAAACTTAAAACTCAAAAAACTATGAAACGACTTCTCCTCCTTCTTGTCACTGCTCTAACATTTGTTTCTGCACAAGACAAAATCCCGGAACAAAAATATATCTCCGCGTTCGACTTCAAACCAAACGACCTCGAACTTTCCCGTCTCGCCCAACCGAATCAATACTTCGATAAGATTGGTCGGCGGGCGGGATTGATGGGCTATGAAAGTGGTCAGTTCGAGATGTGGGTGTGGCCCTGGAAGCCGTTCAGAAATTTTGAATTGCAATTCTTTCTCGGCACATCAACTCAGCCAATTCTTGCAAAAGATATTGTCCGGACAATCTCCGTTACACCGGAATTGACCACGCTGACCTACACCTATGAATCGTTCACGGTGAAAGAACATATCTTCATCCCTCGCAACGAACCCGGTGCGATTTTGTTGCTTGATGTTCACTCCACTACTCCGCTATCCATCATTCCGGGATTTATTCCTGTGATGCAACCGATGTGGCCCTGCGGTGTTGGCGGACAGTTCAGTTATTGGGAAGATGATGTGAAAGCGTATTTGATTTCCGAACCGCAATACCGGAGCGTGTTCTTGTGCGGCTCTCCCGCCGGAACGCAGATGGCGGCGCCCCCCGCACACATGTTTGCCGATAACCCGATACAATTCCGGATTGATATTAAACCGGGAGAAACGACTGGGAAATTTATTCCGCTTGTCATTGCCGGTGTAGTTCCTGATTGGTCAACGCTTCAATCGAACAGGGATTCGTTGAAGAAGGTCGTGAAGGCAACGTATTCAAACTTATGGCAGAACGCGGAGAAATATTACAATGAGTGTTTCGACTACTATCAAAACCTCCGCACCTCGACAATGCAAATCACCACGCCGGATAAAGAAATCAATCTTGCGTACGAGTGGGGAAAGGTTGCTCTCGATAATTTAATGATTGAAAATCCGCGTCTCGGTTACGGAATGGTTGCGGGTTTCGGACTTTCGGGTGGCGGCGCGCGCCCCGGTTTTGCGTGGTACTTCGGCGGCGATGCGTTCATTAACATCCTCACGATGAACAGCGTCGGGATGTTTCAGCAATCGCGTGATGCGCTTGCGTTCACACAAAAGTGGCAGAGACAGGAGAATTATCCCATCAGAAAAAAAGACCAGAACGAGCCGCCGAAAGATGTCGGCAAGATGTCGCACGAACTTTCTCAGAGCGACGGCTTGTGCGATTGGTGGAACGATTACCGATACGGCTACAATCACGCCGATACTTCTCCATGGTATCTTGTGGCGATGGGAGATTACGTTCGCACGAGCGGCGATGTGGAGTTTCTGCGGCAGAGTTGGAAATCGGTGAAGCAGGCGTACGAGTGGTGCCTGAGCAAAGATACCGACGGCGACGGTTTGATGGATTTGAAAGGCGCGGGACTCGGCGCTCTGGAGTTCGGAAAACTCGTCGGCATTTATGCGGATGTTTATACGTGCGGCGTGTTCGTGCAGGGAACGAAAGAGATGAAGTACATGGCAGAACTTCTTGGTGATAGCCTCACGGCGAAGCAAGCGGATGAACAATTCAAAAAAGCGCAGCCGCGACTTGAAGAATTATTCTGGATGGAAGAAGAAGGATATTACGCGTACGGTGCAACGGAAAAAGGCGAGCAGGTGAAGGAGAAAACTCCGTGGTCGGGCGTGGCGATGATGTTCGGTTTGCTTGATGAAGAACGGACTGCGAAGAGCATCGAGGCGTTTAACTCGGCGGACATGTGTACCGATTGGGGAGTGCGAACGCTTTCCAACAAGAGCGAATTGTTCGAACCGACGAACTACAACTACGGAGCGGTGTGGCCCTTCATCGGTACATTTTTTAACACTGCGCAATTCAAACATCATTACGCATTGTCCGGCTATCAGATTTTGAAAGCAAACATCGCTCACGTTTTTGACCATGCGCTTGGCGTTGTACCTGAAGTATTTTCCGGAGAGTTAAATGAAAAACTCGGAGAAGGGTATCATCATCAGGGATTCTCTACGACAGGGTACATGCTTCCGTTGGTGAGAGGGTTGTTGGGGTTGGAGGTGGATGGGGTGGGAGGGAAAATTAATGTTAGTCCTCATGTTTTTTCATTGACAGACGTTGTTCAATTGTACAATGTTAGTAATATAATAGTAGGAGAAGATACAATCTCTGTTGAATTTAATGATGCTACTACTCAATGTTTATTAGCTACTCGCGGAAAAGATAGCATTGATATTATTTTTTCAGCAACTTGTAGACCAAATGAAAAATTTGATGAAGGCGTATTGTTATTAGACTTAGATACAAAAAATGTTGTAGGAGAAGGAGAATCTCAGAGTTATAGTTTAAATAGACAAAGGCTCGTAGGTTTATTCTCAAAAGGAATTGATAATCATCTTTTATTAACTTTTAAAATAAAAGGAAGAATCTCTGTAAATTGTTATACAGATAGAGATCCTTATTCTAATCCACTCTTCTTACCTCCAAAAGCTAACACAAGTATTGGTATTAATAACAATGGTTTGAAAATAATAACACAAAAAGTAATTAATGATAGTCTACAATTAATCGTCGAGGGTTTGTCGGGAAAAACATACAAGTTGGAATTATTTAGACAACCTGGTAACGTAAGGAGTTCTCAAATTGAAAATGGAACAAGTTATAGTCTTGATAAAATGACATTAGAAATTTCCTTTAACGGAAAATCAAAAAACGAATTTATTAGAAAAGAAATACCAATTCCCAATAGAATTCATCAAAAATAAAGATAAGCATAGACCGATCAAAAATTCTTCATTAAAGAAATTGTGATAACATTGAAGTAGTGCTCAGATGGACTCCACCCGCAGGTGGAGTCCATCTACCGTACGCTTAAGAATGTCACACAAGGGGGTATCTTGACGGCTTTGCGTCTTGGCGTGAGTGAAGTATATTACCATCGAATGAAACATCAAATAGAAAACAGACAACAGCGCTACACTATAATAGTGCTTCTCATTGCAACAACGCTCGTTGCTTTCATCAATATTTTCGAGAGCGAGTTCATCAAGTTTGATGACACAGGATATGTGTTGAACAATCGTCAGGTGCAATCGGGGCTGACTGGCGAAACAATCAAATGGGCATTTCAAACAAATCAGCAAAGCAACTGGCATCCGCTAACATGGCTCTCGCTTGCGGCTGATTACTCGATGTACGGGTTGAGCGCGAAGGGATTTCATACCACGAATTTGTTGCTTCATATACTGAACAGTGTCTTGCTATTTCTCGTGTTCGAGCGGATGACGAAATCGTTGTGGCAGAGCGCGTTCGTGGCGTTCGTGTTTGCGCTTCATCCGCTTCATGTGGAATCTGTCGCATGGGTTTCCGAGCGTAAGGATGTTTTATCGTCTCTCTTTTGGATATTGACGATGGGAGCGTATGTATTGTATGCTGAATCCGAAAATAAAAAATATTTTTACTTTACGATTCTCTTCTTTGCTTTGGGATTGCTTGCAAAGCCGATGTTGGTAACGCTACCGTTTGTCTTGTTGTTACTGGATTATTGGCCCCTTCAACGACTCAGGCTCGGTGAAGCACTGCCGGTACGTGGCAAAAAGAACATGAGCAAATCATTTGTTGATTTAGCAAAAGAGAAAATTCCATTCTTTCTGTTATCGCTCATATCAAGCATCATCACAGTCATAGTTCAGGATAAAGGAAGGTCGGTTGTTGAATCGATGGTGATTCCAATGAATGAACGATTGGCAAATGCGGTGGTGTCGTATGTTCAATATTTAAAACTGACATTGTTCCCAAGCGGACTTGCAATTTTTTATCCTCACCCGGAAAATTCAATAAGTATTCTCTTGATTCTTGGCTCAATCATCATTCTTGTCGGAGTGAGTGTGCTTGTGTGGAAGTTAAAGAGAAACCATCCGTATTTGTTTACCGGTTGGTGTTGGTTTCTCGGGACGCTTGTACCGGTCATCGGAATCGTTCAGGTCGGGATGCAGGCAATGGCAGATAGGTACATGTACATTCCGTTGATTGGAGTTTCAGTAATGATTGCTTTTGCAGGGACGTCTTTGTTGAAGGAAAGCAATCGCAAGTTGCTTACAATCTTTTTTGTACTTGTGGTTGGAGCGATGATGTCGGCAACGTACATGCAGACGGGGAAATGGAAAAACAGCAAGACATTGTTTGAACACACACTTGCCGTAACATCTGATAATTATCTCGCTCACCATATTCTCGGAACGGTTGCACTTGGTTCAGGAAAGACAAGCGATGCAATTTCTCATTTCCGCGAAGTAATACGCATCATGCCGACATATGAGCAGACATACAATAATCTTGGTGTTGCGTTTGCACGGATAGGGAATCTGGTTGAGGCAGAAAAGAGTTGGCGACGCGGATTGGAACTTGCCCCTACTGCCGACATGTATTCTAATTTAGGAAATCTGTATCTCTCGCAAGGGAAGGAAAGTGAAGCGAGTCGGGAATTGCAAAATGCGTTGCGGATGAATCCGAATCATATTGAGGCGCATTTTAATTATGGACATGTGTTGGCGAGGACAGGAAAATTTAAAGAAGCAAGGTTCCAATTTGAGGAGGTGCTTCGGTTAGCGCCTGGATATCAAGCGGCAAAGGAAGCATTGCAGAGATTAGAGAATGTAAAGTGACTTCAGGAGAGATGATGAAAAAAATCCGACCACTGAAATATTTAGAACGAACCGACAAATGGTATCTCGGCGGCGGCAACCGTTTGATTTGGACACCGACCTTTCCTGTCTGGCTTGATTATCCCGGCTTCTGGGATAAAGCGCACTATTATAATTATTCGATTGAACCGGTGTTTACATGGACGATTCTTTCGGAAGATGGAGATGAGATTTCTTTACGAGCGGAAAGTAGGAAATGGAATCCATCGAAACTGGTTACTTGGTTCGAGGTTCGAGGTTCGGGGTTTGACAAAGCGATTAACGATTTTCACCCGCCAAAGGCGGGCAAGGGATTCACGATTCACGAAACGAAGTGTTGTTTACCAAACGACGTGCTTGCATCAGTCGTTCATATCAAGAACACATCAAACAAAAAAAGAACATTGACATTTGTTGCGTGGACGATTCAACCGAGTCAACCATCAACAAAAACAACATGGATTGAGGATGTTGAGGTGAAGAAGGGAATTATTTCATTCACAAAACATCTCCATCGCTCCAATGCTCCAATACTCCCCGTTGCATGTTCGTTCGCACTCAACAAAAAAGTAGAATCAAGTTCAATCAACCTCAGCGAAGGTTCGGTGATACAACCTCACTGGAAGTTGACACCGTTTGCAGAGAAACTCCGGAACGGGAAACTTCAGAATGATGTAAAGTTGAACGGAGTGACGGATGATGGATTGATGTTTATGGCTTTGCAAACGAGCGTTGAGCTCGGAGCGCTGAGCAGTGAGGATGTTGGTGTTTTCTTTGCAGCCGCACCAACAAAAACTATTGTAAAGAAAAGCATCTCGGTTGCAGTTACATTGAAAGATCCGGTCAAAGCAAGTGAGAAAAACTGGAATGATTACTTTTTGACTGTCCCATATTTTCATTGTTCGGATGAATACGTTACAAAATATTATTGGTATCGCTGGTACGGATTGAAATTGAATACAATTGATGTAAAGGAAGGAAATTACAAACATCCGTTTGTGTGTGAAGGGATTGATTATTTCCGTGCGCCGATTTCATACAGCGCGCCATGTCATATGTTAGAAAATCGTTGGTTGAAAAATCCGAGACTTGCGCAAGGAAGTTTGTTGACATTCCTTAGCAATCAAAGAGAAGATGGAGGATTTCGCGGGTATATTGATGTGAATTACTACAGACAGGAAATGTTTTATCATGCAAATTGGGGAATGGCATTGAGAGAACTTCGCGCACTTCATCCTGATGTGAAATTTTTGAAGCAAGTCTATCCAGGGTTGAAAAAATATGTTGAGTATTTCGATCGCGAACGAGATGCAGAACAAAGCGGATTGTACGATATTGACAATCACTACGAAACAGGACAGGAGTATATGCACCGTTATCTTGCAGTTGATAAGAATGCAGATAAAGATAATTGGGGAGAAGTGTTTCGGTTGAAAGGCGTTGATTTTACTGTCTATATTTATGAGTTGAAGAAAAGGCTTGCGTGGATTGCTACTATCTTGAAGCGGAGTGATGGTGAAGTGGAGTATTGGAGTAATGGAGCATTGGAGATAAAGCGAGCGGTGTTGGAAAAGATGTGGGACAAGAATGAGCAAATGTTTTTTGATGTGAATCCGAAAACGGGAAAGAGAACGAACGTGAAAGCGGCGACGTGTTTTTATCCGTACATGACTGATATTGTTGACGAGTCTCATATTGCGGGTTTAAAATCTCATCTGCTGAATTCTAAAGAATTTTGGACAGAATTTCCGGTTCCTTCATCCAGTGTGGATGACAAGTATTTCAATGCAGAAGCAGAGTGGAAGGGGAAGCGAATGAACTGTCCGTGGAACGGAAGAGTGTGGCCCATGACGAACAGCCACATTGCAGAAGCATTAGCGCAAACTGCACTACGGTTCAATGATGATGAACTAAAAGCAAAGGCAGTTGAGTTTATTTCTCTATTTATTCGGATGATGTTCTTTGATGGTGATGTAACGCGACCGAATTGTTTCGAGCATTACAATCCATTAACGGGTAAACCAAGTACCTATCGCGGCGTGGATGATTATCAGCACTCGTGGATTATTGACTTGATACTAAAGTATGTCGTCGGGATAAGGATTGTAGAAAATGAAATTGTCTATGAACCTTTACCTTTTAATTTAGACAACTGTGTTTTTCATGGAAAAGGATTGAAGAAACATCGTAGATGAACCGTGATTGGGATTCAATGGCGACTTCAAACATGATTAAACACCATCAATCCGTTTATTTGCAAACAAACATCCTGCCATAAACCGGTAATTCGTATCAGGAAAGCATCGGGAAATTCCTTACAGTAGCATAGGGAATTTCCTGATTGACATTTTCCTAATCTCGTTGTATCTTGTTACAAGAGAAAATATCTAAGTAAAACTTAGGAGACAAAGTATACTGAAACGCATAGTTTATTTGATATAGAGTTCATCCGATAAATCGACAAGGTGATTTGCAAAAAGGAATGAATTCCAAAGAGAAAATTGTAGAACCATTTGCAGAATAGAAGAATCGAACGCTATAATTAAGTAAATGATATTTGTCACCAAACCATTTTTTTTGTATAATAGTTTAACGAAGTATCTACATACTATCAGAAGTTTTTCAAACCTTTAATAGATTACACATGAAACGAGTTAACATCCAACCGATAATCCTTATTGGAATATTGTCAATTCTTTTACTGTTCATCAATAGTTGTGAACAATATGAATATGCCTCCCCGGCCCCCGGAATCCTTGAAATTCGCTTGAAAACAAAGTCAGACCAAATAGCGTTTAGCGGGCTCAACAATTTTGTTATGTCTGTTACCGAGGTTAAAGCGGTGAGGAATGACGATGCAAAGTTGAATGTCTATCAAGATTTGAGAGCTATCAGAAGAGAGAATTCTACCTATAATATTTTACAGCCTGCCGCAAGAGATTCAAATTTAGTTATTGGACAGACATATGCTCCCCCAGGAGATTTTGCCGGTATCAATATCTTGATGAAACCTCAGGGAGATTTGGTCTTAGATGGGTACAGAAATATTCCTGTTGTAAAACCACCAGAAAATCCAACGCTCGACGTTACATTACAATTCAGGAAATCATTTTCGATCGAAGCGGATAGGACAACGGTAGTGACACTAACGATAGATGTAGATTCATCGTTAGTCAGAGGTGCGGATGAATATTATTTCTACCCGTACTATTTTATTTCTTCTATTAAGACATATTAAGATTTTCAGACGAAGCGGATTCACTATAAGTTTAGAAAAATATGAAAAGAATACTTTTACTCGGAATCTTCATTTTTAGTTTACTGTCCATATTGGGTATGGATTGCGAAGGCGATGGCAATGTTTACCAGAACAGTCCTCCTATAGCGCGACTATCAAATATTCCACCAACGAATATTGTGTCCAATATCTCGAACCCTGTCATTACTCTCTCTTGGGTTGGTGATGACCCTGACGGATACATTACGGCATATAAATATCGTTGGAGTTTTACAAATACACATGGGAATGTCACGGACACGTTATTAAAGTCGTGGTACACAATCCTAAATATTCGATACGGAACAGGTACCGCCGCTCTTGCATTGATGATTGATACGACATATAGTAATAGTGAACTCTTGGCGCCAAAAGTCTATAAGTATTTTGCAAATTTGAATCCAAAGGATGGAGTTGATTTGACACCGGCATTTAAAGAGGCTCTGTACAGAGGAGATACGGTGTTGATTGAAGGTGTTCGTGTGTATGCATCAAACCCTGATTCTACAATTGAACAAGCAACAGGAACAAGAATTGTAAAGCGCTTTCCTGTGCATGAGAATTCTAACAGTGGGACATTTATTTTCGATTCTCAAGATAGTTTGAACTATCATGAATTTGAAATTCGTGCTATTGATAATCTTGGGACCGTTGGCGCTCCCGCGACTGTCGAATTTGTTACTCCGAGAATTAGTGCACCTAACACCTATATCGTTTCATCCCCACAGGATACATCATTCATTCTCGATCGTGCCACTGCTACATTCACCGGGCTTGAATTTTCGTTTAATGCCTACGATGTCAATAGTCGTACAAGAGAATATCAATGGGTAGTTGACAAGGACAAGTGGGTAGAAAATAATCAACCCATTCCGTGGTCTCCATGGAGTGAGCGAACTGAAGCGTTGGTTAATGCTTCTCATTTTCATCCAAGTATCAAATACGATATCAGGCATACATTCCACGTTCGTGCGAGAAATGAATTTGGTTCGATTGATACATTAGGATTGTTTTGGTATCCGGTGTACAATACGACATTAGACAGTATAGTACGATGGGATACGACAAGAGCAAATGTTGATTTTTATACAATCTATCCTGACTTTATGAAGCCGGGATATCAGAAAAAAACGCTTCTTCTGAATTTCTCATATGAATATAAAGAACCCGAGATTAGTCCTGCTTATCCCACCTACGCGACACTGAATTCTTTCTACGAAAGTATCATGGCTGATGCTGGGATGACCGGAAAGTACAAACTACATCTCTCGAAAAAAGAGGGTTTTCCTCAACAGAGCGAATTAGGAAAATACAGTAGTATCGTGTTGTTCGCCGATGTAACAAGTTCGTTTGGGAAATGGGATGACCTTGTTCCAAATGCTTCTGTTGATACAAATCTCTCTTTTTTAGGTAAAAAAGCACAGGCGGTAATTAATTACTGTCGGATTGGGGGACGAATGATCTGGAGTACAAAGAATGTAGGACTGGGCCTCAATGTTAATATTCAAGAACAACAAATTTTTCCTAGATTATTTCATGCAGATTTATTGAGGGATACTATTTTTCATAACCCACCTCCGGGTTTTATTGGACCTCGTGGTTTACTTGGTTATCCCGATGCATCATTAGACAGCTCAAAGCTAGATCCGGCATGGAATGGAAGGTTACCTGAAGTGTGGCTTGTGCGACCAATCGGATTTGGCGAACGAATTTACCAATTTGATCATGCAACGGATAGTTTCCTCGCTGAGAACTTTGATATCGGTGTTCGGTATGAGGGTGTCACGTTTAGTAATATTCTCTTGGGATTCCCTCTCTACTATATGAAACAAGCCGATGCCGCCCTTGTGTTGAAGGCAGCATTAGATGATATTGAAGCACGTTAATAAAGGATAAAATAATGAAAACAACATTTTACTCGCTTGTAATTCTTTTTCTTTTTAGTACGTTCGCCGGTTCGTTGCTCTTTGCAGGGAATACCGGAAAAATAATCGGTCGTGTTGTAGATGAAAGAAATGAACCGTTAATGGGGGTAAACATTCTTGTTGTCGGAACAACGCGCGGCGCTGTTTCGGATATGGACGGAAAATATGCCATCATCGGTGTCCCGATTGGCTCTCATACTGTACGTGCAAGTCAGATTGGATATCAAACGGTAGAAGCTACCGGTGTAAAAGTCGGGGCAGATGAAACAACACAGTTGAATTTTGAAATGACAAGTTCTGCGTTGGAACAGAAAGAAGTTGTTATTCGAGCCGATGTACTTGTGAATCCATTGGCAACCGGCTCAACAAAACAAATCAGTGAAAAGAAGATTGAAGAAATTCCGAATGTGAAAGATGTTGCCGATGTGATGAAACTTCAGGCGGGTGTTGTGAAACAAGGAAATAATCTATTTCTTCGCGGCGGACGCGCAAACGAAGTGCAGTACGTTGTTGATGGTGTTCCTGTTAATAGTATAGTAGGAAATTCCGGGGAGTTAACAGGTACCTCGAAAGTGAACGAACAAATTGCACAGGTAGCGGCAGGAGTTTCATCGGGTACGATCGGCGGTGGTTCCGGTGCGCTTTCGGTTTCTGCAAACGCGATTCAATCGCTTAGTGTTCAAACAAGCGGATTCGATGCTGATTATGGGAACGCGCAATCAGGTATCGTGAACATCACAACGAAATCAGGTGGTGATAAAATACTTGTTGGTGCGCAATACCGTACAGATAAACTAGCTAACACAAACCAGAATGAAATTTATCAATCGTATAACATCGGTGGTCCTGAGCCAATCTCGAGATATTTGTTGCCTTCGCTTGGTCTGAAATTACCCGGCTCAATTTCATTCTTTTTTAGTGCGGATATTACACGAAGCGACGGAGCAAACTCATACGATGATAATGAGTTTTTCCATCCTCTAGGTAGAAAGGTTGAATTGGATGGTTTCCTTGGCGGGATAATGAACGGACTCGGTTTTACATTCTATGACAACTTGGAAAATTCATTTACATTTAACTCTAAAATAAAGTACGATATTAGCGGAGACGATCAGGTCTCCTATGGTTACCGAGCGAGTTTGCAAACTTCGCACGGTTATGTCCATTCCTGGCGATATTTTGCCGATTCTTCAAGTCTGAGTTCGACACTTTCAACGCAGCATGTGTTATCATGGACTCATTTCTTTAGTCCAAAAGCTTTCATGAAAATGAATATAGCGAAGCTTTCGCACAGGGATGGTAATGATATTGCAGGATTAAAGCCATATGAATATCCAGTTGTTAATTCGAATGATTACGATTTTGATATTAATGAAGATGGATTTGTTGATCTTGGTGCATCACAAAGGTGGTACCAATCAAATACAGAGCAATGGTCAGCCCGGTTTGACTACAATAATCAGATTCATGAACTTCATTTGTTGAAAACTGGTTTGGAATTTAATTACGAGGTGTTACAATCAACTGATATTTCTCAACCAACAGCACTCATCAAAGATGATACTACAGGTGAGTTAATTTCCCCACCCTACCCCGAGTATATGGATAGACACAGAGGTTTATATCCGGGGTATGGGAAAATCCGTTATGTGTTGGATAATTATCCACATAGGGGAGCATTATACGTTCAGGATAATATAGAATTTTCTGGTTTAAATATTCACTTAGGACTTCGTTATGATTATCTAGATTTAGGAAGACAGGTGTATTACTCAAGTTTTGTAAAACGATGGTATAGTAATGTAAATCAGGGTGAAACAAATGAAGGAGAAAAATTACGTCCTGAATGGATGGATGTCCATGGTGTTGAGTATAGTCTTGACCTCTCAGATGAAAGTGATGAGCTATTGTTGTCAGATGCGGATAGGTTTTGGTATGCGTTGACGCATGGAGATTTTAGTCCAAGGCTTGCAATTGGTTATCCGGTAACAGATAGAATCGTGTTTTATTTTAACTATGGTCATTTTTATCAATATCCTGAACGTGACCAATACTATAGAGATTTGCCAAGAAATGTAGAAAGTTGGCTTGGCAATCCTAATTTGAAACCAAGAAAAACTGTTCAGTATGAAGCAGGATTTGAAGACCAGATGACTGATGATTTTGCTTTTTCAGTTCATGCTTTCTATAAAGATTATTTCGGTTATATAACGTTGGTCAGGCGACTTGGTGAAATTCGGATATATCAAAATCTTGACTATGCAAGTACGAGGGGATTCGAGATATCTGCAAGTAATAATTTTTCTCAACACCTTACTTCGAGTATCAGCTATTCATATCAAATTGCTAAGGGTCGTTCGTCCAGTGAAATCGGCACAATTATTAATCCTAATTCCGATTTGCCGAGAGAAACCAGATTAGATTGGGATCAACAGCATACGGCAAATTTTATCTTCAGTTATCGTGTTGGGCATAATGAAGAAGGAGAGTTTTTCGGACTTCCTTTTATCAATAATTACGGTATTTCATTAACGTGGAGTTATGGAAGCGGATTCCCTTATACACCGCAGATTACAGGACGGAGTACTGATTTGAAGAATGAATATCTTTCAAATAATGAAACACGTCCTTATACCTCAACGACGAATCTTTCTATTTATAAAGGATTTCTGCTCTTTGGTAGAATGAACGCACAGGTTACGCTCGATATTACCAATTTATTTAACCGGAGAAACGTACAGACTGGAGATCCAAACGGCGGATTTAATAATAGAGACGGAAGACCGTATGTGTTCGGTGATTATAATAATAATGAGGAGAAGGTGATAAACCCGTATCGAAATAACGATGCACGTATTCCGCCCACTGTCTTCGAACCCCCGCGTCAAATTTTACTCGGTGTAAAATTAAATTGGGAATAATGTTAATAGGAATTTAATGCAGGTAAACTTTATGAAAAAAATACTTTATACAATATTATTATTCTCGTTTTGCTTCACGTTGGTCTATGGCGGTGATGATTCCAACTCGAAGCGACCTCGTACTCCGGCAAAAACTACTGCCGCATGGGCAAAGAGGATAAAACAAACAGCCGGCGAATTTTCCGTTTGGCTCAGTAATCAAATGGTTATGGGTGTTCAAGCATGGGATGGAGATGTTCCTGCAGATAATTGCGGACCTACCGGGCTTGGAGCTGTGTATCCTGCCTCTGCGTGTATCGAGCATTTATATGGCGCTGGTCCATGGATTGGCGCTATTCAGGATGGTGTCAGGAAAGTTTCCGAAGGATACAACGGCAGTCAAGGAACGAGTTATTTTGAGCCATCGCAAAAGGACACCGCCCGTGATAGAATTTGGACAACCTCAGCAAGTGATACAGGGTATAACCCAAATAGGGAAGGATACTATAAAAAAGGAATGGGGAACAGGAATATTGATGATGACGGCGATGGACGACTCAACGAAGACGAACTTGATGGTTTTGATAATGACGGTGATTGGGTTCTCGCCAATGATGATATTGGAAAAGACGGATTACTTGATGTTGAGGAGACAGGTTGTAAGGGTGGATATGACCCTGTAACGAATCCTGACCCGGGGTACGATAACTGGGAACCATCAAAAAAAGATTCGTGCAAACCCGACCCTGTTACCAATGCTTTACCATTCAAACGTAGCAGGGACCACTATACCCAGGGTAATGGTATTCCAGACCATGGTGAACCGCATGTTGATGAAGACTTTGCAGCGTTCTCCGACAATGATATCTATATGTCGGCGACTGATACTGCGAGTCATCTACCAACATCACATCAACCATTGAAAATGAAGGTCTTTCAAAAATCGTATGCCTGGAACAGACCCGATTTAAATGGTATTATTCCATTCGAATATTATTTTGTGAACGTTGGAAAAAAAGCAAGCGATTCGCTGAACGATGTATATGTAGGATTCTTTGCTGATATGGATGTCCATGGTCCTTCGGGTTCTCCCCAAAGAAATTATGCCGCGTATTTCGATTCACTGAGAACTGCATATATTCATAATCCGGTCGAGCAAGGTGCCACACCGCTTGGATTGGTTGTTCTTGAGACGCCGATTGCGTTGGAATCACTGAAATATACTTTCCAATGGCACGAGTTTGAGGCTCCTTGCGGAACTATAAACGATGAAGACCTCTATTCATGTATGTCGTGCGAAGCATTTGGCAACACCAATTGTATTAAAGGAAATCAAAGCGAGAATTCACTGAACGATACAAGATTTATTTTCTCTTTCGGTCCATTTAAAACTATTAAACCCGGCGATACTCTTAAAATTGCAGTAGCATTAATAGTTGGTGATGGTATTACCAGTGGAACACGTAACCTTAAAGAACAAGCGGAAAAAGCTATAAAGCTCTGGGGAAGAAATTATCGAACTCCCAAAATTCCGCCATCACCTTGTCTTAACACAGATGTAGGATTCAAAAAAATCACCCTAACATGGGGCGGGGGGGGGATGACTCCGGTTGGCGATGGGAAATATCGTTGTGTTCCAGAAAAATTACCATACGAAACTTGGGATGATTCAAGTAAGATTGTTCAGGCATTGCCCGATACTCACTGGAGAAAGAAAAATCCACCGGAAGGGCATGAAAAAGGAGGAAGAATTTTTGAAGGGTATAGGCTGTATCGTAGTGAAAGTACCGATATGACGGATTATAAAAGTTACACTCTGATAAAGCAGTTTGACATGCCTGGAGATGAATATGAATACAATGTAGGACTTGACACGTTTTTCGTTGATACAAATCTCGTTCGAGGAAAAGTGTACAACTACGCGGTCACATCATTTGGAATTCCGGATCTGACTGTTATAGCGCGTCCTCTTGCCTCTGGAGGTGTTCTGTATGACTCACTCTACAGTGAGAATACAGAATCGGATTTATTAGAAAACGCAATTCAGGTGAAGTTGCCATTCTCTATTTCCGAGGAACTCGGAGAAGTATTAGCAGTACCGAATCCTTATCGTGTAGATGAAAACTATACGAGACAACAAGGTGGTTTTGAAGGAGAGAATTACAACTGGGATGAAAATGCAAGGAAAATCAAATTCATCCATCTGCCGAGGAAGTGTACGATTCGCGTATTTACAATCGCCGGTGACTTGGTCACCACACTGGAACACGATGCCGGAACCAGCGATGTAGGAGAAATTGACTGGAATATTCAAAGTGAAAGCCATCGCGCTCTCGCTAGCGGAATCTATGTCTTCACGGTAGAATCGGAATACGGAAGACAAGTCGGCAAATTTGTTTTGATTCGTTAATGAAAGGAATAACATTATGAATACGAAGAGAACTTTACAACAAATCATCGGAGTGGTAATCCTGCTCCTGTTTTTCGTCTCAACGGACGGCTTTTCAGGAAACCGTTCAGGTTCGGTAACGGGACAATTTTTGAAATTACCGTTAAGCGCACGAGCGGTCGGGATGGGGGGCGCACAGGTTGCATTGGCGCAGGGTGCCGCATCTATTGGCTACAATCCCGCCGGAATGATGTCGGTGACAAATTATGGTGTCGGTATTAACTATACATCATGGTTCGCCGGAATAGATTATTCCTATGCCGGTGCAACAGTACGGTTAGAAGGTATCGGAAATATCGGGGTTGGAATGATGATGCTTGCAACCGACGAAATGAAGGTGACGACCAATGCTTTTCCGGAAGGTGATGGAAGGACGTTCCGTGCAAGTGAGTATGCAATTAGTTTTGCATATTCCCGTCAAGTTACTGACCAATTTGTTGTGGGCGTAAGTACAAAAATTATTCGCTCAAGTCTTTTTAATTCTGAATACTCCGCTTCGACGTTTGCATTCGATATCGGTACGTTGTATGATATTCCGGTATTAAACAGCCGTATCGGAGTTTCGCTCACAAATATCGGAAAAGACTTACAATATATTAAAGAAACATATTCTCTTCCCACAGCGCTGAGGTTCGGTGTTCTTTATGACCTCATCAAAGAAGACAACCATGCGATGGTTACAACCTTGCAGGTTACACGCTTGAACGATGCGGACGAACAGTACAATGTTGGCGCGGAATATTCTGTGAATAATTTATTTGCTCTTCGTGGCGGGTGGAAATTTGCCTATGACCAGGAAAATGTAACAGGTGGCTTTGGTATTAAGTTGGAATCGTTCGGTGTGGACGGGATGTTTGATTACGGGTATAATAATTTCACGTACTTGCCCGGCACTCACTCATTTACCTTCGAAATGCAATTCTAAATGAATAATAATGAACATGGAAAATTACTGGAGATTTTGATGAAGTTAAAATTTACAATTACTGTGGCGATTTTATTGATAATCTCTTTGTCCGGATGTGATTTAATGACCGACAAAGAGCCATTGCCGGCAAAGGCGGTTGGTAATGATTTAATCATCAATGAAGTTTATACGATTTCACCTGATAAATTCTACTCGTATTCCTGGATTGAATTGTTCAATCCGACGAATCACAATATCAATGTTTTCAATTATGAATTTCCTGCGGAAGGTTGGGCTGTTGGTTCGGGTGGAGTTGTTTTACATACAACAAATACCGGAGCTACCTGGGATGATACACTCACTGGTGTCGTTCCGAAATTTAACAGCATTGATTTTTTTACTGAAGATACATTGTTTGCAGTGGGTGATAAAGGTAAAATCTATCGAAGTAACGATAAAGGAAAAACATGGTTTGTCATCTATACATTTTCCAATCAAAACATTAATTTGTATAGCAATTGGGTTTTATCCGCTTACTCATCGCCGAATGCAAAGCTCCAATGGGTGTGCGGGGATAGCGGTGTCATTCTCACAACGGCAAACCGCGGTGTTACATGGTCGAAAGTAAAAATAGACACAACTGGCACAAACGTCAAATTAGTCACAAACAAAATCCGTTCTATTTTCGCCACCGATGTTTCACCTGCTATGGCATGTGGCGACAGTATTATATTACGATTGAATAGTTTTGCAATCGGATGGCAAGCACAAGCCGTTCCGAGGAAGGTTCGGTACCATTCAATCAGATTTTTGAAGGCGAATAGTTCCAGTAGCGGTCGTTGTGTCGGGGATAACGGGACAATTTTATATACATCCAATGGCGGCGCTACGTGGAACCTTGATGCATCAGGCGTTACAGCAAATCTGAAATCAGTAGCGTATGTGAACGAAGGATATGCATGGGCAGTCGGTGAAAACGGAACTATTGTCAATACCCGAACTCAAGGTTTCTCCACGTGGACAAGTCAGAACAGCGGCACCACTGTGAATCTCAATCATGTCGAGTTTGTGGATTCTGTACGAGGATTTATCTATGGAGATGGCGGACTTGTACTTTATACATTCGATGGCGGATTGAATTGGCGTCAGCAATCAAGCGGGACAACAGAGAACCTTCTTGCAGGTACATTTGTCAGTCCGTTCTTGACAGTTTCCCAGAGTGCGTATGTTTTAAAAATATATGGTGAACGCAGACACATCTTCTTTCAGCCGCCGTTCGACTACAACCCCGACTTTATCACAAAGGTTGATACAGGAAATCTTTACCTACAGGCGCAGGGTAATGCTACTCTAAAACCGGGAAACTTTTTCGTTGTTACAAGTGATGAAGACAGGTTTGACAATCATTTTTCTGCCGCATCCAGTAACAACGCTACGTTGCTCGCTCTTGATGTTGCCGCAGTATTTTCTTCCGACAGATTCGATTCGATTTTCTTTCAACAATTACGCGGTGATTTTAAGTTAGCAAAATGGAGCATTTTCCCATCAAGTGAAATCCGCTTGTTAAGAGTATCCCAACTTAACTCAACTGTTACAGATGAATTTTTGGGTTTAGATGCAGTCACTCTCGAGGTAGTTCGATTTGGTGATGTACATATTACTGTTGATTACCCCCACAACAAACCTGCGCCGGAAATTCCTGAGTGGTGGTCAATTGCCCGGTATGCAGACAAAGTTGATAGCGATATCAATACCTTCAACTCGGCGGAGTATTTCTATAAAACTAATTCTCCTATCCCGGGCTGGGTGAGTCAATTGCGTTCAAAATAAGTTTCGTGAACAATTCACAGTGCCGCTTGCTTCAAAAAAGTAGGCGGCATTTTTTTTATTCTACAGTGAATAATGAGTGAGTCTCTCAAAGGGACAGCGCTTATTACGGGTGCCTCAAGCGGTATCGGGCTTGAACTTGCCAAAGTATTTGCCCGGAACGGACATAACCTTGTTTTGGTTGCACGTGATGAGCAACGATTAACTCTGGTTGCAGAAGAGCTGAAGGCAATCCACGACATTACGTGTCAGGTGATTTCATATGACCTCTCGCTTCCAACTTCAGCCGGAGATTTATATCGGGTGCTTCAGGCAAAAGAAATTACTGTCGAGGTACTCGTGAACAACGCCGGTTTCGGAACGTGGGGAAAGTTTTGGGAACTTGACGAAGAAAAAGAGAAAAGCGAGATGAATCTCAACATGGTCAATCTCGCGTTACTTACAAAGTATGTTCTCAGGGAAATGATTGCACGGGGAGAGGGAAAAATAATGAATGTTGCTTCGGTTGCCGCGTTTCTTCCCGGACCGAAGATGTCTGTGTATTATGCAACGAAAGCATTTGTTCGTTCGTTTTCTGAGGCGTTATCCGAAGAAGTAAAAGGAACCGGAATTACAGTTTCGACATTATGTCCCGGTCCGACGGAAACAGAATTCCAACATCACGCCGGAATGGCAAACATGCATTTGTTGAAATCTGTCTTCATGATGAATGCGAACTCCGTAGCAGAATCTGCATATGCAGGTATGATAGAAGGGAAGAGAATTATTATTCCGGGAGTGTTGAACAAACTTCTGGTTTTCTGTATCCGTTTTCTCCCTCAGAAAATATTACTTGCCATCGTCCATTCTCTCCATAAGCGGCGAGGTGAAACTACGAAGGAGTATGCATAACCTGATGAACCTTTTTCAATAATTCTGCAGGCTCGTACGGCTTGGTGAGAATATCCAGAATTCCACCATCGAAGAAAAGATTTTTTTCGTGAGGTTCTAAATACCCAGTCGCTAAAACGACTTTCACGTTTCTGTTGATTTCTTTCATTTTTAGAAACACTTGCCAACCGCTCATCTTCGGTAGTCCGAGGTCGGTTACGACAAGTTGAATGTTTGAGTGATGTTTTTCATACAATGAAATGGCTTCTTCACCATCATGTGCCGTGAGGACAGTGTACCCGTATTGCTGTAACAAAGCATCAATCAGTTCGAGCAATAATTCCTCATCTTCAATAATAAGAATGGTTTCTGTTCCTCCCGGAATAAACTGTTCGATTTCCGGTTCCTGTTTAATAGCCTCAATGCTACCCGGAACCATCGGAAGAAGGATTCGGAATGTTGTTCCTGAGCCCGGAATACTTTCAACATCAACAAAACCGTGATGACTTTGCACGATTCCATACACGACAGCAAGTCCCAATCCCGTTCCCTTCCCGATTTCTTTTGTTGTGAAAAACGGTTCGAAAATTCGTTCAACTGTTTCCCTCTTCATTCCGGTCCCTGTATCGCTGAGAAGGATGGAAGCATAGTATTCTTCCTGTGCTTCGGGATGTTGTTGAACAATAGAACTCTTAGGGGCGATGGAGGTAGCAATATTGATTGTACCGCCATTCGGCATTGCATCGCGTGCATTCACACATAAATTCAATAATGATTGATGAAGTTGGTTATGGTCTGCAATAATAAACGGAAGGTTTTTATCAAGAGAAAAGGTCGCAGTAATTGTTTTCGGGAACGTTTCCTGAATCATCTTCACCAATTCGATGATGATATCATTCACGTTTGTCGGCTCAAACTGGACATCTGTTTTACGCGCGAACGTCAGTAGTTGTCGCACGAGATTCGCACCTCGTATGATAACTTTATTGATTGCTTCAGCGCTTTTATCAAACTGCTGTTTCGAGAAATCTTTGTTTCGCTGAAGAGAGGAAACATAGCCGAGAATAATTCCAAGAATGTTGTTGAAATCGTGTGCAATGCCGCCGGCAAGTGTTCCGATGCTTTCCATCTTTTGTGCCTGCCTGAGTTGGTCTTCGAGTCGCTTTCGTTCGGTAATATCCTGGGATACACCGAGTAATCCCATCACAGTTCCGTCGGCATCCATGATGGGGGCAGTAATAAATTGAGCAGGGAATTGTTCACCGTTTTTCCTGATAAGAGTCATCTCGCCACTGTACCCGATGTGTCCGGCAAGTTGCTTGCGAATGATTTCGGGGAATTTTGCCGCATCTTCAGGGAGATGAACGAGTGCGACCGATTTCCCGATAACTTCTTCCGCCGTGTATCCGAAAATTTGCTCAGCTCCCGGGCTGAACGATGTAATCATTGCCTGAAAATCTGTCGTGATAAATGAAATAGTCGGGAGCGAACTGAGCAATCGTTTTTGCAGGGCAAGGCTTTGACGTAGTTTTTGTTCTGAATCGCGTAAGGCATTTTCCGCTTGTTTCCGTTCGGTGATGTCACGGATAGCAGTTACCCGTGCATTTTTTCCATGATAGTTCATCGCCCTGCCAATCAGTTCTACGGGAAAGGTCGTTCCATCTTTCCTGATGCCGACTGTTTCATACGGGGATTCAATCCCGGAACGGATATTTTTTTCAACAAGTGCTTTTGATTCCGGGGCGGCAAAGTCAGTAGCGTTTTTTCCAATCATCTCCTGTAAATCATACCCGAACATGCGCGCAAGGGTTGTATTTCCCTCTAACAGGATGCCCTGCGAATGAATTGCAATTCCTTCAAAACTTGCTTCGGAAAGTTGACGGAACCGCTCTTCACTTTCTCGTAATTTACTTTCCGCCTGTTTTCGCTCATTGATTTCGAGACGGAGTTCCTTGGTACGTTCATCAACGCGTCTTTCGAGCGTCCGGTTCAGTTGTTCAAGTTCCTCATGAGCGGTCTGAACATTATCAACCATCCTGTTGAACGAACGAGCCAAATGTCCAACCTCGTCGTTTGAAACAACAACGGCGCGATGCGTGAGGTCGCCTTCAGAAATTGTATCAACAGTTTTCACCATTTGCCGGAGTGGAGAAGTGACAAGACTACTAAAGCCTATCACGGTCAGTATCCCGGTGAGAAAAACAAAAAAACTAACAAGGGCAATATTATTTTTACTCTTTTCAACTTCACGACGAACGTTCGATAACGAAACACCGATAAATAATGTCCCGATGTTTTTATTGTTGCTGAAAATCGGAGTTGATGTTTTATAGAGTTGTTCGTTTGCCGAGAGAATATTGTGTGTGTCAATTACTGAGTATGCTTGTTGTTCAGCCTGAACAAGATTATATTCCGAAACCACATTCCCGGTATCGTTATGGATGACGATATACACGACATCACTGTTTTGTTTCGCTCCCTGGAGTTCCTCGTTGAGTGTTCGCACATCATGAAAAACAAGTGCGGAACTTAAACTGAACGCAGTCATTCGAGCAATGCTCTTTGTTTTTTCCCTCAACGCATGCCCCGCCTGCTCTTCGATACGGGAAGGCACATAGATGTAAATGAAGATTGAAATAATCAAAACCAACAGGGAAAAAAGAATGACAAGTTTATTCCGAATACTCAGTGAAAACCGGGACATGTATCGTTCCTGTTGTTAATGAACTATTTTGGAGAGTTTAAGTAACTGGGAATTAAAATCAACTTTTGTCGCCTTAGCGGATGAAAGATTGATAAGAATTTGTGGATGTTCAATTTTTAAATCGATACCTACGATGATGCCTGAGGAAACATAGGCGGGGACACCGGTGAACGTAAAAACATATTTTTCCTTACACAGAAGAGCGACCTGTTCAATATCAATACCACGCAAAGGAGTCAGGTAAACTATATCAAGATTGTTGTTTGTAAGGAGATGTTCCATTTCTGCCGTTGAATTGATTTCATAAGCAGTACAAATGAAAGGAACATCTTCAATGTTCTGTTCCGGTTGTTCACCGCTGACACGGAGAATTTCTTCTTTTGTATTGAGTGAACTACGGAATCGTTTCTGGTAAACGATGCCGATGACTAATGTATCGCCACACCTCGTTCTCAGATTCCTGTCGTAACTGAGAATTTTTTTCAGTAGCCGGAATTGAATGTCCACCGGAACCGGCATTTCCTGGGAAAAGGAGTTCGACCAAAACAGGGAGAGAAATAGGATGAGTGCGGAAAAACGTTTCATCGTCAGAATTTATAACGTATATCCGATTCTGAATAGAAAGGTTCTTCCATCTTGTGGTATTGCATCTTGACGATGCTCTATTCCACCAGGGGTAGCATACGATGTGTTGAAGATATTTTCAACAAGAAGAGAACACTCGATATTATTGAGCAATTTTCCAATTCCGCTCTCTGCCTTTGTTCCTGCTTTTGCATGAATGTTCAGATTTGCAATGATAAAAGGATCGGTTGTGGTACGATTGACGGTGTATCGTTCTGATGTATAACGTACTTCACTGCTGAGTGTGAGTGAAGGAACAAGTTGATACGAGAACCCAAGACGGAGAATCGTCGTTGGGGAGTTTGAAATATTACCATCTAAAAGCGGGTCCCGTGCTTTTTGATAGATAAAACTTGTGTAGCCGTTCAGACCGATATCGGTGCGGAAATTCAGTTCTGTTTCAATTCCCTGAGCATGAATATCGCTGATGTTTTGAAATTGTGAAATTCCCAAAGAATCAATGACCGGATCAATCAACTCATCCATATCATACGAGTAGAGAGAGAGAACGCCAAAAACATCTTTAGTGAATCGCTGTTCCCATGCAATTTCAGAGGTAATGATTTTTTCCGGTTTCAAATTCGTGTTTTGAACCCAAGAAGAGAAATTGTCTTCGTAGTTGGTTTCATAGGTGTTAGGAGAACGAAAGCCTTCGCCGTAAAGCATTTTCAACGTGCTGGTCGGCAAGATGTTGAAGATGAGCGCAAGTCGTGGAGTCGTAGCGCTCCCCACCGTTGAATATTCATCACGGCGAATTCCGGCGGTGAAAGAAAGATTCTCAAAAACCTGAAACTCATTCTGAAGGTAGAGAGAAAAAATATTGAACGGAAAATTCTTATCGAAGAAGACGGAATCGGCTGTCCAGTTACGGTAATCGGAATGGAGGTTATTTCTGAATTCCGTACCGATGGTAAACCGGTTGCCGGGAAAAACATCCCATCGAAATTGTACTTCTCCTCCATACCACTTTCCTGTCGAAGCATCATAATTCAGCATGGTTTCATAGGGATAGGAGCCAAAATATTCATAATAATCATAGTACAGACGGCTCATAATGTTTTTATCGGTAGCGAACGGATAGTCATGCAAGAGTTCGATGAGACCTCGTTTATCTCTTGAGGTAAAAGAAGGGTCGTTGAAGATAGTTTCAAATGCGGCGGTCGGGACTCGTTTGAAACGATTCGTGAACGAAACAAGCAACGAGGTGTACTTGTATTGAAGCGAACCAATCAATCCGGCAAAGTGTTCGTCATCGATATTTTGTGCAACGCCGTAATTTGTTTGTACACTATCATATTCTCGGTAGTACAAATCCTGACCCTGAATTTTGCCTGCACGGAAGGAAAACAAGACATCCAGAGCATTTTCAAATTGTTTGCCGTAGAGAACATTTGCTCCAAGTTTTCCATAACTTCCGAACTCGGTGGAAAGATTGATACCGTCAATATCATTTCCTTTTTTTGTGATGAGATTGATGACGGCAAACATCGCTCCCGTTCCATAGAGAGCGGAGCCCGGACCGCGGACGATTTCGATTCTATCTAAACTCCTGAGGTCAATCGGTAAGTCGTTCCCCGCAAGCATCGAGCCATACACGTTTTCATTCATTGTATGACCGTTAAGGAGGAGGAGAAGCCTGTCATTGTAATCTGTAGGTCTGCTAAACCCGCGAACGCCGATATAACTGTAGTTCCTGTCGTAACTGGTGTAAAAGCCGCGAACACTACGGAGAACATCATCAAGCGTGGAGTATCCATAGCGTTCGATTTGTTTGGAGGTAATGATAGTAACCGACGCAGGAGCCTCACTACTGGTCTGCCAGTATTTTGCCGCCGTACTGACTTTCATATTCAGAAGTGAATCTAACGAAGTATCTTCTTGCTCTGAGACAGTTTCCTGGGGTAAACCGGTTTCTATACAGAAAAGAACAAATACCGTCAATATGAAAACCCCCGTTATTGTAGTTTTCATTGAAATGACCGTGAAATTGTGAGAATAATTTTTCTCATAATAAAAAATATCTACACCAGAAACAAGGGATATTCTTCCTATTTTTTTCAAGTGTGATTGGTGAAACAGTTACAAATTCCGTACGTTAAGAAAGAAAACGTTTATCAACATAAAGGAACTCCCTATGAAATCGCTTCGTACCCTGTTTGTACTTTGTACTATTATTGGTTTGCTCTGTTTTTTAAGCAATAGAGGAACCGCCGCACAAACTGAAAAAAGAACGCTCCCAATCGTTGTCAATGTGCAATGGCTGAAGGACCATCTCAATGACGAGAATCTTGTTGTTCTTCAGGTTGCACAAACCCGGAGAGAGTATACGAAAGGACATATCCCCGGCGCTCGTTTTCTCTGGCACGGATGGATGGCGATGTCCAATCCCGATTTATCGTATGAAGTGCTTCCTGTCGAAGAACTTGATGCAAAGGTAGAAGAACTCGGTATTTCCAATGATTCGAAAATTATCCTGTGCGGAGTCGGTGGAAATGTCAGTCCGGTTGCGCGCATGTTTATTACGTTTGAATATCTGGGGATGGGAAATCAAACGGCAATACTTGATGGCGGACTTGAAGCGTGGAAAGCGGATGGAAATCCGCTCTCGACAGAAATTCCGAAGGTGGAACGGAGTTCGTTCACGCCGGATATTCAATCAGATATTTTTGTGAATGCAGATTGGGTGAACAAGTATCTGGGTGATTCAACAATGACGATCGTTGATGCACGCGCCCCGCAGTTTTATCTCAGTACCACAGGAGGAGCGCAACGTGCGGGACACATTCCCGGCGCGAAAAATATTTACTATTCCACACTGGTGGATAGTACAAACAAATTTCTTGATGAACCAACATTGAAAGAGATGTTTCTCAATGCCGGAGTGAAAGCGAATACAGAAGTTACATCGTATTGTCATGTCGGTCAGACCGGCAGTTTGGTGTATGTTGTTGCGCGATACTTAGGCTATAAAGCGCATCTCTTCGATGGTTCGTTTGAAGACTGGAGCGGAAGAGACGATTTACCGGTGGAAATTTCTCCAAAAGCAGATTCGACGAAATAGTGAAATTGTTCAGACTTTTGGATAGACTCCTGTCTGATACAGTTGTAAAAGAGCATTGCCACATACCATTCTAGGAATACTACACCGACGAGGTGAATTATTTCACCTTTCCTCTGAATACGTTCATGAAAGTATTGAAATAGTTCACCCTTGTTATGAACCGGTTCACGAATAGTATGAACAAATTCACCATTCCGTTGAACTATTTCACCAAATCGGTGAATTCGTTCACGAAACCGGTGAATTAATACATAAAGTTACTGAACCGGTTCACCGGTTTTGTGAACTGATTCCCTAAAACGACTCAAAAACGGCAATATGTAGGGCGATTTGCCCTACGGGTCAGTAGGCCAAATCGCCCTTACTGTGCTGAACTATTCTATTTCTGATTGATAGTGTTACTTCGCGAGAATCCCCGCTCTACGGGATTATTATCAAACTGACTAACGTCATTTTGCTAATAACATCTTCTTCATGTCAGTGAAGGAACCGGTTTGTCCGCTGACCGGCGTAGCAGAGAAGCGATAGAAATAGACACCGCTTGGTAACAGCGAAGCATTGAATGGTACAGAATTATATCCCGCGCTTACCATCCCATTGAGAAGCGTTTGCACTTCACGACCAAGCACATCATAGACGATAAGAGAAACGAACGCATCTTCATGGAGGTCGTATTTTATTTCTGTGGTTGGGTTGAAGGGATTGGGGAAGTTCTGATGCAAAGCGTATGACTTAGGAAATCCTGTGATTGTATTTGATTCAAGTTGTATGTGAATATTTTCTATGGGATTTTGAATAGAGATGACACTACTACCATTGAGTGCAATTGTTTTTCCATCAATAACAATTGAACCATTCACCGGTTGAAGAACATTCATTAACCAGCTAATCCTTAGAGGATATTGAGGTGAAGAAATATTAATTGGAATTATTCGCGGAGTTTCGTTCATACTAAACTCTACTATTCTATTCGTAGCAAAGCGCGCATCAAAAACACCAACAGGCGGTAATGGAGGAAGTTCATAGTAAGTTAATGGATGATCTGATTCCATTTTTTGTCCAAAATAAAGGTTTTGATATTTACCTGTTGCATCCTCGATTGTCATTCTACTTAATGATGACAAAGCACTAGATACTTCTTTCGGAAAATTTGATGGTAAAATACCTGAAGAACGAAAGAGTTTCCCACTTTGATTTGTTTTAACTAAATAACCTTTTCCGGGTTGAATGGTATCTGTTGAAAAATAACTTCCCTCGTATTGATAAAATGTGGTTACAAGAAGTGATTCAGGAAACGTTAAAATCCGAGCGATAGAAACCGGCTCACTGAACGAGCCAATAATATTCCATCCTTTCAGAACTTCAATTGTATCCCGTGTTAAAGGAAGTCCAGAATGAATAATAGTTGTGTCTAGCTCCAATTTAAGCCAGTATCCCTTGCCGTACGATAGAGTGTCTTGCTGAACATATCTACCCTCATAAGCAAAAGCATTTGATTTGCTGAACGGGAATAAAATTTCCTTTCTAAGGTCAGGAACTATCACAGGGATAGAAACAACATTCCAATCTTGATTATAGGAAGAGGGGAGTTGACTAATCGTACAAAAACCAACCATACCAAAGTTCGTATCCAATATCAATGAATCGTCGGCGATTGTTATTGAGTCTAGATCCGGAGGTGACTGATTGTGAAAACAATAGGGTCTTACTTCGACACTTAATGTGTAGGAACCCATTGAAAGTGCAGAAAAACCATAATTACCTTTAATATCTGTCACAGTTGAATCATTTATCGGACCATTGAGCCAAATTTTCCAACCGCTCAGTCCAACTTCAGCGCTATCCCTTACACCATTTTGATTTTCATCAAAAAATATTTTGCCTACTATAGCACTGAATTGCATATTGCCAAAGTCATGTCCCGTATAATACGTTCCTTCCTTCACTTGAATCATGTAACGTTCGATAGAATCCGGGCATGTTTGTAACCAACTGCTACGTTCGTCTTCACTTACTGTGTATAAACCCGGTTGAAGCGAGTTAAAACGATAATACCCGTTACTATCGGTAACAACCGAATCTATTCTTGGACCCTCTAGTCTAATTTTCCAATCGGAAATGCCTGGTTCATTGTCATCTCTCTGATGGTTTCCATTCAGATCCTCGAATTTTATTCCTTCGATAGATCCGAAATAGTAATTACCAAAATCAATTCCATCTGCGCTATCACCCACTGTAAGTGTTATATTGTACACACCATTGTTTCCTGGGAGTGATTGTGGCATCTCAGGTTTATTTTCCTGATAGACTATATAGTCACCGCCGGCCAAATCTTGAAATAAGTATTTACCGTTCCAATCAGTATAGGTTGATTCGTCCTCCGCACCGCCGAGATATATTTTCCATCCACCCCACGCAACATCACCAGAATCTTTAATTCCATTAACATTGCGATCTCGGAATTTCATACCACTAATTTGGGTTGTTGTTGAGCGTGTGCTGCGAAAAACACCGCGTAGTTGACTGCCCGCGAAGATTACTCCGGTTGGACTGACAGCTAATGCCCAAATATCAGGTATTGGATCACTCAATCCTGAATTAATTGTTCCCCAAGAATATCCATCATTAGTTGAGCGGAAAATTCCATGTGCAGCATCACCAATAAAAATATGTCCTCTTGAATTTGCAGTAATTGACCGAATATCATTATTGTAAAGATCAATCCATGTGTTACCATTATCTGAAGAACGGAGGAATGTATCCCATGTGCTTACAAACAGATAACCATTCTTTGTAACGCAAAGAGAATTATGATAAACGGTACCATCAAGAATCTTTGTCCAGTGTTCGCCATTGTCGGTCGAACGAACAACCCCTTTTCTAGAACCTGCAAAAATATGTCCACTCTCATTGCAGGATAACGATGCGACTAAATGCATCGACGTTCCAATATTTTGTTCTACCCATGTAACCCCGTTATCAGTGGAACGAAGCACGTTGTCATAGCTTCCAGCGAAAAGATCTCCGTTTGAATTTATAGCAAATGAGAAAATATAAGAACCTGAGTAGACTTGTGTCCAATTTTCTCCATCATTCGTTGAACGGAAAATACCGTCGTAATTTCCTGCAAAAATTTGTCCATCAGGGGTACACAAAAGTGACCAAACATAACTATCCGTCAGACCATTGTTAGTTGGTTCCCAGTTTTCTCCATTGTCAGTTGACCTATAGAGACCACTTTGATACGTGCCAACAAATATATGTCCATTTGCTGATGTAGCCAAAGATAGAACATGTATATTAGTCAACCCTGTATTAATCGATGTCCAACGTTCCCCGTTATCAATTGACCGTAATACGCCAGCGCCTCCTGTCCCCATGAAAACATGTCCGTTATGGTTAAATGCAAGTGAAAAAACAGATTGATCCTTCAATCCAAGTGTCATTATTTGAGTCCAACTCGCTCCGTGATCCATTGTTCTGAACACTAAACCATCATATGTTCCAGCAAAAAGATGCCCACTATCGTTTACCGCAATTGACCAAAAACTTTTATCATTCAAACCGTTATTCACACCTATCCAAGTCATACCATTATCTGTAGAACGTAGTACGCCTCCACTACTAAAACTCGAGGCGTAGGATGCAAAGATTTTTCCTTGATTATCAATGGCGATTGATGTAATTAATCCAGTGGTTAAACCGGAATCAATTAATAACCATAAATCACCGTTATTTTTAGATTGGTAGATATTTCCGTTTCCAGCCCCGGCAAAAACATGCCCACTGTCATTAAATGCAATAGACCAAATATAAGGGAATGTCAAGCCACTGTTAATATTGGTCCAGTTATTTCCGTTGTTTGTTGATCTGAAAATACCACCTCCTGCACCGGTTCCTGCAAAGATATGTCCACTATCATTAATAGCCAGAGTTTGTATGTTCATATTGGTCAGACCATTTGCAAGCCATGTCCAATTTTCTCCGTTATCAGTGGAACGATAAATTCCACTCCCATCACTTCCTGCAAAGATATGTCCACTATCGTTGATGGATAGACAGTCAACATACAAATGAGGGAAATCAATCGTAACTTGTGTCCAGTTTTCTCCGTTATCAGTGGTCCGGTAAACACCTCTACCGAACGTACCTACATAAATATCTCCGGTTGAATTTATAGCGACTGAAGTGATATATCCCCCGTATGGTCCGTTACATGTTTGCCAGAAATTTGTTTGTGTTGAACCTACTTGATTTGAGTTGATGTTCTGGTTCTCACTTAACTGTGAAGGTGATGGTTGATTAGATTTATCACTTTGAGTAAGTAACAAAGAACTTAACATCGTTCGTTCGATGACCTCGCGAAGATTTCGGGGGAGTTTTTCCAATGCCACAGATTGTTCTCGTTCATTCATTCTCTCGAACATACGAGGCAACATGGCGCGGATTGCCTTATTCATCGGAATCGATTTATCATTACCATTGATAATTGCTTCGTTACCATCTGGTTTAAAGAAACGAAATAAGAGACTATCCTTAACTCCATGACTGGTTTGTCCTGTAACGAAAGAATTGAAAAGAACAGCAAGAAAAATGATTTTATACTTATTTGTATTCATAACTCACCTTAATATTTGTTGTAATAAAATACATGGAGACTATATAATCATCCCACTTCAATAATCAATCGTGGGATAAATGTATTGAATATTTTTTGAATGTTTGTTATTGTGTAAGACGCGTTTCTTTCAAAAAATATCGACGACTATTATTTTTACATACTCATTTTTTAAAAGCGTGTTGCTTATTGAGCGTGTTTCCGAATACCGAAAAGTGTCTTTGCGAGGAGCGAAGCGACGAAACAATCCCGCATTCTGTTCTACCTTCGATAGTGAGATTGCTTCGCTTTGCTCGCAAAGACAATTCGGCAACACGCTCATAATACGTTTGCCTGCGTGTTCACTTAACATACAATGTCATGAATAACTGCAAGAACAATATTGGCTCGTTCCGGATGCCATGCAAGCAATTGCACCGGTTCTGAAGTCGGAACTGATTGCCATGTTGTTTTATTTGTTGTCTTATAAATAATTCCATCATCTAATTTATATGTTGTTATGTTTTGCCTCTCCTGTGAAATAGTTAAAGAGGAAAAAAAGATTGATGAGAAGAGAAATAGAGTAAGGTATTTCATAACCATCCTATTAATGTTAGTGGCTGGAAAAAGTAAAAAATAAATTGCTTGAATTCTGAAAAGCACGTAGTTCGCCATCGAACGAACATAGTCGTTCTTTGTTACTATGGAAAACTGAAAACAGTAATCCACCGCCTTCGCTTTTGCTTGTACTCATTATCTGGAGTACAAACTATATTACAAGTACAGAGGGTTTATGTTGTGTGTAGGAAAGTCTTTTAAAAATTGCTTCCCGTAAAATCGGTGTGTTGTGCCTTCGGCGGAATAAGTGTTTTCGCTCATGCCGTTTCTTGGGAGACCAAGCGATGAGAGCCTCGTTCTCCGGTGAATAAAAATTAGTTATGCCTATCATACCATCCTCAAGTAATTTTAATTAATATTGTTGTTGCATTTTATAATTATGTTAAAAAAAAAGTAACTGCGTGATGTTTAATTATTATTGTTATTCTCTGGTGTCATAGGAAGGATTTGTCCTTTAAACCCATGTCGTAATAAAAGTTTGTAAAGAACTGTTTTGTTGACGGGGGCAATATAAATAAAAAAAAATAAATTCTGTCAAGTGTTTTTCGGTTTTTTTTTTTAGTGCGCGAAGACTGAGGGTTTGAGGAGCGAAAGTACATGCGTTTTCTTTGTTTCCGATTCGTTTTCTACATTATTTTACCAATAAACAAATTTTGACATCATCTCAAAATAAATCTTATAAATTGATGCTATAATGGTACATCTCTCTACTAATTTTAGAAAAGAGGTGTTTGGAGAGTTTGCCATCATTGTGTAAGAAAGATAAGTCATATCAATCTTTTCCTGTAACATCTCTTAGAGCGTTAGCGTCTAACCTTTACAACAAAATGATTCAGCACGAAGCCACACTCATAGAAAAAGCGAAGCGTGGAAATCAATCGGCTTTCAGGAAATTATATGATATTCATGTTGAGCCGTTGTTCCGCTTTATGCGTCAGTATTCTTCCGAAAAGGCGCAGGTGGAGGAGTGGGTGCAACGCGCCTTCATCAAAGCGTTTAACAATCTGCAATCGTTCAGGGGGAATTCAAAGTTTGCAACATGGCTATTTACCATTGCCATCAATGAAATGAGGACTGATGTACGCAAACCGAATGTGTTATCTTTTGCCAACCATGATTCAACCGAACTTCATCTTCTGCATTCTCACGGGAACGATACTTCGGAGGAAGAACGATTTGTCTGGGATGATACCATGAAAACGCTCTTGCAGGAACTCGACGAACAAAAACGGAGTGTGTTTCTTCTGTTTGAGGTGGAAGGATACTCGCACGCTGAAATCGCTTCAATTCTGAATATCAATGAAAGCGCTTCACGGGCAACCCTTTGCCGGACGAAGCAATTGTTACGAACTCAATGGGAACAAATGGAGAAAGCTATATGATTGAACAATTCTATTCACAACACGAACATCCCGATAACGAAACGAAAACACGGATGTGGCGTCACATCAAAAAAGAAACAACCGCCCCCTCATCGTCTCTCTTATATATTGAGAGCAAGAGGAGTTTCATCTACGGCATCGCAGCGGCTGTGCTGTTGTATTTCACGTCGGTCGGAATTTATTCAACGATACAACAGAAGATTGAGAACGGCAAGCCGCAGGAAGTTCGTTTCAACGAAGCGTATCAATCTGCCATACAGGATTTTGAACAAGTATTACCGAACCTGATAAACGGTTCGTTCGCAAACGAGAAAGAACGGGAATATGTTCAGGTACGGAAAGAACAACTTGCAAAGATTGATGCCGCGATTGCTACCTTTTATAGTGAGCGGGGAACAGGAGACATCACTCCGCTCGCGCAATCACGGCTGAGAAATTTATACAGCATGAAATTACAAGTATTACAACAAATGATTGACCAAGGAGAAATAGTGTTATGACAACAATACGTTTTATTCTCGTTTCTTTTTTATGCGTGGCGATTGGATATGCTCAATCGTATCGTGAGTTGAAAGGAAGTATGGAAACGACTGCCGGGCAACGAATAGAAATTCGGGGATTGTCCGGCGCAAACGTTCGTATCATTCCCTGGGAGAAAAATGAAGTGAATGTCCGGCTTGAGTTGCGCGTCGAATCTTCCGACAAAGAGTTTGAAAGCAAGTACGATTCAAAAATAGATTTCTCTGTTTCGCCTTCAAAAAATGTTGTCAATGTTGTGGTGCATGTTGAAGATGTAGATGAGGGCGGATTTTCGTTCTGGAAATTGTTCAAACGGTTTTACTGGAAGAAAGATGTTTCGGGAGAAATTTATGTCCCGAAATCTAATCCGTTGACTTCTGATTTTAAATATGGAACACTCACGCTGGAAAACTTTGATGGAGAATTGAATCTGAACGGCGTAAGCAATACACTTACCTTGAGACGTTGTTCTGCTATTCAAACAATTGAAAATAATTATGGCAAAACAACGATTGAACAATCGGGCGGGAATCTGAAACTCAGCGGCTCAAGTTCGACAATTTCTATTGCAGATTTTGACGGGAAGATTACTGCGGACGCGGATTATTCGACGGTGACTATCAGCCGTGCAAAGCAGGGAATCTCTCTGAATGATAAAAGTGGGAAAATCAAATTAGAAGATATCAGCGGTAATCTTTCGCTCGATGGGGATTATTCAACCATCACAGTGAAGGAGGTGAAGGGATTTGTAGACCTGAACTCGACAAGCGCAACAATCAGGGTGTATAATGTTGAAGGGATTTCGGTTGATGCAAATTATTCCGATGTTGATATCATCGGTGTAAGTGGAGTTGCGGGGAAACGGATTTCCGTGAAAGGGCAGTCGGGAAGTTTGCTGTTGGAGGATGCGAATGGAAATGTTCGGATTGATAATCCGTATTCCAACATCGAACTGAAAAGCGTGAATGGAAATGTAGAACTACAATCAAAGAGTTCACAAATCATCGCGAACGTTGTAACGGGAAATTGGGACTCCCGGACTGAATATTGTTCGTTGAAACTGAGAAATTTAACAGCGAAAACAATCTCCATGACAAACAAGAGCGATGGAATTGAACTTCGCATGTTGAACGCGCCGGATACGATTAACATTCAAAATGAATACGGGAGCGTTAGTGTGCGGATGCCTGTCGGGTTCTCCGGGAATTTTGAACTCGATTCGGAATATGGAAATATCAGCACGAACATTCCGTTGAAAAGAAAATCACGCAGCAGTAATGAGTACGCAACGGGGAAAATCGGTTCGGGAAACGGGAGTATTATTATCGAGACGAAGTCGGGGGATATTGAGGTGGAGACGGAGTAGTTCAGTAGTCAATGTTGCGGTTGGGTGTGATGAGGAGAATTGAGTCATTGAGGATTGATTCTTGTAATTTTTGAATGATTCAAGGATTCAATCGTCAATGATAAAATATTTCTGTTGTTTTTGGGAAAGTTTTTGTATGTTTAGTAAGTTAATTTTCAACAACATATTCATAAAAGGATAATTACATGGAAGAACAAAAACCAACCCCAGCAGTAGAAGAATTCAAAGGCAATAAAGTGTTGAACCTAAATCCCGGTTCGAAGTTTCCATTTTCATTCGGCGTCGGCAAAGCAAAGTTGATTCTTGAGAACATTGATGCAATCAAGAAATTTGTTGAGGAGTATGGGCGGAAGGAATGATTTCGGATTGACGAATGAGTCATTTTTATTGCACCATTGATTATGAGGACGATGATGCAAAGACGAAATGACTGATTCGTTACATCAACGTCGGGAATGATATGAAATATTTTCTTGTGATGTGTGTGTTGCTATCGGGCTGTCTTGCAATCAGGCAGTACGATGAAATTATTCAAACACCTGTTCAGGAATGGTCGCGGGAGGATTGCTTGACAGTTCTTCTTGGTTCTTCCGTCAATAACTATTTCATAGAGGATACAAGAGTTCGGATGGCAGTCGTTCCGTTTTCTCCGCTTGTCATTTCTGCCTTCAGTCGGTTAGAACAATACAAAAAACAATTACACGGGACTCAACTTTCTTCATTGCTTGAAGCGCGTTTTCTTGAGGATGTCGGGTTGTATTTTGATTCGAGAACGGGGCGTACATTCGATGCACGAGGAAATTATTATCGGGATATTACCCAAGTTGATTCATTCATGGTCTTGTTGAACTTAATGAATAAAACATTTCCATGTGTATCTCCGTTAGGTATTGTGAGGACAACGAGTTCGGGAGACTTTGGGATGAGACCAATCATACCGGGATACTTGAACGACTACCCATGTTACACTCCCGATATCAGTGATTTAGAAACAAGAATATTTTTAGAAAACGATAAACAGGAATTACTCAAACCTCGTTTTGTCTTTGGTAGAAGACAGAATGTTTTCCAAAAAGAAGAGACGTTGCTGATTCTGTTTCCACTCCGACAAGAAGGGAAACATTTTTTTACTCAATCAAGTGTTGCATATCTTCGTATTCATGGACTTGATGGAGATATGAGAATCGAAATTCCATTGAAATCATTTCAGGCGTATCCATATTCTAACAATTGACAATACCTCACTATCCATTCCCTGCAAAATAGTTACTGTTCACTGCAAAGCCGTTGTCCCTTCAACGGCTTTTTTGTATGTTCAGCCAATTCCAAACTATTATTATCCAAAGCGTATGAACCGAATTGTATTTTCTTGCATTTTATTCCTTCTGTTTTTTACTAATCTCAATGCCGGAGTATTGAATGTGCCGGCGAATTATCCAACAATTCAATCGGCAATCTTAGCATCTTCAAACGGAGATACAGTGCTTGTCGCTCCCGGGACGTATTTCGAGAATATCAATTTTCGGGGCAAACGAATTGTCCTTACAAGTTGGTTCGCTCTCGAACGGAATGTCATGTATATTGATAGCACCATCATCAACGGTTCTCAACCGGTTGACCCGGACACAGCAAGTTGCGTCATCTTTGAATCGGGCGAAGATACCACGACTGTATTGCAGGGGTTCACACTCACCGGTGGGAAGGGAACGATTTACAGGGATATCCACAGCGGTGGTTATTTCCGTGAAGGGGGAGGAATTCTCATTGAGTTTTCTTCGCCGACTATTCAACATAATGTGATCAAATATAATGAAGCGATGGACCAGGCAGGATTGACAAGTTCCGGCGGAGGTGGAATAAGGATTGGTGACAGCAACCCGCGTATCTATAATAATATTATCATGTACAATCAGGGAAGATATGGAAGCGCCATTGTTATGTATTACACGGGCGGAATTTTGAAGAACAATGTCATTTACCGTAACAGCGGAGCGCACGCGTTTAATGGCGGCGCAATTTGGATAACGAGTTCAAGTACGAACCCGAAAATTTTTGAGAACAATACTATTATTGAAAACTCTGCTGTACAGGATGTCGGCGGTGTGTGGATTAACAATACAAGTATCACCATGCGCA
Source organism: Ignavibacteriota bacterium (assembly GCA_016212665.1). Lineage (NCBI taxonomy): Bacteria > Pseudomonadati > Ignavibacteriota > Ignavibacteriota bacterium. The sequence continues at coordinate 330,626 of JACREZ010000016.1, forward strand.
ATTGCATTGTCTGGGGAAATACTTCACCGACGGAACCGCAAATTGTTCAATCGGGCGGTTCAAGTTCGATAACGTATTGCGATGTGCAGGGAGGATACACCGGAACAGGAAACATCAATGTCAATCCGATGTTTGTAGATACGAGCCATTATATTTCTCCCGCTTCGCCGTGTGTTGATGCAGGAAACCCCGCGGCAAGTTATAACGATGTGGAAGACATGAGCAATCCGGGAAATGCTTTACACCCTTCACGAGGCACTGTATTGAATGATGTGGGTGCGTATGGCGGACCTCGGAGTTTTACAGCTCCGTATATTGACCTGCATTTGAACGACCCGATGCCACCGGCAAATGTTACAGCATACAGCGATTATCAAACACCGAACTCGATTGTCTTTAATTGGAACGACCCAACGAAATCGAATGATAGTCTTCCTCTGAATAATTTCAAGTTGCATATTTATCGTGATGGAAATTTTCTCGCTGAAGTAGATTCGGGAATAGAATCGTTTGTAGATAATGGATTAACGCTTCATCAATTGTATTCGTACACCATCAACACAGTTGTTCCCGGTGACTCAAGTCTGTTTCGTTCAGCGTCAGCGTTTTGCGGTGGTTCTGCAACTCCGAATCCTGTGCAATATTTTTCAATGCGTGATGACACGGATGGCGTTGCATTGATATGGAAGAATCCGTCGGCACAAACAGACGGTACGCCATTGAATGATTATGCCTACGTTCTGATTTATCGTGATGGAAACTTATACGACAGTGTTGCTCAATCAATGTCCGATACAGGACAGCAGAGATTATTTTATGATGTCGTTCAAGGATATCATAGGTATAAACTTCAAGTGCGGGATAACGAAACGCCAATGAACTACAGCACAATTTCAGATGAATTGTTCGGTCACGGCGGATTGCTGTTTTCGTACAATGAAGATTTTGAAGATGATGACGGCGGTGTCTATCGGACAGGAACATGGGATACAACAACGCAGATTGCACACAGTGGTTCACGCTCGATTACCGATAGTCCAACAGGAAATTACAATCAACAGACAACGACATACTTTATGTTGCCTCCTGTAGTACTTGGCGCCGAACCGTTTCTTGAGTATCAAGACATCGCGATTGTGCGAACCGGAAGTTTTGTGTATGTAGAGATAAGCACGAACGGAAGAAAATCATTTACAGTGCTCAAAACGTATAATGCTTACGTTCAAGCAAAATGGTTGGATGGAAACGCAGGTCCCGGTGATTGGGTGAAAGAAACAATTGACTTAAAAGCATACGCAGGAGATACTGCAACAATCCGTTTCAGATTAGCGGCGGGAACCGGTACGACGTGGGATGGATGGTTTGTAGATGATATCGTTATTCGTGATGAGGGAATTCCTGTTACTGCAAATATACAAGTGAATTCAGGGTGGAATATGGTTTCGGTTCCGTTAAAAGTACAAGACCGTTTTGTGAAAAGCGTTTTTCCAAGTTCAGCATCAACAGCATTTGGTTATCAAAAAGGATATACACAAGATGATACTCTTGAACTTGCAACCGGTTATTGGGTGAAGTTTGATTCTGCTGAAACATTTGAACTTGAAGCGCCACTAAATAGAAGAGATACGGCTATTATTGTTTCCGGTTGGAACATGATTGGCGCAATTGGTTCGGTGATAGATTCCTCTGCTGTTGTTGCTTCTCCTTCCGGAATTGTTCAGTCATCATATTTTATGTTTGATAATTCCGCGTATGTCCCGGCTCAGACATTGCAGCCTGGGAAGGGGTATTGGGTGAAGTCATCACAGAATGGAAAATTGATTATGAATGTTTCGAATCAAAGCAAAATGAAGTGAGTTTTTTTTACCACAAAGACCACAAAGGTTACACAAAGTTCACAAAGAAGAGACTCAACAACATTGTGTTCTTCGTGAGAAATTCTTAGTGACCTTTGTGGTTAACATATCACTGATATTATTCAAAATCGGCAAACGGTTTCTGTTTCTCTGTTAAAATTCCTATCTTAACGCCGCAACAAATGTTGTTGTTCACTCGTTACGTGAACAGACTATTTACAATTCTTTAATCCACGAAAACGACTCTATTATATTATGGAGGAATCCATGCGATTCTTACTTTATCTCATGCTTTGTCTTGTTCCGTTTGCGCTGGTGATTGCGCGCGGCTCGGACGAAAGCAACAAAATTTTTCCTTATCCCATCAATCAGGTTACACTTGATAACGGATTAAACGTCATTTCTATTCCGTTTGATAGTCCCGGCATCATCGCAGTTTGGACAGTTGTCCGGGCAGGTTCGCGGAATGAAGTCGAACCGGGGAAATCCGGGTTTGCGCATTTCTTTGAACACATGATGTTTCGCGGAACTGAGAAATATTCCAAAGATGCGTATAACGAAATGCTGAAATCTATCGGCGCAGATAACAATGCATTCACAACCGATGATTACACAGCATATCATACGCTTGCAAGTTCGGATGCACTCGAAACGATTCTTGATATTGAGTCTGACCGGTTTATGAATTTGAAATACACTGAGGAAGATTTCAAAACGGAAGCCGGAGCGATTTTGGGTGAGTACAACAAGAACTACTCGAATCCCGACATGACTATCTACGAAAAACTCCGTGAGAACGCGTTTGAGAAACACACCTACAAACACACAACGATGGGATTTCTGAAAGATATTCAGGATATGCCGAATCAATATCAGTACAGCCTGACGTTTTTTGACCGATGGTATCGTCCCGAAAATTGCGCGTTGATTATTGTCGGCGATTTCGAACAAGCGAAGTTGATGGAACTTGTGAAGAAATATTACAGCAACTGGAAGCGCGGCAATTACACACTCGATGTCCCGCTCGATGTACCACAAAAGGAAGAAAAAACAATCAATCTCCCATGGAAAGCAAAAACGCTTCCACAGGTTTCGATGGGGTATCGTGGTCCCGGATTCAATGATAAAGAAATTGATATGCCGGCGATGGATGTATTGTCGCAAGTGTTGTTTTCGGAAACGTCGGAGTTGTTCAATAAACTCGTTGTTGAAGAGCAGTTGGTCGAATATATTTATGGCGGCCAGCAAGACCATCGCGACCCTGAACTGTTTATGGTTGATGCTCGTGTGAAAGATAAATCAAACATTGAGCGCGTTCGTGCGGAAATAGATAAAGCAATCGAACAGGCAAAGACAACCCCTGTTTCTGCCGAGCGACTTGCTTCCATTAAATCGCACATGAAATATCTGTTTGCGATGGGATTAGATAACCCGAACGGGATTGCTCGAACAATCAGTCATTACGTTCAACTTACAGGAAATCCGGAATCGGTGAATAATATTTATTCACTCTATGAAAAAATTACCGTCGAAGATTTAATGGGTGTCGCGAAAAAATATCTGAACAAAACGAACAGAACAACAGTCATTATGACGCAAGAGGAGGGACAACAATGAAGCGTTTACCTTTAATCTCAACTTTATTTTTATTTGCAATGGCATTAATAACATTGTTTCATGAAGCGTCGCAAGGCGCAATTCGAATTACGGAAATACACAGTTCCAATTCACCATTAGTGACATTTCGGGTAGTTCTTCGTGCGGGAGAAATTAATTCGCCGGCAGGAAAAGAAGGCTTGAACGCGCTCACCGCGTATGTCATTGCTCAGGGAGGAACACAGGAATTGTCGTATCAGCAAGTGGTTGAAAAATTATATCCATGGGCGGCGAACATCAATGTTCAGGTTGACCAGGAGATTACGACGTTTATCGGTACAGTGCATCGCGACCATCTTGATGCGTTTTACAAACTGTTCACCGATTTGTTGCTGCATCCTCGTTTTGATGAATCCGATTTCAGCCGAGTGAAAGATTTGGGATTGAACTATTTGAAAAACTCGCTCCGTTCAACAAGTGATGAACAACTTGGGAAACAGGCGTTAAATACCATGTTATATGCAAATCATCCTTACAAAAACACCGAATTCGGAACGGTGCAGGGATTAACAACGAGTACACTTGATGATGTTAAAGCGTACTACAAGAAAACCTATACGCAGGGAAATTTCTGGTTCGGGATTGCCGGAGGGTATCCGAAATCGTTGATTGAAAAAATCAAAACAGATTTTTCAATGTTGCCAGAAGTTCCGTTCAGTGAAGTGACGTTACCGAAACCCGAACCAATCAACAATCTCGAAGTGATGGTGGTTGAAAAGCCTGCGCGTGCATTTGCAATTTCAATGGGGCATCCGCTTTCACTCACGAGAAAAGAAAAAGATTTCTACGCGTTACTTGTTGCCAATTCGTACTTCGGAGAGCATCGAACATTTAACGGTGTGTTGATGAATCGCTTGCGCGGCGACCGTGGATTGAATTATGGTGATTATTCATACGTCGAAAAATTTGTCGGCGGTGTCGGTTCGGGAAATGTATTTCCCGAATTGAACACACCGCTTCGTCAGCAATTCTTCAGCATCTGGTTGCGACCCGTTCAGCCGGAGAACACTCACTTTGCAATTCGAAACGCGTTGTTTGAATTCAAAAATTTTGTAGAGCAGGGATTATCAAAAGAGGATTTTGAGAAGACGAAGAAGTTTGTACTTAATTATTCAAAACTCTGGGCGGGAACACTGAGTCGTCGTCTCGGTTATCAAATGGATTCCGAGTTTTATGGAACGGAATATTTCATTGACCGGATTGACAAAGAATTAAAGTCCTTGTCAGTTGAAGAGGTGAACGCGGCAGTGAAGAAATATCTTGATTACAAGAATGTAAAAATAGCCGTTGTGGTTGATGAAGGAAAGGGAAATGAAATAATGAACAGTATGATTTCCAATATGATTTCTCCGATTAAGTATGCTTCTCCGGTCTCTCCGAATATTCTTGAACAGGATAAGTTCATTGAGGCGTTTCAACTTTCAATTAATAAAGAAGAATCGAAAGTAGTGAAGGCAAACGAATTGTTTGAGAAGTAACACCGAAACCCGATGTAAACCGAGGTTGTCCAGAAAGTAAGTAGGACAGGCATTTGCCAACGGCATCACCTTGTGACTTGCCTGTCATGTCCTTGAATATCAATTGATTTCGATAGACAGGAATGTCTGTCCTACATTGCTTGGACATTTTGGACAGCCTCGGCTGGTTTATACATATCAACGATGAAAATTACAGTAAAAGTTAAGCCGAATGCAAGAAAAAACGAAGTAAAGGAATCTGAGGGTAACCGGTTTGTTGTTTCGGTAACTGTTCCCCCAGTTGATGGAAGAGCGAATGAAAAAGTCATTGAATTGCTATCAGATTTTTTTCATAAACCCAAACGGGCGATTAGGGTGATTTCCGGTATTTCTTCAAGAATGAAGATCCTTGAAGTAGATTAAAAACCCTGTTTCCCGTTGTTCTCTATTATAGTAGCAAGCAAATATGGATTGAGATTATATATTTTTTCAACTATTTGCACATGATTTAATAAATATGATAAAATTGCATTTTTTTTTCAAAAAGTATTTGGTAATGTCATAAGAGGTTCTTACCTTTTGCACATCAAATTGCGGATGGACTCTCTTTTTCAAAAAGTAGAGCAGAAGATTTCTACGTGAGTGCTGAGTGGAGCAGAAACGTAGAGCAATATGCCTTCTGTTGTTTTGAAAAAGAAATATTCAAAAGATTTTTTCTATAATTTTTCAATAGCCTGGTGGTTCATTTCCCCCAAGTTGTTCTTTGGTTTTATTCTTTATAGATGGTAGTAGTGTCTTTATTTATCTTCGGTTATAATAATTCAGAGAGTGAGATAAAGAAACTCGTTTTTGCATGATAGCAGATTATCCAACTATGTAAAACTAAACATGGTTTTACGCGAAAGCATTTTAATAAACTTCACAGTTTAACATAATTCAATAAGTATTTTTATCGTTATTTCTACACCTTACAATCTAAGGAAGTTAGTTATGAGGACCGTTATTTCTTTTTCCGATAACAAACCCACCCAACAATTCATTTCTTACTTTTCACATAGTATGAAGAACAGTTTCTCTTTGCTCATCGTTTTGACTTTATTCTTTTCGATGATGACAGCAACTTCGCATGCTCAATCGAATTCCTCTCTCCAGCAGAACAAGTTAGGAGTTCCGACTTCAGACGAATGGAAATCGTTAGAGAATAAAAGCGATGCGCAAAGTTCTCTTCGCTGGGAAGAATTGAAAGAGAAGGGACTCATACCATCTCCGGAACAATCAACATATAAGGGCGAAATGAAATTGCCTGGAGAACTCAATCTTGTGTCAGAGTTTAACAATCCCCTGACATCGTTGAAGACCCCTCGCGATGCATCGTTCAGTACTGTTCCATTTGTTGGCGCTTCATCACCGGACTATCGTAACGACGATCGTTCAAGTCAACTAATTCATTTGCCATTTGCGTTCAATCTCTATGGGTCTTCATATAACGCAGTGCATATTAATAATAATGGTAACATCTCTTTTGACCAACCTTACTACACATTCAGTTCGACCGGTTTTCCCGTTAATCGCTATCCGATGGTCGCGCCGTTTTGGGCAGATGTTGATACAAGAAATCCTGCAAGCGGATTAGTCTATTATAAAGTAGAAGCACATCGTTTAACGGTTATTTGGGAATCTGTTGGCTATTACAATCAACAAGCGGGGAAGAAAAATACATTTGAACTAATTATCTCTGATGGTTCGGATACATTAGTTGGTCTTGGAAACAACGTTTGTTTCAGTTACGGAGATATGCAATGGACCACAGGAAACGCGTCGGGTGGAGTGGGTGGATTCGGTGGAGTCCCGGCCACTGCAGGTGTGAACAAAGGCGATGGAGTGAAGTTTGCTCAGATTGGTCGTTTCAATCAAGATAACGATACCTACGATGGACCGGGGGGAAATTATGACGGAGTGAATTATCTGGACGGCAAACAAGTTTGTTTTAATGTAGGTAGTGATAACATTGCTCCTATTGCAGGCGGATTTCCCCCGGGAAATATTATTGAAGTCATTGCAGGTAGTACGCTGAATGATACAGTAACATTCATCAGTCCTGAACTTGGGCAAACTACGCATACAGAAGTTGATGCGGCTGGCTTACCTAACTTTTCCGCGAACAGTACAGACGGAAATATTTCAACAATCCGATTTACATTTTCACCTACAAATGCTCAAGTTGGTGACCATGTTATTCAGTTCACAGCAACAGATAATGGTATCCCGGTTGGCACCACAACGGTTTCATTGATTCTGCGAGTTATTAAAATTGCAACTATTAGCGGGATGAAATTTAATGATTTAGATGGCGACGGAATCAAAGATGCTGACGAATCCGGAATCTCAGGATGGAGAATATCATTAAATAACGGGTTGATGTCGGTAGTTACTGACCTGACAGGGAGATACGAGTTTGCAGGCATTACTCCCGGAACATATACGGTAAGTGAAGAGCAAAAAGAAAATTGGGTACAAACATATCCTTTGACAGGCGTTTATAACATTTCTGTAGATTACAATAATGATTATACTGGAAATGATTTTGGAAATTATCAATACGGTACAATTACGGGAATTAAATTCCATGATTTAAATTATAATGGAGCGAGAGATGCTAATGAACCCGGATTGGCTGGCTGGCTGATTGAAGCAATCGGTCCGACTACCGATTCGGTTATTACAGATGAAAAGGGGATGTATCAATTTTTTCATCTTGTTCCCGGAACCTATGTAATCAGTGAAGCACAACGACCGGGTTGGTCACAAACATTCCCTGCGTCTGAAAAATATTTTACAACTGTTTTTTCCGGAAGTACAATTGACAGTATTGATTTTGGAAACATACAGTTAAGTATTATAACGGGTACCAAGTTTGAAGATGTAAATGGTAATAGTTCTCGTGAAGAGGATGAGCCGGGGTTGGCTGGATGGACAATACATCTTGTTGGACCGACGATGCTTGATACCGTAACAGACGAAAAGGGCAATTATAGTTTTTCAAATTTACTTCCCGGAAGTTACATCATAAGTGAGGAACCGCAGACAGGATGGACTCAGACTTTTCCCAATGCTCCAAATGTTTATAATCTTGTGGTTGAATTGGGAACGGTTCATAATTTTAAAGACTTCGGGAACTTCAAGAACATCAGCATCAGCGGGATGAAATTTGAAGATGAAGACGGAGACGGCGTGCAGGATGCACTCGAATCAGGATTACCGGGCTGGACAGTGACGCTCGAAAAGAACGGCAGTCCGTTCACGAGCGGGACGACCGGCGCGGACGGTTCGTACAGCTTCAACGATTTAGGCCCCGGCGTGTATCATGTCAGTGAAGAGACGCAGAGCGGCTGGACACAGACATACGGAAACGCGGGCTACACGGTGACGGCGACGAGCGGCGACAACAGCGGCGACAACAACTTCGGGAACTTCAAGAACATCAGCATCAGCGGGATGAAATTTGAAGATGAAGACGGAGACGGCGTGCAGGATGCG